>JBQTIW010000001.1:0-19150 GCA_052387735.1 Gemmatimonadaceae bacterium
GCCCAGCTGGACGAGGACGAAGATCCGGAGACGGCGGCAGCGGATCTCGAGGAGATCGTGCTCACGCTGGCGATCGAGCTCGAAGTGCGAGATGCGGACCACGCGCTGCCGCGGCTGACCGGATCCACGCCCACGCAGTGGACCGCGACGACGGTGCTCCCCGCGTTTCACCGACTGTCGATGCGCATAACGAGGCTGGACGATGCCTAAGGGT
Organism: Gemmatimonadaceae bacterium; assembly: GCA_052387735.1. Lineage (GTDB taxonomy): Bacteria > Gemmatimonadota > Gemmatimonadetes > Gemmatimonadales > Gemmatimonadaceae > RBC101. Next base: position 215 of record JBQTIW010000001.1, read on the forward strand.
GGTCCGAGCTGGAAGCTCAATTCGTTTCTGGATTCGCTCATTCTGGAATTGGACCGGGCGCAGGACACGCTCGCTCTCAAGGGCATCAATCGCCGGCTCACGTACACGGTGCGCGATCTCGAGCTCGAGCTGCACCTCTTCCCCGACTTCGACGGTCGCGATCTCCGCTTCACGACCGCTGCCCCGGGCGACACCGGTGCTGCCAAGATCGCCTTTCAGCTTGGATCGATCACCGACCGCCAGATCCGGGAAACCACGCGCGAGCCGCTGAGTCGCGACGACGTGGCCATCGAGGTAGTGGAAGACATCGACGATGAGACGAAGCAGGAGTTACAGAAAATCGGCGTCACCACGGTCAACGACATCGAGCGAATGGAGCGCAGCAACGTGGACATCAAACGCGCCGGCGGCGGGAATGTGAACTACAACAAACTCGCCAGCATTCTCAATCGCACGAAACGACGACAGAACGCGCCGTCGGTGGCGAAGGCAATGCTCGTGAGTCGCGAGCCCTCGCCCGTGCTCGCGCTCGAAGGCGCCAACCTGGCGACCGCCGCATCGGTGGGCGACTACCCGATGGCGACGCTCAACGACGCTCCGGTGCGGATTGTCAATGCGACCTCGCGAGAAGTACGCATTGCGCTCGAGCCGGGGTTGCTGCGGGAAGGAGTCAACGAGCTGCGGGTTGCGCTCGACCCGTATGCGGTCATCACGCTCGACGTGAACGCCTGAGGAGTGACGCCTGATATGAAGAACAGAATCGTTTCCCTCTTCGATCTGGACGACCTGCTGCGCGCCGGCCACAACGGACACGACGGGCCCGCGCGCAAGCGCAGGTCAGGCAAGGCCGCCCGCAAGAAGCCGAGTGGGTCGACACCGACGCCAGCGCCGCACGCCGCCAGGAAGAAACAGAAGACCGGTGGAGCCGTCGCCTACAGCTTCGACAAGGGTGATCCCATTCGTTGCCAGCACGAGGTTACCTACAAGCCGGTTGCGCCGGTGGACGTCGAGGTTCCCGCGCCCCCGGCACGGGACACCGTGGCGCAGCAACTGGGCGACGAGTACGACGTCGAGGCATTCGAGGAGCCCGACGAGGAAAAGACGCTGCGGCTTGCCGACCTGGAGGAGGAGACCCGCGATGCGACGCGGATCAGCCTCTCCAATGACCAATCATCCGAAGCCTCGCCCGCCGAATCTCTGTCGGCGGAGAGTCAGCCACGCCACCATCCCGCGACCTTTGCCGCTGACATGGAGGCGGTGGAGCGAGGGCTGGCCGATCTGGCCACGCGGTCAGGCACACCCACTCCGGCGCTGGCCGCGCCAGACGAGCGCACGCGTGACGACGACACGAGTCCGTCAGCGCCGGCTCCCCCGGTGCCGGGGCACGCCGTCTTCGATCAGATGGCGCAGGGGATGAACTATGCGACCGAGTTCCGCTTGCCCGCCGTGCAGCTCAGCCAGGTCTTCTCGGCGCTCGATCGGCAGCTCGACGCGGAGCAGGATCACAAGGCAGGCGTCGCCCCGGCCTATCCCCCAGCGACAGCCTACAGGCCCGCTGCACCGGCGGTCGAGATCGTGCCTCCGGGCAGTGACACGCTGATCAAGGATCTCGTAGCCTTGCCGGTACCGACAGCGGGGGAGGCTGCGGTGGTCGAGCCTTCGGCCTGAGGACGCAAGCACCAGGAACGCACGTGGGTCGTGGAGAGGACGGACTACCCAGCGGGAGATGATCTGATGGCAAACCGATTGCTCGATCTCGAGAAGTCGTTAGGTGGCGGCGGTTCGGCCACGCGCAGTCGAACGAGTGGTCGCCGGAAGAAGCGGGCGCACACGGCCCCGGCCCCCGCTCCTGTCGGTGCAGCTCCGGCGCCGGCGGCGGGCACCGCGCCACCGGTGCGGGCCCAGGCGGCGGTCAACTACCGCGTGCCCGGGCTCGTCGCGGCCCTCAAGCAGCCGTCGCCCAAGACCTGCTGGGCGACCGTGACGACGATGATGATGATGTGGCGGGAGCAGGCCTCCATGTCGATTCCCGCGGCGATCGGTCGTGTGGGGTCGAGCTGGTTGGCGATGTTCAACGCGGACCAGGGACTGCTCAGCTCGCAGAAGGCCGCGTTTCTCGCCGCCGCCGGGTTGACGCACGAGTGGCCGCAGAGCCTGACGGCGAGCGGTTGGGAAGGCTTGCTGCGTCAGTTTGGACCGCTCTGGGTCACGACCGATGAGGATCCCAGCGCGAACTTCGCGATTCATGCGCGAATCATGACCTGCATCCGCGGCGACGGAAGCGAGAACGGGACGACGCTCGACATCGTCGACCCCCTGACCGGCACGTCGTATCAGGAGAAGTTCGGGAAGTTCCTCGAGAAGTACGAATCCGAGGCCAGAGCATCCAAGCGTCCGCTACGGATCCAGATCGTGCACTGGCCACACGACGCCGGGTTCAACGTGGCACGGAGCATGACCGCGCAGGAGAGCACCTGGGCATTCTCGCTGGCCAGTCAGGGCTTCGTCACGGTCGACAAGGCGGAATTCGAACCGCGTTACGACGAAGCGCGTCCGGGCGCCAGGGTCACGCGCGCGCAATCGATGTTCGCGTTCTCACTCAAGTCGCCGAAGAAGATGACGGCGACCGACGTGCGTTGGGCCAGCGACAGCAACTCGCCGGACTACCGGCATCTGGGCAAAGCGATCGACACCGCGCCATTCGTGCTCAACGGCACCGTGATCGATCGACTCGTGAGGCTCAACCACGTCTCGCTCAGCGGGGTGAACGTCAAGGTCGTCTTCGGGCTGCGCGGCTGCACCATGGACGCAGACCAGGCGAGCTTCGTCGGCAGCGTGTCGGCCCGTGAAGTCGAACCAAACCACATCGACAATCGCTGCATCATAGGCGTCTGGGACAGCACCACCGGCAAGATCGCCGCGTTCCAGGCGTCGACGGTCCCGAACTGGGAGTACATGGAGTCGTACCGCCAGAACCACGCCGACAAAGCCAACATGCTGCCGTGCGGCAAGTACGCGATGGTGGTCGGCACCCATCGTCCCAAGAAGGAAGACGCGCAGGGCAAGCTCGTCGACAACCCGGGGCGGGTGCAGGGCGCGCTCCGAAACGATCAGACGGTGATCGTGCTGCGAACCGAGGACGATCTCAGCTACACGGTCAAGGACACCTGGGACGAGGCCGTCGCCAACGACAACATTCACGCGGGCATCGTCAAGGTGAACACCGGCACCAGCACGGAACCCGACTACTCGTCCGCCGGCTGCCATACGGTCCCCGGGACCTCCACGGGTGACACGCCCGCCGGCGCCTGGGCCGAGTTCCGTGCCGCGTTAGGCCTGGACAATGCGAAGGCCACGAAGGACGACGGGCAGAAGTTTGCCTACGTGCTGTTCACCGGGCGTGAAGCCCGCCTCGTGGCGACGGGGAAGGACGCCGATGCCCCCGTGCGCCTCCGGTTCGGCTCCGATGGCGCCGCGGTGCGCTCGCTGCAGGACGCGCTCGCCAAGCACGCGAAGAAATACTACAGGGGAAAGACCGACGGCGACTTCGGCTCAGGGACGTCGATGGCGTTCATCAAGTACCAGAAGGACCGTGATGCGGGCGCGGCGGATGGTATCGTGACCCCGACCGACGCTACGGCGTTGGGGTTCACGCTCACGGCACCGGCGACGCCGGTCGCGAAGCAGCTCGACGTGATCGGCAAGGTCATCGACTTTGCCCGGGGCATCTTCAAGAAAGTCGTGGACGCCGTGTCGGCCCGCGCCGACGAGGGACGTTTCGTGATGACCAGCGACATCGCCGAAGTCATGCACGACGATACACCGACGATCGCGCCCTGGACGACCAAGTCGGCCCATTTCGCTTTCAAGACCTACTCGCCACCGTCAGGGGTGAAAGACATCCTGCGCCTGGATATCAAGACGGCGCGCGTGTACCGCTTTCTGTTCAGGCTGTCGTTCGAGTACAACGGCTACGACATCCGCAACGCGCAGATTCAGCGCGTGATCCAGGGTTCGTCCTCGATCAAAGACCAGAAGCTCGAGGTCAAGTTTACGGCCAAGAGGGCCTCCGGCGCGCGGTCGGAAGTTTCGCAGATCGACTTCCTGATGAATGGAAAGTGGGACCCTGGTGTGGGCGACAAGTTCATCGACTTCGGCGGCAAGGTCAGCGTGAAGTCGAACGGTGAGATCGCCATCGAGCACACACAGTCGCGCATCGCCGAGCTCGATGCGGCCGCCGGGAAGTTCACCAGCATAAAGGTCGGAAAACCCGTCTACCCCAACGTCATCAAGTACTGGCACGCGGTCTTCTTCGACGTGGACAAGGACACCATCACGCCAAAGGAGATGCAGCTGTTCAAGGACTGGAGGCGCGCGCTCGAGAAGGAAGACGTGCGCTGGCGGCGGCTGATCGAAGGACTCCAGCCGGTGCACATCGTCGGCTACGCCAGCCCAACGGGCAAGGCGCAGCACAACCAGGATCTATCGGTCAGACGCAAGGAGAAGGTGAAGAAGCTGTTGCTCCAGGAGTTCAGCTCCGCCGTCAAGATCATCGAGGGCGCGCGCGGCGAGCCCAACCCCGAGGACAAGAACGAACTGGAAGACGACGCGCAGCGACGCGTGGACATCTCGTTCGAGATCGCGAGCGGAGGGTAAAACGAGGCGGTCAGGCACTCCGGTCGCTCGAACACGCGGCCGGACTGCCTGCGGCTCCACCGCTACCGTGGCGTCACCATACAGGCTGTCGGTGCAGGTCCCCGCGTAGGCATCCAGCTGGAGCGTGGGCGGCCCACTTCTTCGGCGTCACCCCCGGCGATCCGGGTGACATATGCGATCTTTGCGCTGCTGCTCGTCGTCGGAGCGGCGTTAGGCACTCTGGTGCCGGCGTGGCGGGCGACCCGCGCCGACCCCCTGGTGGCGATGCGTGGAGGCGAGGAAGCACTCAGATAGTTGACGACCGGAACAGCCGGACGCATGATTCGGGTGCGTTCGATCGACGCATCCGGTCCGCGGAAAGGGCAGCGCCCCCGATCGGCAGTTCTCAGAACGACAGCGACCTCCCTTCTGGTCTGATCGTGCGGACAACAGACATCGTGAACGGGGGTTGTCATGTCTCGCATCGCCCACGCGGACGAGGCGCGTCCGCTCGACTTCGAGCAGCAGAGGAAGCGCGCGAAGGAGCTCCGAAACGCTCTCGCGCGCGGTGACGCAGACGCGGTACGTCGGTTCCGCACCAATCACCCCAAGAGTGCTGGACTGAACGATGCGCTGCTGGTGGAGCGACTCGCCAAGGTGACCGAGGCACAACTGGTCATCGCCCGTGAGCTAGGGCTGCCGAGCTGGCCGCGGCTCCGCGCGCACATCACGCGCCTTGCCACCGCGCGCAACGAAGTTGCCGCCGGTGCTTCCGTGCTCGATGCGGATGTGCCGACCATGCACATCCGGTGCGGCACCGACATTCTCGGTGGGTTGCGCAGCGCCGGACTGGCGGGTGAGTTCGTCGAGATCAGCGATCCGTACTGCCAGGGCCCGGTTCCCGCCGAAGGCGATTTTCTGGAAACCCGGGCCCAGTTCATCGCCGCGGCGTATGACGTTCCACTCCAGACCGCACGAGCGAGCCTGCTGCGAATCGAGCACGATCTGGCAGCGTCCCTACAGCGGGAGCGGGTCGTGCTGTGGTTCGAACACGACACCTTCGACCAGCTCATCCTCGCTCGGATTCTTGCGTTTTATGGTGAGCATGGCGCGCCTCGACGCCTCGAGCTCGTCCACATCGATCACTTCCCCGCCGTCGACCGGTTCCACGGTCTTGGAGAGCTTTCCGCCGGGGCGCTGCGGATGCTGTGGGACGATCGCCTCATGGTTACCTCGGGACTGTTGGCGTTGGGGAACCGAGTATGGCGCGCACTGCGCAAGCCATCGCCCATCGCGCTTCATGAGAGCGCGATGTCGAGTGACGCGTTGCCGCAGATGGGGGCGGCCGTCATCAGGCATCTGCAGGAGCTGCCCTGGTGTGGCGACGGGTTGAGTCTCACGCAACGCCTCGCGCTGGAGCTGCTGGTGGAAGGCCCTTCGACGGCAGCGGAGGTTTTCGCGCGCCTCACCAACGAACGGGAGCCACTCGTCCACCTCGGCGACTCGATGTTCTGGTTCGTGCTCAGAGACATGTGCCGAGCGCAACCTGCCCCGCTCGTGGCAACTGCCACTGAGGCCGCCTGGCACAGGAACGTCCTCACGCTCACGGACGCAGGGCGGCGGGTGTTGAACGGTGAGCTGGACTGGATGGCGTGCATGCCACCCGAGCGTTGGGTTGGCGGCGTTCGCATCCGCGCGGGCGTACCTAACTGGCGATGGGACCCGTCGTCAGCAGCGCCGCGTCGTGACTGATGTCCGCCGTCAGGCCGGGAAGCGGCTCGGGGCATGGCGACGCCGGCCAGGAGACACTCCGAACGGATGGCAGCACGCCCCGGGCTGTGCGTGCTGCCGGCACGTGCGTCATCGGGTGGTACCCTCGCGGGGGTCACCGCCAGATCCCTTCCAGCGATACTGCAACGCTCCCGAGGGACATCGCATCACCTGCTCCGCGACTTCACGGGCGCTCGCATTCTCGGGCTGTACCCATCGCTTCTGCTTGACATCGAAGACCTGGGGTAACCCGCGCACACACACACCAGAGTGGATGCAGATAGTCGGGTCGAAGGTGACGACGATCTCTTCGGATTCGTAGGTCTGCAGTCTCGTTCTCATGCGAGATCTCCGTGATTACCGTCCTCGTGGCGCCCATGGCGGCGTCAACCGCGGCTTTGTCCACAGATCCGGATTGTGGCGATACAGCGTCAGCTTCCGCCCGATCACCTGGATCACCTCCGCGCCTAACGCCTGGGCGACGGCGCGGGCGATCTCTCTCGGCTCCAGGCCCGCATGGCGTCCGACCGCGACCTTCACCAGTTCATGCGTGCGGATCGCCTCGTCGATTGTCTGGACCACCGTGTCCGTGGCCCCGGACACGCCGATGTGCACGAGTGGATCGAGGTGGTGGGCCTCGGCACGAAGCTCCGCGCGCTCCTTCCCCTTCATTCTCGGTTCACCTTTCCCGGTCGCAGCAGAAACTGGCGCGGGTTGCTTGGATCGCCATCCCACCACTTGCCATCGCCCTTGTATCGCATCAGCTGAAAGTGAAGGTGCGGGACGTTGGGTGGGGCATTGCCGGTCGTGCCGACGTATCCGAGAAGATCGCCCTTCCCTATCCGCTGTCCTTCCCGCAGGCCCTCGGCGTAGCGATCCAGGTGCGCATAGTAGTAGATGAACCGCTGGTCGTCGTCGATCGTATAGATCGTCAGTCCACCGAGGGCGCTGGAACGCACCTTCCAGACCGTACCGCCGTCGGCGGCCAGGACCGGACTACCCCTCGGCGCCATGATGTCGAGGGCCGAATGCAATCGGTCGCCTCGATTCGCGGCGTAGCTGTCGGAGACGCCCTCGGGGGAGACGCCGTCGACTGGCACCATGAGGTCTCGGGCGACAAGTGCGGCCTCATCGTCAGGGAGTGCTCGGCCGTCGGATGTCGATTCCAGCGGAGCTGCTGTCGTGCCATCCGTCGGGAACGGTGCCGGTGCCGTCGCCGGGGGAAGGGGACGAAGGCCGCCACCGCATCCACCTGCGATGAGGGAGATCGCCAGGAGCTGAATCGGGACTCGCTCGGTTCGTGTGCGCAGCACTGGGAGTGCGTACCCCGGTCGGAAGAAACGCCTGACGAAAGATGCCAGGCGATGTCCTCGATGGAACCCCGGAGGCAGGCTGGCGGTACCGAACCGTACTGTTTTTCTGAACCATCACTGTCGCATGACACAGTTCCGCAGCCGTCTGTTCTCCCTGACGCGAGCCGTCGTGACGATGGTGCTTTGTGGCGCGTGTATGGTGTTCGTGGGACCTGCGGACCGCGACGATGATTTCCGTGAGCTGGTGGCCGCGAGAGCTCGCTGGAACACCAATGGCGTCACCGACTACGAGGTCAGCGCACGTGCGTTGTGTTTTTGTGCTCTGGGAGGGCAGACCGTTCGTGTGACCGTGCGCGGCGGTCGCGTGACGTCTGCGATTGTCGTCAACACGGGCGAACCAGTCAGCGCGAACCTCGTGTCGGTGTACCGATCGGTCGAGCAGCTGTTCGACGTCATCGAGGACGCGGTCCGGAATCGCGCGCACCGCATCGACGCGACGTATGACGCGCAGTATGGCTTCCCGACGCACTTCGTCATCGACTACGTGGAGAACGCGGTCGATGAGGAGTTCGGCTACGAGATCGTGGTGTTCAACCCGATGCTCACTCGCTGAGGATCGCCTCGGCTTCGATCTCGACCAGCATCGCCGGATCGATCAGGCTCGACACTTCGATCATCGAAGTTGCGGGGCGGATGGTGCCGAAAACCTCTCCGTGCGCCTTGCCCACCTCGCGCCAGCGTGCGATGTCGGTCACGTAAATGCGTGTACGCACGACCTGCGCCATCGTGCCCCCAGCCTGCTCGATGGCGCGCTGGATGTTCTCGAGCGTCTGCACGGTCTGCCGATAGGCATCGTCGGCACCAACCACACGCCCGTCCGCGGCAGTTGCGGTCGTGCCCGACACGTGGATGACATTCCCAACCCGCACGGCGCGCGAGTAGCCGACGATGGGTTCCCAGGTGGTGCCGCTGGAGACGAGATGACGCATGGCGGGTGGGGTGGTGGGCAGTGGGTAGTGGTAGTGGGTGGAAAGATCGCCTTTCGACGTGCGACTACCAGCTACCCACTGGCCACTATCCACTAAGTTCTTGGCCATGCACCCCTTCGCCTACGTCCGTCCCGACTCGTGGGAGAGCGCCACCGGTGCCCTTTCCGCCGTCGGGGCGGTCGCCCTGGGCGGTGGTACGGACCTCATTCCCCTCACGCGTGAGTCTCTTGCGGCGCCGCAGCAGGTGGTCGATCTGCGCGGCATCGAGGAGGCGACATCCTTGCATTGGACGGAGGACGGCTCGCTGAGCATCGGAGCGGCGGTCACGCTCCGGGACATCGTCAGGAACGCGCGCGTGCGCGCGGACTTCCCCGCTCTGGTTCTGTCCTGTCACGCGGTGGGCTCCTACGCGCTGCGCAACATGGGCACGTTAGGCGGGAATCTCTGCCAGCATGTACGCTGCTGGTACTACCGGCATGGGCACGAGTGCCTGCGCTCGGGGGGAGGGATCTGCTCGGCACTCGATGGTGAGAACCAGTACCACGCCATCTTTCCGCAGGGGCCGTGCGTCGCGGTGCACCCATCCGATCCCGCGGTGGCACTGAGTGCGCTCGAAGCCGTGGTCCACGTGCGGGACAGGCACGCAGCGCGGTCCGTGCCGTGCGCCGAGTTTTTTGCGGCATCACGCAACCGGTTGGACGCTGAAACCGTGCTCGCGGCGGGAGAGGTGGTGACGGCGGTGACGATCCCCGCATCCTCGTCAGGCGGCATGCACTTCTACGAGAAGATCATGCAACGTGGGGCTTGGGACTTTGCCCTGGTGTCCCTCGCCGCGATCCGGCGTCGTGATGGAGACGTGCGCATGTTTCTGGGCGGCGTCGCCAACACTCCGTGGCGTGTGACCGATTCCGTCGAGGAAGACGTCGCCTCGGCGGGGCTGAGCGACGACGACATCGAGACCCTGGCACAGCGCGCCCTGTACGACGCACAGCCCCTGGCCATGAACGGCTACAAACTCGAGATCGCGGCCGCGCTGATTCGGCGCGCCATCACGCGGCTCAACGCGACTCGCTAGTCGAACTCCGAACGCTCGACTCCCGACCCCATCTCCGATGTCGACCTATCGCGCCGCGGTCATGACCGCGCCCCACGCGCCCATTCAGGTGCAGGAGGTTCCGTCACCGGTGATTGCCGATGGGGCGGCACTGTTGCGCGTCACCTATTCCGAAGTCTGCGGAACGGACGTGCACCTGCACCACGGTCGGTTGAGCGGGGTCCCCTATCCGATCATCCCGGGTCATGTATCGGTGGGGGAGATCGAGGAGGTGGGTGGGTCGATCCGCGACGCCGAAGGGCGCAGGTTCGAGCGTGGTGACCGGGTGACCTTTCTCGACGTACACGAAACGTGTGGCCGGTGCTACCACTGCCTGGTGACGAAGCAGTCGACGCGGTGTCCCGGACGGAAGGTCTACGGCATCACCTACAGTTCGACGGAAGGATTGCTGGGGGGTTGGGCCGAAGCGCTCTGGATGAAGCCGGGAGTGCACATGCTGCGGCTGCCTGACGAGTTGGATGCGGAGACGTTCATTGGGGGCGGGTGCGGTCTCGTGACGGCCATGCACGCGATCGACCGCGCGGAGATCCGGATGGGTAACACGGTGGCGGTCCTGGGCGTCGGACCGGTGGGTCAATCGATCGTGGCGCTGGCGGCGTTGTCGGGCGCGGATCGCATCGTGGCAGTGGGCGATCCCGATGCGCGGCTGGAGTTCGCGCACCGGATGGGGGCTACGGACACGTTAGGCCTCTCGGTCGCGGCCGGCGATCGTGCCGCTGCCGTGAAGGACATGACGCATGGGTTCGGCGTGGACGCCGTGATCGAGGCCAGCGGGGCGCCGGAGGCGGTGTCTGAGGCATTCGACCTCGTGCGTGACGGCGGGCGCATCGTCGTCTGCGGACATTATACCGACAATGGCGACGTGCGAATCCACCCGCATTGGCAGATCAACCGCAAGCACGTCGAGCTGCGGGGATGTTGGGGAAGCGACTTCTCCCATTTTCATCGCGCGATCAAGGTCGCGGCCAAACATCGGGCGCGCGTGCCCTGGCGGGACATGGTGTCCCGCGCCTACGGACTGCATGAAGCCAATGCCGCCCTGGCGGCGGTCGCGCGTCGGGAGGTCACCAAGGCGCTGATCGTTCCATCGCTGCGTTAGGCGCGGCGGAACATCCCGCTGCCCAGCAACGCGTCCAGATCCCGCTCGTCAACCTGAAGCGCCCCTCCACCGGCGGGGAACGCATACGTGAGGCCCGTCGTTGCTCCCCGAACGACCACCGGTCCCGCCGCGACGAATCCCACGGACACCGGGTTCCGCAGCACGGCAATTGGCGACGACGACGGCCGTTGCGCCATCCGCTGATGCGTGCTCCGCGTCGCGGCGCGGCGTCGATCTCCACAGCATGACATGTGTTGTCTCCTCTCGATTGTTTGCCAGCGTCACAGGGCGTTCCGGCCATCGCCGGAACGGCTGGTACCCACGGACTGCCCGATTCGGTCGAGGAGGCAAGCGCCAGCCGACGTGGCAAGCCACGTGATCAGGACAGTCATAGGCGTCGTCACAACGAACAGCGTGAAGGGCGCCGCGATCCAGAGACTCAGGCAGTAGAAACAGTCCATCGCCCGCCCGACGACGGAGTCGCCAAGCCGCTCGCGGAGCTTGACGATCACATCCGCCGGTCCGTCCTCGGCGACGAGCAGATGCGTCAGCCTCCACGTCGCGAGGACAGCCAGCACGAAGCGCATGACCACACTTTCCACGTCTTTGCTGCCCTCCGTTTGTCCAATGCCAGATGTTGGAGCGCGGGCACATCGTACCGGCGCCGTGGTTCCGCCTAGCCGTTCACCACCGACACGCTGATGCCGGGGTGTGCATAGATGTAGACCGGATCGTAGTTCCAGTCCACCATGTGGCCGTTGTCGACCCCGGCGGGGTTCATCGCCCGACTGTTGGCGATGCAGTTGAATCCATAGCACCCCTCGAACGCCCCGGCGGCGAGCGCGTAGCGGCCGAACAGCAGCTCCGAATTGTCATTCACATCCAGGTGCCAGTGTGACGTGTGGTTGGGCACGGCACCGACCACGAAGAACGCTCCACCGCCGCAGCCTGACGAATAGATGTAGGCGTTGCGTAGGTGCGCAGCGTTGACCGTGACCTCGAACTGTACTTCGATGTCGCGCGCCGGGGATCCGCGCCGAACCGTCGGGCAGGGCACCAGCAGGTCACGCTCGGGCAGCAGAAACGCGCTGTCGGGTTCGGTTGCGAACTTCCAGGCAAGCTTGTTGAACACGACGTTAGGCGCGGTATTGTCCACCTGAATGGCGACCGGTGCGGACGTCGCGAGCGGGCTCTTGGCCCCGTCGCCGGTTTCGACCTTGAGCACGTTCTTGCCGATCGACGGCGTTGGCCACTCGATGAGCATCCGCGCCGGGTGAAGGGCCGCCGGATCGGCGAGCACCGTATACCAGCCGTCGGCGGGCGTTTCGATGACCGGCGCCCCGCCACCAGTGGGATGCAGCACCCGCGGCAGTCCCGTGATCGGTGCGAACGTCGCACCGTTGTCCGTGCTGCGCAGCACGCGATAGAACACCGCGCCTGGCAGGTTGACACAACCATAGAGCTGGAGGGTTCCGCAGAATGGCGTCTTCGCCGCGGGCCGAGGACCGCCTGGCTGCGGCTTGTTGGGCCGCACGGCGTAGCCTTGAACCATCTCGAAGTACGATGCGTCACCCAGCGGCAGGAGACCGGCGAAGATGATCGCCGGTACGTTCCCACACGGGACCACCGGGACGTCGCAGGCGCGGGACGCGACCGCGAGGCCGTTTGCGACGAGTGTGACATCGGGAATCGTGCCCGCGTTCCAGCGGACGTCGAAGTATCCCTCGGAGTAGATGGTTTCTTCGTCGCCGTCGCCATCCACATCCTGGGTCACGCGGAACGTGATGTCCGGGACGTCGGCGATCAGGTCCCACTCGGGGATGAACGTGTCGCGGCAGCGGAAGAACGGTCCGATGTAGCGCAGCGGATCGAAGTCGAGCAGGTCCTTTGCGCTGCGCTGCAGCTGAAGGCCAACGGCCGACCTGATGCTCTCACCGGCGTCGAGGGCACGGTCCTTCTTCCGGACGTCGACCGCGTCGCTGAGCGCCTTGCGAAACTCCACGGGCAGCGGCGGCGGCAGCTCACGATCGAAGGCTCGGGCATTCGCCTCGGCGTCGAAGTCGGCGGCGGGAGCGCCGAAGGAGCGCGCCTCGTTGAGCATAACGAGCCGGTCCGCCAGGCCGCGACCGGCATCGCCGGTAAGCGCCTGAAGGGCGGGCGCGGATAGGGCGGCGAGTCGGCCGAATGGCGCCGGATCAGGACCCGGGCCCGGCCGCGGAAACCGCCCGCGCTCGGGAATGACGTCGATCGGCAGCAGGTCCCTGAGACGTGGACGGAGGAAGATCTCCGGGAAACAAACGCGTGTCCTCCGGAACTTGAGGATCCAGTCGATCTCGAAGCGCGGGACCCAGATGCAGAAGTTGCCGCACCTGTCGGTCGTTACCGTGCCGAGCACTTCGCGATGACAATGGATGGGGAAGAACCACCCCCAAGGCCACCCACTCGGGAAGAAGCTCACCAGATGACAGTCCGTGTCCTCGACATGAACCGTGGCGAAAGGAACGGGATACAACTGCCCGGTCACCGGGTCCTTCTGGACCACGCGGCCGCAGATTCGTCGGAACAACAGCAAGCGTGCATCGATCTGCCAGCCGAACGTGTCGCGGATGTCGGCTACCGTGAGCCCGACGAGCACGTCCCTGTCGACGCTAGCGAGCGCGCTCAGTCGTGCGGCCTGGATCGATGTGAGCTTGCGGTGATCAGGTGCGACCTCATCCACCCGTCCCCGTGCCTGAGCCATTCAACCCCCCTTTGGGCCGCGGTGCAGCGTATGTCAGGGCCGCGATGCGGCGTGTCTCGGCGACAGGCGGAGAACCCCTTAGGGCGGCGTGCTGCCTGCCCTCATGCGAAGGCATGGCGCGAGCGACGACGGCCCCATCACCAGTCCCCACTCCACTATCGCCGAGGCCGCTCGACGCCATCAGCATCTGCTGCTGTGCAGAGAGTGTAGGCGACGTCGAGGCAGGTGAACACTCGGAGAACCCCGCGTCGCGGGGGCTCGCCAGCAGGGGTCGCTAATGCCCAGTGAGCAAGGTCACCGATTCGTCCTGCCGCCGATCAGCCAACGCCCGATCGGCCGCGTCGCGCTCAAAGTCCAGCCGAAGCTGCTCCAATTCCACGGCCGAGATCCGTTGGGCGCCCACCAGGTACATCAGCAGGGTCCGTGGATTCCCTGCGAAGAACCGGTCGAGCAGGGTCTGCAGCGCCCCCTCGCGCGCGGTCTCGCGCGCCAGGGCGGCGAAGTAGCGATGAGCCCGGCCCTCTCCCCAACGCCCGACAGCTCCCTTGGCTTCCAGGTTCCTGAGGATGGTGAGGACGGTTGTGTGGGCGAGCGTGGTCGCGAGAGCCGTCCGTACGTCGGCCACCGTGGATGGCCCACGCTGCCAGAGTGCCTCCATGACGTCGTGCTCGCGCGCTCCCAGCGTTATCTGCATCGGCTCTTCTCCTATCAGGATAGGAATATCCAGCACATGATGGTGTGTCAACTATATAGATAGGAGTAATGGTGTTGCCGGCTGTGGAAGCAATGGCAGCCGCGGGGAGCCCATGCGCTGCTCACACCCAAAAGCGCGGCCGTTACCGCACCTCCTGAATTCGCCAACACTTTCGTTGACTTAGTTGCGAATCCCGACCATCTTGCTCCCCATGCTGGGTGCCAACGGATCCCTGTCCGGATTCAAGGGCGCGAGGTCGGATATTCTCGTTGCCCTCAAGAAGAACCAACCGCTGACGGCCAAAGCGCTTGCCGAGCGTTTCGGTGTGACGACGAATGCGCTGCGTAGACACCTCAAGGAGCTCGAGCTCGAAGGCGTGGTCGGCTATCGGCGTGAGGTGAGGGGTGTTGGTGGGCCGGTGCACGAGTACCGACTGACAGAAGAGGGGGAACGTCTGTTCCCACGCAGCTACGATCAGGTGCTGGCGCAAGCACTTGAGATCGTTCGTGAGCAGTTCGGATCGGATGCCGTCGTCGAGATCTTTCGCCAGCGCTGGAAGGAGATCGCCGACCGGGTGAGGCCCGAGCTGGCGCATCTCACTGTGACTGAGCGGGCCCAGCGCCTGGCGCAAATGCTGACCTCGCTCGGGTACATGGCCGAAGCGTCGGGCGAGGACGGCGCCACAATCCGGGAACACAATTGCACCATCCGTGCGGTCGTCGAGCAATTCCCTGAAGTCTGCGCCGCGGAGCAGCGGTTCATCCAGGAAGTGCTGGGTGTCGACGTGACCCGGCAGACGCACATCGCCAAGGGTGCCAACTGTTGTGAGTATTGCGTCGCGGAGCCGGCTCGGCTGAGCCACCGGCCGGCGACGGACAATCGGATCGAACCCGCTGGCTCCAAGAGCCGGCTGCAGGAGACCACATGAGTTCCACCATTGAGACCCTGGTTTCCAGGGAATACCAGTACGGCTTCTCCACCGACATCGACGCCGACACGATCCCGCCCGGTCTCAATGAGGACGTCGTGCGGCTCATCTCGCAGAAGAAGAAGGAACCGCCATTCATGCTGGAATGGAGGCTCAAGGCGTTCCGTCGCTGGCAGCAGATGACGGAGCCGCGGTGGCCCAACGTGAAGTACGAGCCGATCGACTATCAGGGCATCTCGTACTACTCAGCGCCCAGAACCAAGACACCGTTAGGCTCGCTGGACGAGCTCGATCCGAAGTTGAGGGAGACATACAACAAGCTGGGCATCCCGCTCAACGAGCAGAAAGTGCTCGCCGGCGTGGCCGTCGATGCCGTTTTCGATTCGGTCTCGGTAGGCACCACCTACAAGGAAGAGCTGCGGAAACACGGCATCATTTTCTGTTCGTTTGGCGAAGCAGTCCAGGAGCACCCGGAGCTCGTGGAGAGGTATCTGGGCTCCGTCGTGCCCTACAGCGACAACTACTTCGCCGCGCTCAACTCGGCGGTGTTCTCCGATGGGTCGTTCGTGTACGTGCCCAGGGGAGTGCGCTGTCCCATGGAGTTGTCTACCTACTTCCGCATCAACGCGGCCGACACCGGCCAGTTCGAGCGCACGTTGATCGTGGCCGACGAAGGCGCGCACGTGAGCTACCTGGAAGGGTGCACCGCGCCCAAGCGCTCGACGAACCAGCTGCACGCTGCGGTCGTGGAGATTGTCGCCCTGGACAACGCCTCGGTGAAGTACTCGACCGTTCAGAATTGGTACGCCGGCGACGAAAACGGCGTGGGCGGCATCTACAACTTTGTCACGAAGCGAGGCAAGGCGTTCACCAACTCCAAGATCTCGTGGACGCAAGTCGAAACGGGCTCGGCGATCACCTGGAAGTATCCGAGCGTCATCCTGCAGGGCGACAACTCCACGGGGGAGTTCTACTCGGTCGCGGTCGTCAACAACCGGCAGCAGGCCGACACTGGCACCAAGATGATCCATATCGGCCGCAACACGAAATCGAACATCGTGTCGAAGGGGATCTCCGCCGGGAAAGGCCAGAACTCGTATCGCGGACGGGTGAAGGTGATGCCGCGAGCCGAGGGTGCGCGGAACTACACGCAATGTGACTCGATGCTGATCGGGAACGAGTGCGGCGCGCACACGTTCCCGTATATCGAGGCGCAGAACAACACCGCGATCATCGAGCACGAGGCGAGCACGTCGAAGATCGGAGAAGACCAGATCTTCTACCTCAAACAGCGCGGCCTGAGCGCCGAGCATGCGGTCTCGATGATCGTGAGCGGCTTCTGCCGCGAGGTTTTCAAGGAGCTGCCGATGGAGTTTGCGCTGGAAGCGCAGCAGTTGCTGGGAATCTCGTTGGAGGGGAGCGTGGGGTAGTCCTGATAGGCGGGAGACGGAGGTGAAACCACCCGATTCTGTCACGGCTTCCGCGATGCATTGCTGCAGGTGACTTGCTTCAAAACAAGAACAAAGGGACTCGTGGGTACGAGCGCCGCAGGCGCACTCACGGCTCCCGTGTCCCGTCTTCCGTCTCTGTAATGCTCACGATAACGAATCTCACCGCCTCCGCCGGCGGCATTGAAATCCTCAAGGGAATCAACCTCTCGGTCAGCGCTGGAGAGGTGCACGCCATCATGGGGCCTAACGGTTCCGGCAAGAGCACGCTGGCCCAGGTGCTGGCCGGGCATCCGGGCTTTGAAGTCACGGGAGGGTCCGTCGAGTACGACGGGAAGGACCTGCTGGAGCTCGAGCCGGAAGAGCGGGCGCATGCGGGCCTGTTCCTGGCCTTCCAGTATCCCGTCGAGATTCCCGGCGTTTCCAACGCGTACTTTCTCCGCACCGCGTACAACGAGATCCGGAAGTCGCGCGGGGAGCCGGAAGTGGATCCGATGGATTTTCTCGACATCATGAGCGAGCGGCTCAGGCTCGTGGAAATGGACGAGTCGATGCTGCAACGCTCCGTCAACACGGGATTCTCCGGAGGCGAGAAGAAGCGCAACGAGATCCTCCAGATGGCCGTGCTCGAACCGCGGCTGGCGATCCTGGACGAGACCGACTCAGGGCTCGACATCGATGCGCTGCGGATCGTGGCTGACGGCGTGAATAGCCTGCGCCGCAAGGACAACGCGACGATCGTCGTGACGCACTATCAGCGGCTGCTCAACTACATCGTGCCGGACTACGTGCACGTGCTGGTCGCTGGTCGGATCGTGAAGTCGGGCGGGAAAGAGCTCGCCCTCGAGCTCGAGGCCAAGGGATATGACTGGCTGATCGAGGACGACGAACCGGCTGGAGCCCGTGCATGAGTACGGAAGCCCGAGAAGCACGAGACGCCCGAGTGGCGGCGTATCGCCGTCACTGGCGCGAGCCGTCTGACGGCGCGGCATGGCTGCGCGTGTTGCGCGAGTCCGCCATGCACCAGTTCGAGGCCAACGGCTTCCCCACGACGAAGAATGAGGATTGGCATTTCACCAATCCGGCGCCGATCACCGAGGCGGCCTTCGAGCCAATGAAGGCCGCAATCGGAACGCTCACGGCGGCCGACGTCGCGCCGTTCACGATCGGGCATCCCGAATGGCCCACCCTCGTGTTCGTCAACGGTCGCTATGCCCCGCACCTGAGCCGTGTCGATCTCCTTCCCGCAGGCGTTCAGGTGATGAACCTGACAAGCGCGCTGCACGAAGAGCCCACGCTGCTGGAGGGACACCTCGGGAGGCTTGCGCGTTTCGACCAGCAGGCGTTCGCGTTCACCGCGCTCAACACCGCGTTGCTCAAGGACGGCGCGTTCCTGCATGTGTCGCGCAACACGACCGTCGAGACGCCGATTCACCTGTTGTTTCTGTCCGACGCCGGAGCCGAGGGTGGTGTGTCGTATCCGAGAAACCTCGTGGTGGTCGAGCGGCACGCCAGCGTGACCGTGATCGAGCAGTACGCATCCACGGGTGACGCGCGTTACTTCACCAACGCGGTGACGGAAGCGTCAATCGGCGACGACGCGACGCTCCGGCACTACCGCCTCCAGCAGGAGGGACAGAAGGCGTTCCACACGGGGCATGTCGAGACGGTGCAGTCGCGAGGCTCGCACTACGTGTCGTTCTCGTTTGCGACAGGCGCCGCGCTGTCACGGACGAACATCTACACGAAGCTGGCTGGCGACGGTTGCGGGTCCACGCTCAACGGGCTGTACATGATCAACGGTGAGCAGACCTGCGACCACCAGACGAGCATCGAGCACGCCGAGCCGAACTGCTATTCACGGGAACTCTACAAGGGCGTGCTGGACGGGAGCTCGCACGGCGTGTTCAATGGCAAGGTCTACGTGCACCCGATTGCCCAGAAGACGGACGGGAAGCAGACCAACAAGACACTGCTCCTGTCGGATCGGGCACGCATCGACACGAAGCCGCAGCTGGAGATCTTCGCCGATGACGTCAAATGCACGCACGGCGCCACGGTGGGACAGCTGGACGATCGCATGGCCTTCTACATGAAGAGCCGCGGCGTCAGTGGCGAAACGGCACGCAAGCTGCTCACCTACGCATTCGCAGCGGACGTGCTGGAGACGATCGAGCTGGAGGCGCTGAGGGAGGCGCTGGAGGCA
>JBQTIW010000002.1:0-13196 GCA_052387735.1 Gemmatimonadaceae bacterium
GGGTGTTTTTTACCTCGCGGGGGGGTTGCGGTTGTGGGTGGGTCTGCGCGCCGGGGCTCAACTCCCTCGGGTGTATCCGGGGCTGCCTGGGGGGTGCCGTGTGGGGGGGTCCGGGGCTGCTCCCCCGGCCACTGGGAACGTTTACCGCGCCCAGCCGATATCGATCGCGAACCACTCCTTGTGCCCACGATCCGAGTGTGCGGGGAGAGCGCCGGAAACACGCGTATTCTGGCCGGACGGGCTCAGCTGGACGTGGACGGACGGGGAGATCGTGACGCCGAAGGCGCCAAACGACGTGGTGGCGCCGAAGTCCACATGCGTGAGGCCGCGCTGCGCGAAGTTGTAAAACGTGTCCTGGTCTCCACGTCTCTCCTGCCCGGCGGCAAGGCCGGCGAGGGCCGTGAGCGTGACCGTGCGTCCCGCGTTGAACGAGGAGACCAGCGAACCTTCCAAATACAGGCCCTTCACCACGCCAACGTCGGCGTAGGCCGTGACCGATGGTGCCAGGGGAAGGTGGTCGAACTTGACCGCGCCAAACAGCTCGTCCGTATTGAAGGCGGATGTCATCACCGTGTTGCGCTCGTTGAACCGGTAACCGATCCAACCCGCTGTCAGCGACGTTCCAAGCACGGACTTGGTCCACTGCGCCACGAGATCGAGCTCGCTGAGTCCGACGTGCGAGCCACCTTGGCGAATAGCGGTCGGTGAACCGGCCGTCGTGGGCTCGAAGTTACCTGCCGCGAAGAGCGAGAGGCTGCCCAAGACTCCTGACCGAGTCACAGTCACTTTGGGCTGGACGACGGACGCGTTGGTGAAGGTGAGGCCACGCCAGATGTAGCTGGAGGCGACGGTCGCATTTGCAGCGACCGTGGTTTGGCTTGGCAGGAGAGAAGGAACCAGCGCGCCGGTGACGAGGGCTAGGCGCAGGATTTGGGACATGGCAAACTCCAGTTCGAGAAGAGGCTGGCGGACTTGTGGCAAGTCTCGACCTACATCCCCTACGAACTGAAGTGCTCGCGATTGTGATCTACGTTACGACCTCGCCTGGGGAGAGGCGCTCGCGCGACGAGTCGCGAAACCGCTCGGCGTCGTGGCGCACTCGACTATTCTCCCGTCTCCTTCAGCATATAGCCGACGCCCCGGACGGTGTGAACGAGCGGACGTTCCGCTTCCTGATCCACCTTCTTTCGCAGATAGTTGATGTAGACGTCGACGATGTTCGTCGTCGGATCCAGTTCCTGTTTCCAGACGTGCGCCGAGATCTGTTCGCGTGAGACGGGCATGCCGGCGTGGCGGACGAGATACTCGAGCAGCGCATACTCTTTCTGGGTCAGCGAAATAACGCGAGAGCCTCGACGCACCTCGCGAGTCAACGGGTCAATCGTCAGGTTGCCGATACGCAGGAGCGCAGCCTCGGCACGCAAGGCCGCGCGTCGCAGGAGGGCGCGGACGCGGGCCAGGAGCTCGTCGAAATCGAAGGGCTTGGCGATGTAGTCGTCAGCTCCGGCGTCGAGCCCCGTCACCTTGTCACCCACCGTGTCGAGCGCCGTCAACATGAGCACGGGAGCGGCAAACCCGCGCGCGCGCAGTTCCTTCGCTACCTCGATACCGCTCTTCTTGGGGAGCCCGATATCGAGGATCACGAGGTTCGGCTGGAGGTCCAGGGCGATCGCGATCGCCGTTTCGCCGTCAGACGCGGAGATGACATCGTAGCCGCGCTCGTTGAGCGTTCGCTCCAGCACTTCGAGTACTTCACGCCGATCTTCGACCACGAGAATTCGGCTGCCACGATCCGTAGCTTCGATCGACATGAGGATTGGGGAAGGTGGAATCGCTTAATAAAGTCGTTTCAATGTTCGGTGCAAGGACAGACTGAACGACTCCTCCTCAAACGATCTGTAACAGAACTCGGTCGGCGCCGTACTCCGAAGGAGGGAGGAAAGGGAGCGCGGACGGTGGCACACATTGCCGACGGGGCGCTCGAGGGGCTCGTACGGCGAGCGTCTGCGGTCCGACCACTTCCCAGGTCAGGGTGCGCCTGTGGCTCGCGCGTCGCGCTGGAGGGGCCAATGAGCTGGTTTTCGCGGCAGTTGGTTGGGTTGAAATGACCGGAGAAAAGCCTGCGAGATGAAGTTTCTGTGAAGCGACTTGGAACAACGGAACGCCACTTGCTGGTTGAGTGTCCGAAAGGCGACTGGCAGGGTCCTAGCCAGTATGACGTATCCGGCGAAACGCGAGGCAAATCCGCAGCGCGCGGGCCGGTCTTTCCGAGAGGAGGGGTGATGGACGTCCTCGTAATGCTCGAGGAACGCCCCGAACACTCGACGGTGCTCGCGCACGTGAATTCCGTGCCGTCGCCGCTCAATTCCGAACGCCCGTCGCGAGACGTGGTAACGCTGTATGGCGATCCCACGGCAGAGTTGTTGGCGTTGGCATTGGCGGCCGCGGTGGAAGCGCGGCGCGAGCCCACCGAACGTTCGGAGACGATCCGACATGTCGCGCTCTGGCCGGAGCGCGGTGCTGTGGGCGATGCGGCCTGGCGTGATGAGGTGACGGGGGGCCTCGTCACGCGCGATCTGATCATTCCCGCCGACGTTCTCAGCGAGATGGCATCGCTCCTTTTGACGGAGTGCGGCCATTCCATCCGGCGCCTGGTGGCCGGCCTGTCGATGCCCGACTGGCCCGAAGGCACCCGGCGCGCCATCAGCTTTACCTTGAGCTCGAGCGCCATTCTGGCGGCGGGCGCGGGAGCGCGATTCGACGCGCTACTCGACAGTTATCGCTCCGCGGACGGTGTCGGAGTAGACACCGAAGGAGACTGAGTCAGCAAACTCATTCGTCAGATTCGCAGGTGAGAGCGGAGGGGGCCCGGTACGAGGGTTCCCTCCGCTCGTCGTTTCTGAGGCGGGACGGGAGGCGGAGTGGTTCGGTGAAGCCCGCACACCGAGCCACCCGTCAGCACAGTCTCGCATCGCGGTCCCTGTCTCCCCTCTCCCGTCTCGGGCCTCACCTCTTGCCCTCCCGCCCTCCAGCCTCCACCGTCTCCTTCCTGGAACACACCACCACGGAGCGACGCAAAATGCGGGAGTATCGAGCGACGGAGATCCGAAATGTGGCTGTAGTCGGGCACGGCGCGAGCGGGAAGACCACATTGGTCGATGCGCTCGCGTTCGTGTCCGGATCAAGCAAGCGGCACGGCCACATCAAGGATGGCACCACTCTGACCGACTATTCGCCCGAGGAGATTGAAAGGGGCTATTCCATTGAACTGGCCTGCGCCTACGCCGAGTGGATGAACACCAAGATCAACCTGATCGACACACCAGGATATCTCGACTTCCAGGGTGACGCGATTGCCGGGGTTGCCGCCGCCGACGGCGTGGTCTGTGTAGTGAGCGCCGCCGGCGGCGTCGAAGTGGGAACGCTCAAGATGTTCCGCGAGGCCACGAGTCGGCAGGACCCCATCCTGTTCGTGGTCTCGATGATGGACAAGGAGCACGCCGACTTCGATCGCGTGTTCGGCCAGATCAAGGAACGCCTAACGAACAAGGTCGTGCCCGTGGAGATCCCCATCGGATCCGGGGCGACATTTCGCGGCGTGATGAATCTCTTCTCCAAACGCGCCTACCTCTACAAGTCGGGTGTCAAGACCGGTGAGTACACCGAAGTGGACATCCCCGCCGAGGAGCAGGCCCGCTTCGACACGTACTACCAGGAGATGATCGAGGCCGTCTCGGCGACAGACGACGCGATGCTCGAGCGGTACCTCGAGGGCGAGGACATTGGCAGGGACGAGGCGATCCACGGTATGAAGGAGGCGATGAAGCGGATGGACCTGTATCCGTTGTTCGCCGTGTCTGCGGACCACACGATCGGGGTTCACGCACTCTTGACCGAGCTCGTGCAGCTCATGCCATCAGCGTTCGACATGGAAGAGCTCCACGCGTTCAAGGGCGCCGAAGGGGATCACACGGTGGAGATTCACGCCGTCGACACCAACCCGTTCGCCGCGCTCGTGTTCAAGACACATTCGGAGCCACACGTGGGCGAGGTGTCGTACTTCCGCATCGTTCAGGGTACCGTCACCAACGGGCAGGAGGTCTTCAACGCCACGCGCGACGTCGCGGAAAAGATGGGCCACCTCTGTGTGCCGCAAGGGAAGGAGCGACTGGAAGTTCCGATCCTTCACGCCGGCGACATTGGCTGTGTGGCGAAACTCAAGAACACGCACACCAACGATACGCTGTCCACGCTTGGGCACCCGGTCAGGCTTCCCCAGATCAAGTTCCCGGAGCCGGTCGTGGCGTTTGCCGTTCACGCCTCGTCGCGCAACGACGAGGAAAAACTGCAGCCCGGACTGCATCGACTGCACGACGAAGATCCGACGTTCGAAACGCACTACAATGCCGAGACGCACGAGACGATCATCTCGGGCATCGGCGAGCGGCATCTCGAAGTCTCGATGGCGAAACTGCGGCGCAAGTACAACGTGATGTCGGAGCTCACCCGGCCGCGAATCCCGTATCGCGAGACGCTGACGGGGAGGGGAGACGGCCAGGGCAGGCACAAGAAGCAATCCGGTGGACGCGGACAATTCGGCGACTGCTGGGTGCGGATGGGCCCGCGTCCGCGCGGCGCCGGCTATCAGTTTCTGGACAAGATCGTCGGGGGCGTGATTCCCTCCAACTTCCGGCCCGCCGTGGACAAGGGCATCCAGGAAGCGTCGGCCCGCGGCATCCTCGCCGGCTATCCGCTTGTAGACTTCGAGGTCGAGCTCTACGACGGCTCCTACCATTCCGTCGATTCGAACGAGATGTCGTTCAAGATGGCCGGCATCCTCGCGTTCAAGGCAGTGTCCCCGAAATGCCGTCCCGTCCTGCTCGAGCCGCTCGACGACGTGGAGATCAAGGTCCCCGATTCGTACATGGGCGACGTGATGGGCGACCTGAATCAGCGGCGCGGCCGCATCATGGGCACCGATGCGGCCGACGACGGTCACGGTGCCGTCGTGCGAGCCATCGTGCCGCAGGCCGAGCTGCACCTCTACGCCACTGACCTCAACTCCCTGACCCACGGTCACGGCAGCTACTCACGCAAGTTCCACGCGTACGAGCAGATGCCCTCAGAGGCGGCGCAGAAGGTGATCAGCGAGTCGGCGAAGCACAAAAAGGAGGAGGAGGCGGAGTCATAAGGGACGAGTGGACGAGTCGACGAGTAGTTCAGCGATGCCATGACCTCGGGCTGCTGTGCCAGCACAGCTCACCCGCGTGTCGCCGTGCGACGTGGGCTGACTCGTCCACTCGTCCACTCGTCTAATTCCGCTCTCCCCTCAACACCGTCGTTAGTGTCCCAACGACGAAGAGCCGGCCCTGTCCCGGTTCGCCCCACGCCTGAATCAACAGAGGGTCAGTCGAGGCGCTGAGGCGCGTCCACCTGGCACCGTCGAACCGCAGCAGGAGTCCGCCTTCCCCGACAGCGTAGACGTCCACGGGACTCGTGCCCCAGACGTTCCGGATCGCCACATCGGTACCGGAGGCCATGGCGTACCAGCGCGCGCCGTCATAGCGGAGGATCGTTCCCGCCTCCCCCACCGCGAACACGTTGTCCGGGCCGGTACCCCAAACTCCACGCAACAGCTCGCGCGTCGGCGTCGGCATCGAGCGCCATTGCGAGCCGTCGTACCGGAGCACGAGACCCGAGTCCCCGACAGCGAAGATGTCGTTCGCCGACATGCCCCAGACGTGCCGCAGAAATGCACTGGTGCCGGAGGTCATCACGTTCCAGTTTCCGCTCCGCTCCTCGAGAATCGTCCCCCGATCGCCGACGATGACCGCGCGTCCCGCCGACGGCATCCACACCGAACGCAACAGCACGAT
This sequence comes from Gemmatimonadaceae bacterium, assembly GCA_052387735.1. Classification (GTDB taxonomy): domain Bacteria; phylum Gemmatimonadota; class Gemmatimonadetes; order Gemmatimonadales; family Gemmatimonadaceae; genus RBC101. Next base: position 5,877 of record JBQTIW010000002.1, read on the forward strand.
GCGCGGGCTGGTTTCAGTACTCCAACGCGTGCCGTTGAATCGCCAGATCGTACCGGTGTCGCCCACAGCGATGATGTTCGTCGGGCCCGAGCCGAAGATGCCATACAGCGGTTGCGACGGGGGCAGTCCAGCCGGTTCCCATCCAGTGCCCACACGCCGTCGCAGCAACGTCCCCCCGGCTCCTCCGGCGTAGATCGTGCCATCTCCCGGTCCCCAAACTGTGAGCAGCGCTGGCGCCGAGATTTCGGTCACCCAGGTCGACGCGGACGCGTCGCCGCGAATCACCGTGCCATCCCATCCCGCTGCGACGAGCTTTCCCCGGTGGTCTCCCCAGACGCCCCGGAGATTCTGCCCGGTCGCAGTGGTCGAAAGTGGTTTCCATGAGATACCGTCGTAGCGCACGACCACGCCGGTGTTGCCAACAGCGTACAGGTTGTCGCGTGCGCTCCCCCATACCGCAAACAAGTTGCGATTGGTCGGCGGGGGCTCGCGGGTCCATCGCGAGCCGTCGAAGTGCACCAGGAGACCGTTGATGCCCACCGCCCAGATGTCGTTCGCGGCGCTACCCCACATGCCGAACATCGGATTCGTGGTCGGCGACTGAACCTCGGACCACCGCGTCCCGTCGAAGTGCACGATGACGCCGTTCTGTCCAACGGCGTGCAGGTCCGACGACGAGCTCCCCCAGATGCTCCACAGCTCCCAGGACTGCCCGGTCGTCATCACGCGCCACTGCGCACCGTCGTACCGGAGTATCGTGCCGCGAACACCGACGGCGTATACGGCGGTACGCCCGAGTCCGAAGATGTCGAGCAGCGTTTCGGTGGTCGGTGATGAAACGATCTCCCAGGTGGCGCCATCGTAGTGCGCAATAATCCCACCCGAACCAACGGTCCACACGTCGGTCGCGCTGGAGCCCCAGACGCCGACGAGCGTTTCCTGCGTTCCGACGCGCTCGATGCGCCACGCAGAGCCCACATGATGCAGCACGACCCCCGTCTGTCCGACGGCGAATGCCTCTCCCGACGCCGAATCGGCCCACGTGCCCAGCAGGGACGCATCGGAAACGCCCTGCAGCTCCTTGCCGAACTGCGGCTCGCGCATCGGAGGCACGACCATGACCCGGGCGGACGCGCGAAGCGAGCCTAACGACGCCGAGATTGTGGTGCTGCCCGCCGTCACTGCCTGCGTGACACCGGTGGCGGAAACCGTCGCGACCTGCGGAGACGATGAGGTCCAGGCCGGCGCGAGGCCCGATACCGCGCGCCCCGCCGTGTCGATCGCGGTCGCCACCATGGGAAGCGACAAGCCTGGGGAGATCCACGCCGTGGCAGGAACCAGCTCCAAACGGACGGCGCCGCCAGGATTCGGTTTGACGGCGGTCGCGTCGTCACAGGCCATGGCCGCGGCCGCCAGGAGAGCGGACGTGCCAATCCAGCGCGCGGAGAACCAGGGCGCGTCTAACCACATCGGCCCACGACTATTCATCATGGGCATTGAATGAAGGGGAACAGAGCGGAAGTCGGAAGCGCGGGACCGCGAGAACTACTTTGGGCTGCCAGTGCGTACCAGAATCGCCCCGGCCGAGTTCCCCGCACCCCACCGCAACTGTGCTTGAGCCGGACCGAAGTACCGGACTTCGACGATTTCCCTCGCTGGAATGTCTCGCAGCGTATCGATGGATCCGAACGGCCGGTCGTCCAGGTAGACAGCGGGCTCCGCTTCCTCGGCTCGCAGAATCGATGTGCGTCCCCGCGATTGAAAGTAGCCCGGCCGCAGCATTCGAATCGCCTGATAGGCGTCGGTCGCGCCGGACTTCGCAATCTCATCCGCCCGGAGCACGTCCATGTTCCCCGAGGCCACCGCGCTCCCCGAGGCGTTTCGGTGACAGCCGGCGACGGTGAGCGACACCCCGAGGGCGACCCAAGAAATCCGCCGTAAACAATAGTCACGCATCGCGACAGCCTGTGGGCGAGACGTCGAAATTCAGCCTTTCGTGCCGGCGCGGCAAGGCCCGGACCGCACGAACCGCTCGTTAGGCCTCGCGCGCCCTGAGTCTCAAGCCGCGTGGTGGTGTACGCCGCCTTACCTCCTCCAACCGCGGGGCAAGCGGGACGCTGACGCGCGTGCGCGCGGCTCCCAATAGCAAGCATCGCTGGATGAGCTCGCCCTGGTCGATCCCCGCTGCGTCAGCCGCCATGAGCACTGGGTTGGAGCGCTCGTCCCGCCTCAGTTCGGGGAGGGGGTCGACGGCGACGACGTGGGGCACCCCGGTTTGGCTGAGTGCGACGTCCACGCGAACGCAGTCCAGGGTTGCGAGTGCGGTGCCCGTGGCCTGCACCACGCCCTCGATGACTTCCAAGAGGCCATGGGGCACACGGTCCACGCTGGGCAGGTCTCCCGCCGTCGGACTCGTGACGGACGTCAGCGACACCGGCGGCAGCACAACCCGGCGATCGTCGTTGCCGAGCATCACACAGCAAAAAACCGCGCCGGAAAGATACCGCTCGACGAGCACTGGGCCCTGCGACGAGGAAAGCAGTGACAGAACCTCTCGCTCCAGCTCGGTCGCGTTCTCCACCACCACGCCGTCGCGCGCGCTGTACACGCCGTGCGGCGGAAAGAGCGCCATCGGGAAGCTGCGCCGTGTGAGCGGTTCCAGGTCCGCGACGTCGCTCAGCATCGTAAAGGCGGCTGTCGGAACCTGTTGCCTCCCCAGCGCGTCCTTCACCCTCGGCCGCGATGCCGACAGCGCCAGTGTTGCCGATCCGCTTCCGGTGAAGGGGATCGCCTCGAGCTCCAGGAGCGCCGCCAGATGATGCCGGTCTCCCTGCAGTCGTGGTGCGCGCGCAGCGTTGTAGACAATGTCCGGGCGTGACGCCGACAGTCGCTGCGACAAGTCGTCGACCGGAAGGAACTCGATGCTACCGAGTGCAGTGAGCGCACTCGTGAACGCGAGCGCGAGCGCGTCGGTCGCACCCGATGTTCGCTCCTGATCGTCGATCATGACGCCGATCTTTGTCATGCGCAGTGGGATACAGGGTGGCAGGCGCGGCGGCCATCTTACCCCCCATTGCGGCCAGTCGGAAGCCCCGTTAGGCGTTAGGAATCTCTAACTGGGCGATAGCCCATCGCCTCAAACCTTGTGATGCCCGACGCGCGCGGCCTCACGACGATCGTCGGCCATATAGAGCTCGAAGTCGCCGAAGAGGCCGGGCGCTTCCCGCTGCATAACTCGAAGCACCGCCACCGCCATGCGGCGGATCTCCAGTTCGGCCCCCTCGCTGGATCGTAGCTCCAACATGGTGCGCCAGGCACGCGCGTTTCCTGTCACCACGATCTTCGTCTCCGTGGAATTGGGGAGCACGCCGCGTGCGGCCTCGCGCGACATCTTGCGGCGGTGGACCTTGTCGCCCACCCATCCGTATCGCGCCATCAGTTCCTCCACCAGCACCACGTACGCTCGCTGCGCCGACTCCATCTGTTCGCGCCAGGTACGCTCCAGCGATTCGTCCCCGATGATGGCGGGCGGGACGACAAACGCGGCGTGTGACTCGTCCACGTACCGCTGACTGAGCTGCGAATACGCGAACCCGGCGCGGTGGCGCACCAATTCGTGCGTGAGAGACCGCGAGACGCCCTCGAGCAGCACCGAGTAGCTGGCGTGCTCCAGAACACTGCCGTGTCCCTGCTTGAGGATGTTGCCGAGATACTCACGTGTCGAGCGACCCGCCGGGTTGCGCTGACTCATATAGCAGAGCCGACCCGCGAACTCGGCCAGATGTTCGCCATCACTCCCCTCGCCCTGCCATTCGACCGGGAGATGCTCCGGTTCAACAAAGGCCGGTCGCGCGATCACGGTGATCAGGGGCTCGTAGTAGAGCATGGCGGCAGGCAATGCGGGGGTCGGCGCGGTGGGCATCGGTGTGGTCATCGACGGGGCAACCTAGCCGGTCTCGTCGAGCAACTCTAGGCGGCAGGCGGCGTAGGCGCGCTCGCGTTCCACGCGTTCCAGCACCAGCGCCGCTCGCCCGCTCGCGAGACGTATCTCGGGGTCGTACTTGATCATGGCAAACGGATCGTTCGCGGGCCCGGTCTTCACCCCGGGATTGAGGATTCCGGTCGGATCCAACAGCGCCTTGATGTCGGCAAAAAGCCGCAGGGTATCGGCGGACCAGAGTCTGTGCATGCTTGGTGTTCGCAGTCGGCCATCGCCGTGCTCACCGCACAACGTGCCACCGAGGTTGGCGGTGAGCTCGAGGACACGGTCGAAGAGCGCTCGCACGCTGTCGCGCCAAGCGGCCCGTCGCACGTCGACAAGCGCATTCACGTGCACGTGGGCGTCTCCCGCGTGGCCGAACAGCACGCCGTCGAGCCTCGAGTCCACAAGCGCTTGTCGCACGCCGCGGACATACTCCGCGAGCCGATGAGGGGGCACGCAGCCGTCCTCGACGATCTGCATCGAACGGATGTGCGGATCCAATCGTGACAGGATGGGACTCGCCGCGTGACGCAGCGACCAGAGTGATTCTTCCGACTCGGGATCAAGGCCCAGCAATACGACCGTTGCGCCGGCGCGTCGCCAGGCATCTGCGAGCGCATCCGCGATGGCGGCCGTTGCTCCGGCTTCCGCGCCCTCGAGCTCCACGAGGAGCACACACTCGGAGTCACGGGGGATCGGTAGCGTTCTCGCTCGGGACGCGACCTGGAGAAAGCTCGTGTCCAGCAGCTCACAGGCGGCCGCTCGTGACTCACGGGCGAGTACGGCGCCGTGCAGGGCCTGCTCCAATGTTGGCCACGATGACAACAGCGACCCTGTGGACATCGGCAGTTGAATCAGGTCCAGTTCGGCCTCCACGAAAAACGCGAGCGTGCCTTCGCTGCCCACGAGGAGGTCCACGAGATCGCCCGACTGCGCGAAGTCGTGGATGCCGTAGCCCGACGATTCCTTTCGAACCGCTCGGCGCGGCAGCTCGCTACACCGGGCCTGAATCGCACGTGCCTCGCCCTGCCACCGCTCGAGCACTGGAGAGCTGAGCGAGGTGTGTGGACTTCGTGACACCCAGCAGCGGGATCCATCGGCAAAGATGCAGTCCAGTGCACGGACCCAGTGCCGCATGGGGCCAAACCGCATGCTGCGCGGACCAGCAGCGTTTGTGGCAGCCATTCCACCGATCGTGGCGAACGATCCACTCGACGGGTCGACCGGGAAGCGCAGACCCTTCGCGCGAGCGAGGTCGTCGGTCCGAGCGCGGGTCACCGCCGCACCCACTCGAATGCGATCGTAGCTCGTGTCCACCTCCGACACCGATCGCAGGCGATGCAGGTCGACGATGAGCCCAGGCCCCACCGCGCCGCCGCTCATGCTGCTGCCACTTCCCCGCGCGATCAGTGGAATGGCATGCTGCTGCGCCCACCGGCAAAGCGATTGCAGATCCTCCGCCTGGTCCGGAACGGCGACCCCCAGGGGAACGACGCGCATGATCCCCGCGCTCTCACTGTATACGGCGCACGCATCGACATCGGTCCGGTACGTCCCGCGGAAATCGCTGGGGAGAGGGGGGAGCATCGGGGCAATATAGGACGAGCGAGACAGGCAGGACGGCCAAGACGGGCAGACGAGTGGACGAGTCCTTGATCAGTGTATCAACTTCCGAGCTGCCGTCTGCCGTTTGCCGTCTGCCGTCTGCCCGCCGTGCGTCTCCTCGCCTTTCTCGTTCCTCTCGCTCTGAGCAGCAGCACACTCGCCGCGCAGGCTGCCCCGGCGCGTGTGGCGGACAGCGCGTTCGCTGCGCTCGTCGCCGAGCTTTCCGAGCCGGGGGGCTACTTCGATTCCGACAACCTGATCTCCAACGAGACGTCGTACCTCCACGTCGTCACGCGATTGCGCCAGCTGAAGGTGCGGGGAGGGGCGTACCTCGGCGTAGGACCGGATCAGAACTACTCGTACATCAGCGCGATCCGGCCGGCGATGGCGTACATGATCGATATCCGCCGCGACAACGCGCTGCAGCACCTGCTGTTCAAGGCGCTGTTCGCACGGTCGCGCAACCGCGTGGAGTATCTCTGCCGCTGGTTAGGCAGCCGAGTCCCCGCGGACGTCGGGCAATGGACGGCTCGACCGATCCTCGAGCTCCTCGCCTGGGTCGACAGCACCCGACTCGACTCGCTGACGGCGGCGCGCGAGCGTCGCGAGACGCTACGCGTGGCGACGTCCTTCGGCGTGCCGCTGAGCACGAGCGATCGTGAGACGATGCAACGCTTCCACGCCGACTTCATGCGAGACGGCCTCGAGCTGCGTTTCAGCTCGTTCCGGCGCTTCAACACCGGGATGTATCCGACGCTGCGCCGGCTCATCCTCGAGCGTGACCTCGGTGGTGACATGCGATCATATCTGGTGCGGGACGAGGACTGGCGGTACGTGAAGGACATGCACGCCGCTGGCCGCATCGTGCCGGTCGTGGGAAACCTCGCCGGGACCAGCGCTCTCGCCGCGATCGGACGGGATGTCCGCGCGCGCGGCCTGCGGATCTCGGCGCTCTACACGTCAAATGCTGAAATGTACGTCTGGCGCGATGGCGGCTTCGACAGCTTCGCCACGACCGTGACACAGCTCCCGGTCGATCCCGGCGGTGTGATCATTCGGAGCTACTTCGATCGGTCGGGAACCTCGCACCCCCTTGGCGTTGCCGGTCACATCTCGGTGCAGCTGCTGCAGCGATTTCCGGATTTCCTCCGCCAGTACAGAGCCGGCGCGTTTCGCACCTACCTGGATGTCGTGATGCTGGACGCCCGCTGACAGACGTGCGTCCAGCCAGGCCTCAGGTTGCGGGCTCGCGATGGCGTTGCGTGGCGTAGCCCCACGGTCACGCCCACCAGCCGTCCGCGGCGCGAGTATCGGGGGCGGCGAGGACGTCGGCGACATCGTCCAGATCCGCGTGCGGATCCTGTCCACCTCGCTTCAGCCGATTCTGTGCCTTGAACGTGTTGGCCACGAACGAGTCGAGGCAGAGGCGCAAGTACGGTTCGGAACCGTGCCCGGGCCGGGTCGTACCGATGGAAGAGCTCGCGGATCAACGCCTGGACAAAGAAGTCCTGTGCGGCATCCCGCGGCTCGTCACGACCGAGGCGCCAGCGTAGTTGCAGGTAGGCGTGGATCGGATCCCAGTATGACCGCGCAATGGCATCGAGGGCGCGCGCCCGGGCCGTAGGATCGTGGTCGAGCGCGTCGCGAACAACTGACGGCCGGGTGTCAGGGAGCGGCGCGCCTGACATTCCGTGCTTAGGGTTTCCTTCTCTGCTGGGCGATCAGTGTCGTGT
>JBQTIW010000003.1:0-1635 GCA_052387735.1 Gemmatimonadaceae bacterium
CTCGTCGAGCAGCAGCAGATCGGGCTGCTCCAGCAGGACCCTGCATAACGCGACGCGACGCTTCTCGCCGCCGGAGAGCGTGGCAACATCCGCATCGCCGGGCGGCAGGCGCAGCGCATCCATCGCCACCTCGATCTTGTTGTCGAGGTTCCACAGATCGAGCGCATCGATCCGCTCCTGGACTCGGGATTGCTCATCCAGAAGTTTCTGCATCGCCGAGTCATCCATGGGCTCCGCGAAGAGCATGGAGATCTCGTTGAAGCGGTCGAGGAGGTCGCGCTGTGTCTTGACCGCGAGCTCCACGTTCCCACGAACGTCCAGCGACGAGTCGAGCTGCGGCTCCTGCGGAAGGAACCCGACCTTGGTCCCCTGCGCCGCCCACGCTTCACCGTTCCAGTCCTTGTCGATACCGGCCATGATACGCAGCAGCGACGACTTGCCGGCACCATTGCTGCCTAACACCCCGATCTTGGCGCCGGGGTAGAAGGACAGCCAGATATCGTTGAGAATCACACGCGAAGGGGGGACGACCTTCGTGAGCGCCTTCATGACGTAGATGAACTGCGGAGCCATGCTTCGGAGCGTGGTTTGGGGGAGGGGAATCTAACAGGAGCGGGGAACGGAGAGCGGGGGCGAGTCGAACGGCTAGTCCTTTCGCGCGCCGCCCTCAGCTCCCCGCTCTCCGCTCACCGTTCTCCTCCGGCCCTTCTCATCCAGCGATCCCAGGTTCCCCGCGATACGCTCGATGTACTCCAGCGTTTCCCGATGCCGCCATCGTGGCACGTCGGGCGCGACCTTGGTGATGTCCGGCCAGGCACGCGGGTCGAGCTTGGAGCGGCGAGCGTGGGACTGCGCGCGCAGAATTGTCCGCCGACCGGCGTTGTAGCTCGCCAACATGAACTCCTGCCGGTGCAATTCCACCGAATCGGCTTCCCACAAGAGCCAGAGCTTCCGATCGTAGTAGATCCCCGCCGCGATGTTCATTTCGGGGTCGTCGATGCCGTGGAACTCCTCGTTCTCCGACTGGATCGCCTGAAAGGTCGACGGCATGAGCTGCATCACGCCGCGGGCGCCCACCCAGCTCTGGGCGTTCGGGTCGAGGTTGCTCTCCGCCATGCCCTGCGCCTTGAACAACCGCCAGTCGAACGCCGGGCCAAAAAAGCGCTTGCCGTACTTCCGGAAGACATCGTCGTAGTCAGCCGGCGCTCGCGCAGGCCTGCGCTGGCCGCCGAGCTCACTCGTTAGGGCCAGCGCTCCGGCCACCAGGGCCAGGGTCCGCCGTGTGAGATGGCGCATCCCGCTAGTTGAGGGCCTGGCCGATCACCAGGGCGATCGAGAGGAACAGCGCCGCGATGAAGATCGCCACCGCCACATTCCCGCGCTTGAGCTCTTCGGTAAAGTTGACCTGCGGCGTGATCCAGTCGATGATGCGGTACGTCATGAACATCAGCTCGACACCGAGGCCGGCATACAGGAAGTTGGTTCAGACGATTTGCCATTCCATGAGTACGGGCTGGTTGTGGTTGCGGAGTGCTGGCACTTGCCCTACGAAGAACTGAGGGTCGTGGTGTCGGAGCTCGCTGCGCCAGAAATGTATGCCGTCCTTGCCCGAGAGCGACCGCCGGATCCACTTTG
>JBQTIW010000004.1:0-5436 GCA_052387735.1 Gemmatimonadaceae bacterium
GAAGAAGAAGCCGGGGACGGTGATGTAGAAAAAGGGCCGTCGCGGTAGCTCATGCGATGTCGCAGTCCCTCTGAAAGGGCACTTCGCGCGAAGCCGCCGTGTCGCGGAGGACCATGTCCATGATTCATGGGAGGATTCACCGGAGATTGAAGAGAACAAGTTCTTTCTCTCTGCGGCGCCGCGACTCCGCGTGAACATGCGGCTCCAGGTCGCGCTGAGTGCCATTCGGCCGCTGAGGCGCTCGTTTTCGTATGACTCCTGACGCGCTGGCATCCTTTCACCCGATCGTCAGGCAATGGTTCAGCGACACGCTCGGGCCAGCCAGCGCGCCGCAACGTGCCGGGTGGCCCTCGATTGCCAGCGGCCGGGATACGCTCATCCTTGCGCCTACCGGGACGGGCAAGACCCTGGCCGCGTTCCTCTGGGAGCTCGACTCCCTGATTCGGCAGGGCCAGGAGCAGCCACTCGCCAATGCGATTCACCTGCTCTATGTCTCCCCGCTCAAGGCGCTCAGCAACGATATCCAGCGCAACCTCGAGCATCCCCTCGCTCAGCTCAAGGCACGCTTCGAGCAGGCCGGTGAGGTCTTCCCCGAGATCCGCGTCGCGGTGCGCACCGGCGACACGAGCGCGGCGGCGCGGGCGCGCATGCTGCGCAAGACGCCCCACGTCCTCATCACCACGCCCGAGTCGCTGCACATTCTCCTGACGAGTCTGCGCGCGCGCACGATGTTCAGTGGACTGCGCGCGGTGATCGTCGACGAGATTCACGCCGTGGCCGGCACCAAGCGTGGCGTCCATCTCGCGCTCACGCTCGAACGGCTCACGCGGATCTCCGGCGAAGCACCGCAGCGGATCGGGCTGTCCGCAACACAGAAGCCGCTCGAGGAGATTGCGCGATTCCTTGGCGGGTGCTTCGCACCGGCGCCTGACGACGCGTCGCCGCGGTTTCGGCCGGTGGAGATCGTCGACTGCGGACTGGTCAAGCGGATGGAGACCTCGGTGGTCTCGCCCGTGGACGACCTCGCGCATGTGGACGGGACGATCTGGACGTCGGTCGCCCCGTTGGTCCTCGAGCGCATTCACACGGCGCGGACGACGCTGGTGTTCGTCAACAACCGGGCCCAAGCCGAGAAGATGGCAGCGCGCATCAACGCGCTGGCGGGGAGTGAGATGGCCCTTCCCTATCACGGGTCGCTCTCACGCGAGCGACGCTTGCTCCTCGAAGAGCACCTCAAGGCCGGCGAGTTGCGGGCGCTGATCACCACCAGTTCTCTGGAGCTCGGCATCGATGTGGGTTCGGTGGACCTCGTGGTGCAACTGCAGAGTCCCAAGCGCGTGAACGCGGCCCTGCAGCGCGTCGGCCGCGCCGGACATACCCTCGCCGCCGTGAGTCGCGGCGTCTTTGTGCCCACCTTCCGCGACGACGCGCTCGAGCAGTTGGCCATCGTTCGCGCCATGCATTCTGGCGACGTGGAGCCTACACGCGTGGTGCAGAACGCGCTCGACGTCCTCGCCCAACTCATCGTCGCCATCGTTGCCTCCGAAACACCGGAGTGGACCGCCAAGGACCTGTTCGACTTCGTCCGGCGCGCCTATCCCTACCATGCGCTCTCACGTGCGGCGTTCGACGAAACGCTGGCGATGCTCGCCGGCAAGTATCCCTCCGATATCGCCTCCGAGCTGGACGCGCGGCTGCACTGGGATCGCGTCTCCGACACGCTCACCCCGTCACGCTCGGCGCGCCTGGTGGCGACGACCTCGGGTGGCACGATACCGGACCGCGGCTTGTACGCGGTGCAGCTGCCGGACAAGACGCGACTGGGAGAGCTCGACGAGGAGTTCGTGCACGAGTCGAGAGTCGGCGACGTTTTTCAGCTCGGGTCCTCGACCTGGCGCTTCCGGTCCATCGAACACGATCGCGTGGTCGTGGTCCCGGCCCCGGGCGCGCCGGCGAGGATGCCCTTCTGGAAGGGCGAATACATGGCGCGATCGCGGCATCTCTCGGCGTCGATCGGAGCGCTGCGACGTTCCCTCGATGCCGCGACGACAGCGGACGACATGCAGACGCTGCAGGCACGGTACACGGCTGATGAACCGACGGTGCGGTCTCTCGCCGACTACGTTCGCAGCCAGCGGAACGTCACCGGGGTCGTGCCTGACGAGCGGCACCTCGTGCTAGAGCATTTCCGCGACGAGGTGGGCAGCGTGCGTCTGGTGCTGCACGCACCGTTTGGGGGCCGCCTCAATGCGCCGTGGGGCATGGCGCTGGCGCGGCGCCTGCGCGATCGACTCGGCGTCGAGGTGCAGGTGCAGACGACCGACGATGCGTTGATGCTGCGGCTTCCGAACCTCGTGGCGGTACCAACGGATGCCGTGGTCCAACTTCACGCAGCTGACGCGGAGCGCCTGGTGATGGAGGAGATCGGCGCGTCGTCGCTGTTCGGGGCGCGCTTCCGCATGAACGCGGCGCGCGCGCTGCTGTTGCCGCGCGGCAATCCGCGGCGGCGGATGCCGCTCTGGCTGCAGCGTCTCAAGGCGGCCGACCTGCTGCTGGCGGTGAAGGACTTCCCGTCGTTCCCCATCCTCGTCGAGACCTATCGCGACGTGCTACAGGATGCCTTCGACATGGAGGGGCTGCGCGAGGTGCTGGACCGCATCGCGGCCGGCACGTTAGGCGTCCGCGTGGTACAGCTCGAGGCACCGTCGCCTTTCGCCCAGTCGTTGCAGTTCGGCTTCGTGATGGACTGGATGTATGCCGACGACACGCCGCGCGCCGAAGCCCGTGCGGCGCTCCTGTCGCTGGACCGCGTGCTGCTGGACGAGCTGATGGGCGGACAGGGGGCTGATGCGACCACCCTCGCGGTCGTGGAGGAGGTGCTGGCCCGGCGCCGGGGGACGGCGGCGGGGCGTCAGGCACGCGACGCCGATGAACTGGCGCTGCTGGTGGACCGGGCGGGCGATGTCACCGGGGAGGAGCTGCAGGCGCGCGTCACGCCGCCTGACGAGTGGCGCGGTGGTTTTCCCGTCGACAGACTGCTCGCCACCGGTCGCCTGGTGGCGGTGGACCTGCCCACTGCCGTCGGGCACGAACGACGCTTCTTCCTGGTCGACGCCTACCCGCGTTATGCGGCGGCGTTCGGGACGGAACGGCTCGGCACGGTGTTCGCCGGGGCCGAGCTCGCACCGCGTCCCGCGGCGGCCGTGATACCTGACGCCTTGCGCGATGCGGTCCTCACTGGCGAGGCGGCGCGGCGGGAGGTGCTCTCGCGGTTTCTCGCGCTTGCCGGTCCCGTGTCGGTGGACGAGGTCCGGGTGCGGTATGACTTCCCGTCTACATGGATACAGCAGCGGCTCGAGGAATGGGAGCGGACGGGTGCATTGGTGCGCGGAACGTTCGGAGGCGCCGGAGGGACGCGATGGAGCTCGCGGCGCGTGCTGGAGCAGGCGAGACGGCGTGAGCTGGCGCAGGCGAGAAAGCAGATCGCCGCGGTGTCGCTCTCCGACTTCGCCCGGTTTCTCCAGCGCTGGCAACATCTCGCCCCGGAGACGCAACGGTCGGGGGCGGAGGGAGCCGCGACCGTGCTCTCACAACTGTACGGGTTGGCGCGGCCGGCCGAAGCGTGGGAACGCCACTATCTGCCCGGCCGCCTGTCGCCGTATGAACCAGGCTCGTTAGGTGCGCTGGCCGCGAGCGGGCATCTGGTGTGGGCAGCCGAACCGGCACAGGAGCGGGGGCCCGCTCCCGAATCCGGATACGCCGCAGCGCCGATCGGCCGGGTTCGTTTCTTCGAACGCGGTACGGGCCGGCTCTGGCTCACGCCGCCGGTGCCTGACGAGCAACTGAGCGAGCCCGCACGCAAGGTCTTGTACGTGCTTCGCTCGCAGGGAGCCTCGTTCACCTCCGATCTGGCGGCGGCGACCGCGACAGGCATGCAGCGTCTGCGCGATGCCTTGCGCGAACTGGTCGCGGCGGGGCTCGTCACGAATGACACGATGGAAGCGCTTCGCGACGTGCTCCGGTGGCGGCCCGCGTTCCCGACGACGCGCAGCGATGAACCCGACCCGACGCGATGGCTGCCCGCCGACTTCACGCCGTCGCCCACCCGTCCGGTGGTCCAGCGCGGGATCAATGTCCGGCGACTGGCGCGATGGCAACGGCCGGACCGCCCCGGCGCCCCACAGTGGGGCGGCCGCTGGTCGCTGGTACACACCGCTGGCACAATAGGCGTCGGTGACGACGATCCGGCGGAGCTGGCCGAGCAGGTCGCGCGGCAGTGGCTGGCGCGCTACGGTGTCGTCAGCCGCGACTGGTGGCGACGGGAGCACCCGACGGTGCATTGGCGCGAGATCTACCACGCGCTCAAGCGGCTGGAGTTCCGCGGTGAGGTGCGGCGGGGTTACTTCGTGTCCGGCCTCGCCGGTGCGCAGTTCGCGCGTCCCGAGGCCGTCGAACTGCTGCGGACCCCGGTTGCCTCGTCAGGCGAGGGCGGTGCGGCGCCTGTGGCGTTCGTGAGCTCGGATCCAGCAAACGTCTACTCGCTTCCGCTGGCAGGCGACGCGGAAGCCGACCCCATTGCGCGACCGCGTGGTACGGGTGCGCTGCTAGTGACGGTTGATGGCGGGATCGTGCTCTCGGCCGAAGGGCGCGGCAGCCGGTTGCGGGTGCGCGAAGGCGCCGACGCCGAGGTGGTTCGTCAGGCAGTGCTGGCCCTCCTCGAACGCCTGACCACACGCGACCAGCGCGGTCGACGGGGGCGAGACATTGTAGTTGAGAGCATCAACGGTGAGGCCGCGATGACCTCGGCACACGCACCGGCGCTCCACGAAGCGGGGTTCAGAACTCAGGGTCGGAACCTCCGGTTTTATCCAAAGGTGCCGTAGCACCGTTCCTGGGCCGCGGTTCGCCTACTTGATGGCAACAGTCGCTGGCGACTTGTAGACAGATTTTGCCCTATCGGAGACTGCCGAAACAAGTCCTTTCTCCGCGTGAACATTCCTTGCTCCAGGTCGCGCCAGGTGGCATTCGCCCGCGCGCTCTCTCTTCCGCGGTTCGTACGCCCCGTGGCCTACGTCGTCCGCGGGCGACCGCAGAACATGTTTCACGCGGAGGCGCGGGGCCGCGGAGGACCATATGACCATGATTCAGGGGAGGGTTCACCGGAGATTGAAAGAGAACAAGTTCTTTTTCTCCGCGGCGCCGCGGCTCCGCGTGAGAATTCTTGCTCCAGGTCGCGACAGGTGCCATTCGACCGCTCCCTCTTCCACTGTTCGTACGCCCCGTAGGTAAACAGCTCCCAGCGCACGTCTGCCGCATGCACGGACCCGTTAGTCATCCGATGTCGGCGGCGTCACACGGTTCACGCGCAAGCGCGATGACGCGGAAGCGGGGAAATGGCAGACAACCCGGCGGAGGCCTTCCTTCAGCGTCGGGGCT
>JBQTIW010000005.1:0-14369 GCA_052387735.1 Gemmatimonadaceae bacterium
CTGGGAGGTCTCAATCGATCCTTCTGACAGATCCGCTGCCTCCGTGACAGATCTCCAGATCGTCGGGCTCAGTTTCCATCGCGCCGCGAGGTCACGTGTCGTCCCACCGATCCCCGCTGGCCACGACATTCGGTCAGAAACGTGACGTGCAACGCCATTTCGTCCCGACTTCTTGCCAACCACGGCTGTCGGTAGCAGAATGGCACTGCTATACGGCGGGCACCCCCAGTCCCGCTGACAATTCAGAGCTCGACTCCCCACCCCACTTCAAGCCCCTTGGGAGGTCGCATGAGACAACTGCTGTCAGGACAGCAGAGGTACCTGTATGCCACCGCATTTGCGCTGCTACTGGGCGCTACGCCGGCACTGGCACAGGGAACGCTGATCACGGGAACGATCACCAGACAGGAAGGCGGCGGTCCGCTACTCGGTGCCAACGTCGTCATCGCAGAGCTGAATGTCTCCGTGGGCACGAACGAGCAGGGCGTCTATCGCATCCAGCTGCCTCCGGAGCGGGTGCGAGGCCAGACGGTCCTGCTTCGGGTGCGGTCGATCGGGTTCAAGCCCGTGGGCAAGAGCATCACGCTCAACCAGGCGACGATCACCGAGAACTTCACGATGGAGATCGACGTCAACCGGCTGTCCGAAGTCGTGGTGACGGGTGTGACCGGTGCGACAGAGAAACGGAAGCTGGCGTTCACCGTCGATGCGGTGGATGCGTCGCAGCTTCCCGTGCCGGGCACCAACGCCATCGCCCAGTTGCAGGGAAAGATCACCGGTGCGCAGATCGTGACGCCGAACGGCCGGCCGGGGACGAATCCGCAGATCGTGCTGCGCGGCCCCAAATCATTGAATGCAGCGGGACGCTCACAGCAGCCGCTGGTGATCGTCGACGGGGTCATCCTCAACGGTGACATCGGGGACATCAACCCGCAGGACATCGAGAACATCGAAGTGATCAAGGGGGCGGCCGCTGCCACGACCTATGGGTCGAGAGCCGCCAACGGTGTCATCACGATCACGACGAAAACCGGCAAGAATGCCTCCCCGGGCAACCGGTTCAACGTCCGCTCGGAGCTCGGGTTCAGCGACGTGGCGACGGAATATCCGTTCGCTCAGCGGCACATGATGATGCTGGACCACACGAATTCTCGGTTCTGCATCGTCCAGGCCGGGCTCCCCGCCTGCTCGCGCACGGTGGACTTCGAGGAAGAAGCCTTCCGCGTGAACGATCAGGGCGGTGACTTTTCGCTGGTGCCCTACGCGTTCCAGAACGATGCCGGCATCGGCCTGTCGCTGTCGAAGCCGCTGCTCAAGGGGCTGTTCCAGGTCAATCAGTGGCCCAAGCGCTACAACCCGGTTGCATCGGTCAAGGAGCCCGGGCAGTTCCTGAACGCCAACGTCGACATGAGCGGGCGAGCCGGAAACACCGGGTATTTCGCCAGCATCTCCAACCTCACGCAGCAGGGTGCGATCAAGTACCTCAATGGATATCGCCGAAACGGGGCGCGCCTGAACCTCGACCAGCGTGTGGGCGACGACATCACCATGCAGTTGAACACGACGTTCTCGCGCGAGACGCAGTACGCGGACGGTTCGTGGTTCCGCGTGACCCGCACCCCGGCCGGTGTCGACCTCAATCGTCGCGACAGCAAGGGGCGGCTCTTCGTGCGCTCGAACCCGATGAACCAGGGGACACAGAACGCCAACCCGCTGTACGATCACATATGCTGTTTCCAGCGCAGCGACGAAGATCGGTTCCTCGGGGCATTCACCACGCGGTACGCGCCGCTGAGCTGGCTCGACTTCGAAGCCAACGCGAGCGTCGATCGTTCCCGGGGGGACTTCGAGTTTCTGCGGGACCGCGGCTTCCGCACCACGTCGGCCGGGCCCGCCAACCTGGGCCAGTCCAACGCCAGCTCCGGGACCGACCAGTCGTACAACATGAGTCTGATGGCAACGGCGCGTCGACAGTTTGGCCCGTCCCTCCAGACGCGGTGGAACGCGCGCTATCTGTACGAACGGCAGGATGCCAACGGTCTGGAGGCGGCCGGGCAGTCGACCGCCATCCCCGGGCGGCTCACGCTGTTCAACAACACGGCGAGCTTCAACATCAACTCCGGCCGGTCTTCGGTTCGGGCGGTGGGGATTCTCGGTGGTGGATCCCTCGACTACAAGGATCGCTACATCGTGGACGGCGTCATCCGCCGCGACGGATCCTCACTCTTCGGCGAGAACCAGCGCTGGCACAATTACTATCGCGGTTCATTGGCCTGGCGGGCCTCGGAAGAGGCGTGGTTCCCGGCGAAGGGCGTGTTCAGTGATTTCAAGGTGCGCGCGTCCGTGGGGACGGCCGGCGGCCGTCCGCGCTTCTCGGCGCAATACGAGACGTTCGACCTGCTGGCCGGCGGCGCCGTGGCGGCCAACGCGTTAGGCAACAAGGAGCTCAAGCCCGAAACGACGACCGAAACCGAATACGGAGTCGACGCCGAGCTGTGGAGCAAGTACGGGCTCAATGTGACGTACGCGCGCAGCATCACGGCCGATCAACTGTTCCAGATTCCGCCGTCGGTGTCGTCCGGTTTCTCCACGCAATGGAAGAACGCCGGCACGCTGGACAACAAGACGTGGGAAGTCTCGCTGAATATGCCGATCATCTCCAAGGGCAACGTGACGTGGACGTCTCGATTGGCCTGGGATCGCACCCGCAGTGTGATCACCTCGTTAGGTGTGCCACCCTTCTTCCAGACGCTCAACAACAGCACCACGCGCTTCGCCGAAGGCGAGCGACTGGGGAACCTGTACGGCAAGGTCTTCATCAAGAGCTGCAGTCAGCTGCCGGCGGCCTTCCAGTCCAAATGCGGCCCGGGGCAGGACTACCAGGCCAACAACGAAGGCTTCATCGTCTGGGTCGGCGCCGGGAACACGTATAAAGACGGCATCACGAAGAACCTCTGGCAGGCCGTGCAGCCGGGCTGCATCAAGGCCGGTGTCGCGCTCGCCATCACCGGTGACGCCGAGTGCCGGAAGCAGGGCGGCACCACGATGGCGCCGTGGGGCATTCCGCAACAGCACTGGGGCATGCCGATGGTGGCCCGCGACTCCGCAGGCACGGCGCTGCTCCTCCCCCTGGGCAACAACCTGCCGGATTACCGCTGGCAGATGTCGCACAGCTTCCAGTACAAGCGCTTCACGGCATACGGACTGGTCGATGCGTCGATCGGGAACAAGCTGTTCAACCAGGAGATCCACTGGTCGCTCGGCGACTTCAACGTGCGCTACGAGGACCAGGACGGCAAAACGGTCGAAGACGGCAAGCCGTTAGGCTACTACTGGCGCGGCACCAATCCCGACAACCCGGCCGGCGTCGGCGGGTTCTACGACATTCTCGGTTCGAACAACGTGACGGTCGAGGACGGGACGTACTACAAGCTGCGCGAACTGACCGTGGGCTATCAGTTGGGACGGATTGGGGGGATCGGTGATTGGACCATCAACTTCACCGGCCGCAATCTGTGGACGAGCACGGACTTCCTGGGATGGGATCCCGAAGTCGGTGCCACCGGGGGCAACACCAATTCTGCGGCCGTCAATGCGCAGGCGTCGTTCCAGTATCCACAGACGCGCACTTTCACGCTCGTCGTGAGCACCCGGTTCTAATCCGTCGACGCCGGCCGGCGGAGTGTTTCCGCTGTCCGGCTCCTCCCCTCCTGAGGTCTCCAGACATGAAGCGAATTGCTGTCTCGTCGGCGGCCGCGCTCGCGATACTTGGTATCGCGGCGTGTGAAGAGCCGTTGAACGTGAAAAACCTCGCCAGCCCCGACGTGGATCGCGTCTTCGCGATCCCGGCGACGATCGAGCAGACGATCGGTACAGGCTACCAGCTGTGTCACAACGCGACCACGAACACGAGCCTGCTGCCACAGCTCCAGACGATGAGTCTGGAGAGCTACTCGCAACTCGGCAATTTCAGCATGGGGATTCGCTCGGCGATTCCCCGCGGCCCGATCCAGAACAACCGCACGAGCGCGTCGATCTTTCCGGAGTTCAGCGACCTGTCGAAAGGCGCACGCACGATTGCCAACGCGATCACTGCCCTGGATGAGCTGATCAAGGCGACCAAGGCGTTTTCCAACGCCGAGCAGAATCGGCGCGCCCGGGCGTTTGGATTCTTCGTCATCGGGTGCGATCTCGGGTGGCAGGCCCTGCTCTACGATTCGGCGGCCGTCGTGGGCCCGGGCATGCCCTCGGACTCGATTCCACCATTGAGCCCCTCGAAGGCGGTGCTGGCTGCGTCGCTGGCTGCGTTCGACAGCGCGATCGTCATCGCCAGTGGCTCGGCGGCGACGGCGGCCGTCGGGTTCCCGCTTCCGGCCGCGTGGCTGGGAGGAACAGGGTTCACGCGAGACAACTTCGTCCGGCTGGTCCGGTCGTACAAGGCACGGTTCCGCGCCGCCAATGCGCGCACCCCGGCGGAACGGGCCGCGCTCGACTGGAACGCGATCATCGCCGACGCGGAGAACGGCATCACCGCCGATTTCGTCGTGAATGTCGGTGGCAGCACGGGATGGAACCTCGGGTTCAACAGCAGCCAGATGCACGTGGATGCCACCTGGCATCAGATCACGCCGATGATCTTCGGGATGGCCGACGTGTCCGGCGAGTACAATCGCTGGTTGGCGACGCCGCTGAACTCGCGGTTTGTCTTTCTGATTCAGACGCCGGACCGGCGGTTCCCGGCTGGTGCCACGCGCGCCGCACAGCAGGCGGCATTCGCCGAACCTGCGAGCCATACCTCGCGCCCCTACATCCGCAACCGGATTTCGGACTCGCCCGGTGAAGCGTGGGGCACGTCGTTCTACTCGCACGTGCGGACCAAGTACATCCGCAACGCCAGCAACACGGGCAACTACCCGGAGATGATGAAGACCGAGATCGACATGCTCGCGGCGGAGGGGTACATCCGGCAGGGCAATTTCACCGCGGCGGCCGCGACGATCGATCTGTCGCGGGTGGCGAGTGGTGGATTGCCGGCGGTCAGCGGTGTGGTGACAAACGCGACGCTGCCAGTACCGGGTGGCGCCAGCTGCGTCCCACGCGTGCCGCAGGGTCCGTCGTTCAGCACCGCCGCATGCGGCAACCTGTGGGAAGCGATGAAGTGGGAGAAGCGGATGGAGACCGCGTTTACGTCCTTTGGCATGTGGTATTGGGACAGCCGGGGGTGGGGCGATCTCCCTGCCGGCACGCCGCTGGAGTATCCGGTGCCATATCAGGAAATGGATGCCCGACAAAAGCCGTTCTACGATCTGGGCGGCGGCGGCCCGAGCAGCGCCGCACGGGGCACCTACGGGTTCTAGTCGGATGCGTGGGTCACAGACAGTCCGGACGATGAGCGGCGCGCCTGGCCGCGTCGCTCACGCCGCCGTCGGACGCCTGGCGGTGGTGGGGCTCGTTATGCAGCTCGCCGCCTGCTACAGCTACGTCCCGGTGACGACCGACGCGCCACCGGTCGTCGGCGAGCGCTACGCACTGCAGATCTCGGATCAGGGGCGGGTGGGACTGGCCGAGCGATTCGGTCCCGGGTTGAGCCGGGTCGAAGGCCGGTTGACGAACGTGAGTCCGCAAGAGTTCGCGATGAGCGTCTTTCGGGTGGACCACTTCGGCAACCAGGGCTCCACCTGGGCGGGGGAGAGCGTCCGCATCGACCGGGGCTACATCGCCCGCATCGAGTCGCGAACGTTGTCGCGCAGACGCACCGTGCTTGCGGTGGGAGCGACGACCGTGGTGCTCGGGTATTTCATCATCTCGCGAGGCCTGCTGGGCTTCTACACGGGGGACCAGCAGGAACCGACGCCGATTCCACCGGAGTCGTCGATCGGATTGACACGAACCGCTCGTTAGGCCTCCGGGCCATTCCGCATACAGAGGAGTCACACCGCATGAACAGGAATCGACTGCTGCTTGGCGCGATCGCGATGGTCGCCGGTGCCTGCGGCACGGACACGGATCCCGTGCTGGCCCCGACGCCGCCGATTGCGTATGTGCGCTACGTCCACGCCGTCGCCGATACCGGCGCGACCGACTGGCGCCCGATCGACGCGCTGGAGAACTCGCCACCGGCGATCGGCATCACCTTTCGCCAGTTCACGCCGTACCAGGCCATGGGCGCCGGGAACCGCCGCATCCGGATCTTCCCGAGCAGTACGGACATCAACATCACCCAGAAGTTCCTGATCGATACCACGATCAGCTTCACCGCGAACACGTACTACACGCTGGTCCACACCGGACTCTCACGCGCCGGCGCTTCGCCGGCGGATCGCATTCTGGTCGTGCAGGATCCGATTCCTGAGACGAACACGACGCAGGTCGCGGTTCGTGTGTTGCACCACGGCGCCAGTGGAGGCACGATCGACGCCGTCGGCGTGGACGCCGCTGGAGCAACGTCGACCATCGCGACCGGCATCGCCTATGCCGCCGCGTCCAACTACGCAATGCGTGCGCCGGGCCCGGTCTCGGTCCGGGTGACGGCGTCGGGCACCACCACGCCCGTGCTGGCGACCGCGGCGGCTCCGGCCGGCGCCGCGGCCGATCCGGCGAACAACCTCACCAAAGTCGGTGGGGCCACGATCGCGGGCAGCGCCCTCACGGCGATCTGGTTCGATCGCTCCGTGGCCGGCAGTGCTGCACCAGCAGGGTTTACGACACCAGCCGTGGTGTATCTGGTGGATAGGCATCCGAAGTGAGGCGGGGCGGCAACAACGGGTCTGGGCGGTAGGCGGGGGCGGTAGGCGGTAGTAGCGACGACGCGGTCCTCGGGAGCATGTGGGGCCCGCGTTGCGCGTCGCTCGGGTTGCTCATCCGTCCCGCCGCCGATCGTCCTGCACTACCGCCCACCGCCTACCGCCTACCGCCGCTTCACCCCAGATTCCTCCCATCGGAACGCCGCACCCCCCAGGCCTCGCCGTTCCACTTGCAGGTATCCCAGGAGATTACATGCGCGTGAACAGTGCGGTGCTAGCGTGCGCGTTGGGCATGGTGACGCTCGCCGCGTGCGGCGACGACGACCCCACGCCTCCGCAGCCAGAGCGGTTCGTGGTGACCCTCAATGGGTTGAACGAGCGGCCGACTCCCGTTACGACGACAGCAACCGGAAGTGCCGTAGTCACGATCCTATCCCGAGACAGCATCGCGTGGGTGGTCAACGTTTCTGGTATCGACTCCGTTACCGCCGGGCATTTCCACGCGGGTGGCGCGGATATCGCCGGGCCCGTGATGTACTTCGTGTTTGGCGGCCCGACGACCGGGCGCGGCGTCACCGGAGTGCTGAACAGTGGCGTCGCCACGCGGACCTCGACCTTCAGCGGCGCCTTTACCTATGACTCGCTCCTCACGCGCATCCGCGCGGGGACGACGTACCTGAACATCCACACCCGCCGCAATCCTGGCGGCGAGATCCGCGGGCAGGTGACGAAGTAACGCGCGTCACACACGGAACACGAGAGCGCCGTTTCCACCCAGTGGAGACGGCGCTCGTGCATTCCGGACGAATCTTTCGTTAGGTTGCGGCGTAGAACCACCCGTCCACTCGTCACCTCGTCCACAAGTCCCCTTGCCGTCACGATGAGCCGACGCCTGTCCGCTGTCGCATTGTTCCTCTCCTTCTCAGCTGTAACGGCACAGGCCCAGGCCTGGAGCTATCCGGCCTTCCAGCCGCCGGTCACCGAAACCCGCGAGTTCAACTTCGGCGTCGCCGATGCCGGACGCTCCGGCACCACGCTGCTCGCCCAGTGGCGTGAGGCAGCAGGAGCCCTGACCCAGTTCACCGTGGAGGCCGGCCTCATCTCCCCCGAAGACGGCGGCGGGAATCTCCTCCTCGTCGGGGGACAGTTCGCCTACCAATGGAATCGCTCCACTTCGGACGTTCCGCTGGATCTGCTGTTCACAGCCGGGGCCGGCGTCACGATCGGCGATCCCATCGTCCTGCGAATTCCCGCCGGGCTGGTTGCTGGTCACCGGTTCGAGCTGGAAGGCAACATGGCACTCACGCCGTACGTCCACCCGCGGCTCTCGCTGGACCTCTGTGGCGACTGCACCATCGACCAGGCGTCGCTCAGCATCGACTTCGATGTGGGGGCCAACTTCGAGATCTCGAGCGTGATTGCCCTTCGCGCGGCGGCCTTCTTTGGCGGGGGCGAAATCTTCAAGCGGAACGGCGTCGGGATCTCGCTGGCGTGGAAGCCGCCCGGACTACAGCGGGTAGTCGGGGGTAGGTAGGAGGTCGTCCACCCACTACCCACCACCATCACGGTCGCAGCAGTCCCACCACCAGTCCATACGCCTTTTCCGCCGCGCCAAGCCCGGCCTCGACCACCGCCGCCGCATGTGCGCCCGCGGCTGCCGCGTCGCGCCCCAGCCACCGGGCGATGACTGGCGCGGCGTCGGAGACAGTGCGCACCACGGCGGCGCCATCGGCCTCGACGAGAAGGCCGGCATCCCTGCTGTTCGTGTGTTGTGGCCCGAACACCACTGGAATCCCAAACGCCGCCGGCTCGAGCACTGAGTGCAGGCCGGCGGCGTGAAACCCACCACCCACGAACGCCGACGTACCAAGGGAGTACAGGTCGCCTAACACACCGACACGATCGACCAGCACCACGTCCGCGTCAGCGACGTCCGGGTCGTCGAGGCGGACGACGGCAAGGTCCGCTGCCTCGGCCCACCGTTCGATCGGCGACAGGTGCGCAGGGGTCGGTTCGTGCGGTGCAATGATCAGCCGCGCCCGCGGCACGTGCGCGCGCACCGCGAGCCAGGCCGGCAGCAACACCGCTTCATCTGGCGGCCAGGTACTCCCTGCCACCAGGGTTGGCCGGCTGCCCGCCAACCGTGACATGAGGGGAGCGTCGCGCTTCACCTGGTGCGCGCGCGTCCAGACCTGGTCGTATCGCGTGTCGCCCGTCACCTGCACCACGTGGGCGGAAACGCCCAACTCCACCAGTCGCTGCGCGTCGTACGTCGAGCTCGCTCCCACGGCGGCGAACGAGGCGTAGGCGTCCGAGAGGAGGGAGCCCGCAAGGCCGCCACGCCGCGCCGACCCGGGCGATACGGTGCCACTGATCATGCCTAACGGCACACCGGCCTTCGTCGCCGCCTCGCACAGCAGCGGCCACACGTCGAGCTTGGAGAACACCAGCGCCGAGGGACGCAGCGCGTGCACGATGCGGCGCGCGTGTTGCGGCGTGTCGAAAGGAAGGAAGCCGGCGATGTCGACGGGGAGCCGGCGCGCGAACTCCTCGGCGCTTGGTGAAAAGAACGAATAGGCGAGTTGCACGTCAGGGCGCCGCTCGCGCAGGAGTTCCAGGAGCGGTCGCGCCTGAAGCCCCTCTCCCACCGACGGTGCGTGCACCCACACCAGCGGTCGCTGTGGATCTCGATGCGCGCGACCCCAGGTCTCCCACCGATCGAGCAGTCTATGTCGCGCCGCCAGCGAGCGGAGGATCTTGTTGTTGCTCTCCGGGACAATCGCGGCGGCGAGGTTGGCCGCATGACCCGCGGCCACGTATGCCGCTCGCGCGAGCGGATGCACCGGCTACATCACTCCCTTCAGCTGCTCATTCACCGCCGTTCGGAATGCCGAAATCGGGGCACTGCCGGTCACCACGCGGCTGCCGATCAGAAACGTCGGCGTCTGATTGGCTCCCGCCTGGACGCCGCGCTCATAGTCCGCCTGGATCATCGGCAGCATCACGTCGTCGCTCATGCAACGCCGGAACGCGTCCATGTCGAGCTGCAGCTCGGCGGCGATTCCCTCGAACGTCGCATCCGGCGAAGGCTCCGCGCTCCACCTGGCCATGGTGGCGAACAGCCGATCGTGAAACGGCCAGAACTTGTCCTGCGCGCCGCCGCACATGGACGCTTCGGCCGCGGGCACGGCGTTCGGGTGCTGTTTCAGGGGATAATGGATGTACGCCATTCGCACCTTGCCCGTTTCCACGAACTCCTGGTGCACCTGCTTCGCGGTCGAGTCGTGGTATTGCTTGCAATACGGGCACTGGAAATCGCTGACGATCAGGATCCAGAGTTTCGCGTTAGGTTGGCCAGCGATCCTCGAGAGATCGGCGCGCGCGACGCGTGGATCGGGCGCCGCGGCGCTGGGCTGAGCGGGCGGCGACGCTTCGCCGCCGGGTTTGGCATCGCCTCGCGAACACGCGGCGAGAACGAGCGGGAGGACAACCAACCAGACAGCGCGCATGCAGGAGAGGCTTCGGAAGGGAACGGATCGGCGAAACTGCGCCGGCCATGCTGCAGTAATGATACACGGTTCGCTGAGCCGGTTTCCGGCGCAAGCTCACCTTCTCCCTGTCGCTACCATTAGCTTGCACGCTCCGCGATGCCCGTTCGAACCCGCCATGACCATGCGGCGCGTGGCACGCTCGACCCGAGTCTCCCCGCCATTGCCGTGAGCGGTTCCTTTCCTCTGATTCTCGCCTTCGCGCTGCTGGTGCAGGGCGTACAGTTGCCGGCGCCTCCGCGTGGCTTCAGTGCGTCCGAGGCAGACATGGTCGTCGACGCGGCGAACGTGCTGTCGCCCAACGCCGAGCGACGGATAAACCAGTTGAGCTTCTCCGTGAAGTCGTCTTCAGGGGGCGAGATTGCCGTGGTCACGATGCCCGATATCGCTGGACGCGATGTGGGTGACGTCGCCCTCGGGATCGGTCGCGAATGGAAGCTCGGAGAGAATGCGGCGGTCGGCGATCGTGCGCGCAACGCCGGGGTCGTGGTACTCCTGATCCCGAAGGAGACGGCCTCCGACGGACGCGGGCAGATTTCCATTCAGACGGGGCAGGGGGCTGAGGGCTTCATCACCGATGCCATCGCCGGTGACATTCGGCGTGAGGCGATCCCATACCTCCAGGCGCAGGACTACTCGAGCGCGCTGGAGCTGATCACACAGCGATTGGCCCAGCGTTACGCCGCGGAGTTCGGATTCTCGCTCGATTCCTCCGTGGTGAATCCGCGATTCGTCGAGCAGCCATCGCGAGGACGGGTACAGATTCCCCCCGGCGCGCTCCTGCTGCTCTTCGTCGTAGTCATGGTGGTGCTCTCCTCGATGGCCAGGAGATCACGCGGGAGTGGTTTCAACGGTTGTCTCTACGCGCTTCTCGCGGACAGCATGATGTCCGGCCGCGGACGGCGTCACGGGGGCTGGGGTGGCGGCGGTTTCGGCAGTGGAGACTGGGGCGGGGGTGGTGGTGGCTTTGGAGGCTTTGGTGGTGGTGGCGGTTTCAGCGGCGGCGGTTCCAGCGGGAGTTGGTGACCATGGCGAATATCACGCTCGATGAGCTGGTCGCGCAGGCCAGGGCGATCTACGGCAATGAACTGGTCGCGTTGGCCCTGTACGGCTCCGCGGCACGCGGCGACCACGTGGCGAAACACTCCGATCTGAACGTGCTGATGGTGGTGGAGCGGATCACCATGGAGCACCTTCGGCGTGAGGCACCAGTGGCGCGCGCGTGGCGCGAGGCGGGTAATCCACCGCCGCTGACGATGACGCGCGTCGAGTGGTTAGGCAGCGCCGACGTCTTCCCCATGGAGTACGCGGACATTCTCGCGCATCACAAGACCCTTGCCGGCACGCTGCCTGTCGAAGGCATTCAGGTCGACCCCAAAGACTTGCGACTGCAGCTCGAGCACGAGGCCATGAGCAAGCTGCTCCGCCTCCGGCATGCGGTGTTGCTGGCCGGCAAGGATACCAGGGCGCTTCGAGAACTACTGGAACAGTCCGTCAGCACGATGCTGGTGCTGTTCCGGGCGATGCTCCGTCTGGTCGGCGACACACCGCCGTCGGACTCCGAAGCTGTCTGTCCGCGGGTCCAGGAACGGTGTGCCATCGACACGACCGCGGTGCTCCGCGTGGTCAGGCACACGAGGCAGAAGGAGCCGATAGCCCTCGGCGAAGCCGAGCCGTTGGTCGAGCGGTATCTGAACGCCGCGCAGGCAGTGGTGTCGTATCTGGATCGGTACAAGCACTGAAGCGGTGTTCTCTATTCTCCATTCTCTGCTCTCTATTCTCGATTCTCTGCTCTCTAATCTCGATTCCCCCGTTCCTTCCTCTATTACCCCGGCCACTCCCATGCGACCTCGCGCGCTTCTCGCCCTGCTCCCGCTGGCCCTTGGCGGCTGCGGATACAACACGATTCAGACGTACGATGAGACTGTGAACAGCGCCAAGCAGCAGATCGAGGTTCAGCTGCAGCGGCGCGCGGACCTGATCCCCAACCTCGTGGAAGTAGTGCGAGGGCAGGCGAAGCAGGAGCTCGAAGTGTTCACCCAGGTCGCGCGGGCGCGAGCGGGGTTGGTGGGCGCGCTGCAAACCGGCGATCCCAGGCAGATGGCCACAGCCAACGAGGAGGTGACCACCGCCCTTCGCAGCCTGATGGTCTCGGTGGAAGCCTACCCGCAGCTCAAATCCGACCAGGCGTTCCTGCGACTCCAGGATGAGCTCACCGGCACCGAGAATCGCGTCGCCGTGGCTCGCACCGATTACAACGCCGCGGTGCAGACCTACAACACGTACATCCGCCGTTTTCCCACCAACGTTACGGCCAAGGTCATCGGTGCCAAGCCGCGCGAGTACTTCGAGGTCACGACGCCCGGCGCGCGTGAGGCGCCGAAGGTGGACTTGACGAAGTAGGCGATAGGCGGCGGGCGATGTCGCCCACACTCGCCCATCGACTACGATCGCCGCTGGCGTAGCGCCCGCTCCACCGCCCGGCGGACGCCGGCGGCTGTTCGCTCACGCATTGGCAACAGGCTGTCCCCCACGAACACCGTCGGCAATTCGGTCACGCCGGCGGCGTGACTGCGCTCGATGTCGTCCCCGAGAAGCCTCAGGAGTCGCTGCCGGGTCGTGCAGGAGGTCTGCACCTCGCTCGGCACTCCGACCGAGACTGCGAGGGAATCCATGAACGGCTGCGGATCGCTCATGCGGTCCCAGCGCGGCAGTTCGGCAAAGAGCGCGTCATGCATCTCCCAGAAGCGCCCCGCCGAGGCAGCACAGAGCGCGGCATGCGCGGCGAAGCGTGCGTTGAAATGCCTCTCCTGAGGAAAGTTCACGAAGCCCAGGCGCACCACGCCACGCGCCACAAAGTCCCGCCGTAGCGCGGGCAACACCGTGTTCGCAAACGCGCGGCACTCGTCACACTGGAAGTCGCTGACGACCACGACCCAGAGCGGCGCCGACGCCGACCCGAGGTTGCGTGCCGAATCGACTCGAGCGCCGAACGTGTCCGGTCTCACCGCCAGCCGCGCGATCCGCCGGGCTCGAACCGAGTCTCGGATCGAAACCGCAGACCGGGGAGGTGGTGGGGGCTCGCCAGCGCAAGCCGCGAGGAGAGGGAGGGAGACGATGAGGGAGCGGAAGGACATGCGTGGGCAATGGGGATAGGCGATCGGGGCGATAGGCGATGGAAGATCGATGAGGCCGACAGCGCCCGCTACCGCCCACTGCCCACCGCCCGCCGCCTCCTGCCATTCCCCATCGATCACCGACGCTTATCGCCCACCGCCCATCGCCGATCGCCTATCGCCGGCCACCCCCCGCCCGATACCTTGCCGCCATGCCTCGATTCCTCTCCGTCCTCGCGCTCGTACTTTTGCCGGGCTGCGCGCGCGACCTGCCACCTACCGATCCGCAGTATGTGGCACAATGGCTGCGCTCGTCGCTTTCGTTCGTGCGCAGCGAGCGCCTCGGTCCGCCCGTGGCGTCGCGCGTGTCGGCGTACGGTGCACTGGCCCTCTATGAAGGCTATGCCTCGGATGCCGCGAACGAACTGCGTTCGCTGGCCGGACAGCTCAACGGCCTTGCGGCGCTTCCCGAGCCGCCGGAGGGCAGGCGTGTGGACGGCGCCATCGTGGCCGCAGAAGCCGAGCGCGTGGTACTCGACTCCCTCTTTCGCGATGGCTTTGCCGGCACGCGACGCACCATCGATTCGCTCGCCCAGGCGCAGGTCGAAGGTCGTCGGAGCGCTGGCATCGGAGACGACCTGCGCGATCGGTCGCTCGCCCACGGGCGAGCACTCGGCGCCGCGCTGCTCCAGTGGGCGTCCACGGACGGCTTCTTCGCGACTCGCAACCGCGCCTGGCAGCCACCCGACAAAAGGGAGCAGTGGGCGAACACCACCACACAGGACCAGCTCGTTCCGTTGATGCTCTCTGGCGAGAGCGATCTCGTTGCCCCGGCGAATCCGGGTGTGGCGGTCGACCTCGAGCGCGCCGGCGATCGCTTTGTGTTCACCAACAGACCAAAGAACTCCGCCGGGACAACGCTGCCCACGTTCAACCCGGTGCGCCCGACAGAGCCGTATTGG
>JBQTIW010000006.1:0-48340 GCA_052387735.1 Gemmatimonadaceae bacterium
GGCACAAGGCAGATCCCGGCCATTCGATGGTGGATTAACGCTCAGTACCCTATCTCACTCCTACCTTTGAGATTTGTAGGGGGAGATAGGTCGCGCCCGGACCCTTGACCACCCGGTCGGTCCCATCTTGCGCACGTTCCTCGATTGGGCGCCAGGCCGCGGTAACGGGCGCTGAAACCGCGGCCATCACTAGACCGTCTAGTATACGGATGGGGATACCCATCGAGCCCAGGCCGATCCATATGCTCCCTCACACAACACCCGCATGAACCCGTTGCGCCGTGCAATGCTCCGACTGCGCGCCATCGTCGCGCGTACTTCATTCGAGAAGGCCATGCAGTCGGAGATGCGGGACCACCTGGACCGCGCCACAGATCGGCTCGTCGCCCGCGGAATGTCCCGGTCCCACGCACGACTCGCCGCCAGGCACGAGTTTGGAAATGTCACATTGCTCCAGGAAGAGGCACGCGACGCCCGCGGCGCACGCTGGGTCGACGCGCTGAGGGGCGACGTGCAGTTTGCATTCCGGTACTTCGCACGGCACAAGGCCACCGTCGCCATCATCGTCGCCGTACTGGCGCTGAGCACCGGCGCCAACACGCTGATCTTCTCGACCTTCCAGGCGCAGTTCCTCCGTCCCGCACCCGGCGTCCCCGACGACGATGCGCAAGCGCGGATATGGGCAAGAGCGCGCGCGACGCAGACCGCGCGGTGGGAGCCACGCCTCTTCTCGGAGCCGGAGCTCGAGGCACTCGCCGAGCGTCGCGAGATCTTCAGCGAGGTCGCCGCTTGGATGTCGGACGAGGTGATCCTCGACGGCGGTGACCGCAGTGGCGCGCGCGGCGTCGGCGCGCAGTTTGTCACCCCGAACTTCTTCAGCGCGCTCGGTGTGCCCCTCGCGGCCGGACAGGGCTTTGCGCGCGGAGCCGCTCACGGTGCCGACATGGCCGCCGTCATGTCGTACCTCATCGCCGAACAGTTGTACGGGAACCCGGCCAATGCGGTCGGCCGTCAGGTCCTGGTCAACGAGCTTCCGGTGCACGTGGTGGGCGTCGCGCCGCCGCGGTTTCAGGGCGCGCTGCGGAACATGGACGAGCCGGCGCTGTGGATCCCGGTGAGCGCGCGGGCCGGGATATCCCGCATCTCGCCGCGATGGCTCACCGATGAGCCGACGCTCGCCCTCTTCGCCCGCATGTCACCCGGCGCCTCGCGCGACCAGGCCACCACACTCGCGCGACACGTGGTCGCGAGGGCGCTTCCTGATTCCGCGGCGCGCGTGGGGATGGCGCGGACGGCGCACGTGCTCGCGATGCACGAGCCGCCTCCCGGGAACGACACGAACGAAATCATCCTCGCGTTCAGCTGGATCACGACGATCGGCGTCCTCATCCTGCTCGTCGCCTGGATGAACGTGAGCTCGCTCATGGTCGCCGCCGCGGTGGGACGCCGCCACGAGATCGCCGTTAGGCTCTCACTCGGCGCGTCCCGCACCAGACTGCTGCGACAGTTAGTCACGGAGTCGACCCTGCTCGCGCTCGTTGGCGGCGCCGCCGGCCTGACGCTCGCGTGGTGGGTGCTCACCTGGATGGCGAAGACCGAGATCGACGGTGTGGACATCGTCCCGGACGCCGGGACCCTCGCGTTTGTCCTCGCGCTGGCACTCGTCACGGGGATTCTCTTCGGGCTCTCCCCGGCGCTGCACGCAACCCGGGGCGGCGTCGCCAGGGCGCTCCGCGATTCCGGCACCGCCACCACGAGCGGGTCGCGCCTCCAGCGGACGTTCGTCGCCGCACAGATCATGCTCTCGCAGCCGTTGCTCGTCGTTCTCGGAATGATGCTGACGCTGGTGATCGCCGACTATCAGCCGCTGTCTCCCGAGATGAGCCGTCACGTCATCAGCGTCGGGTTCCGCCCGCTGGCGACGGGGGCGCCGGGGCAGCGCCGCGAGGCCGTCGACGCGCTCATCCCGCGCATCGTCGAGCGGCCGGAGGTGCTCGGCGCCGTGCCCCAGGCCGAAGCGTTCGCCCTTCGCGGCGTCGTCGTGCCGGATCGTCAGGCGCCTAACGCGCAGCGAGACACCGTGCCGACCATCCTGCACGAAGAGGGGGCGGCGCCGGGATGGTTCGCGCTGGTCGACGTCCCCATCATCCTCGGCCGCGACGTGTCGCTGGCAGATACAGCGGCCGCGGATCATCCCATCGTGATCGGAAGCGATCTCGCGCGAGCGCTGTGGGGAGACGCGAGCCCCGTCGGACGCACGCTGCCGTCGCCTCCGCTACCCGGCTTCGACCAGGATTCGATCGCGATGACGGTGATCGGCGTGTACGACGCGACGCGCCGCCTGCCGGGGGTGTCGTGGAGCGGAGAGGACGTGCGCGGCAGCATGAGCGCCAGCTTGACCCGGGTGTACACCGCCCACGGAAAGCACTGGCAGCGCGACCGCATCCTGGTGCGCACGCGCGGGCCGGCGGAGCCGTTCCTGCCCGAACTGCAGCGATTCCTCCGCGCCGCGGCGCCGTCGCTCCCGCTTTCGCCGATGCGGACGCTCGCGCAGGCGGACGCGAATGTATACCGCGAGACGCTGCGCGTCGCGCTGTTCGCGGGTGCGGGGGGGGCGTTGGCGTTGCTCCTCGCGTCGCTCGGCTTGTACGGTGTGGTGACGCTCGCCGTGCAGCAGCGGACGCGCGAGATCGGCATCCGGATCGCCGTGGGCGCGCACCCCGCGCGCGTCGCGCGCATGTTCCTCGCCTCCGGCATGCGCGT
Organism: Gemmatimonadaceae bacterium; assembly: GCA_052387735.1. Lineage (GTDB taxonomy): Bacteria > Gemmatimonadota > Gemmatimonadetes > Gemmatimonadales > Gemmatimonadaceae > RBC101. The sequence goes on from JBQTIW010000006.1 coordinate 2,764, forward strand.
GAGTGTGATCGCGCTGTTTCTGGGGCTCCCGCTCAGCATCGTTGGACTGCGGGTGGCGCTTTCCCGCGGGCTCGTAGTCGCCCCGGGTGTGAACGCCTACCTGATCGGAGTGGGGATCGCTGTAATGCTGCTGGCGCTGGCGTCGGCTGCGACCTGGGTGCCGGCGCGGCGTGCCGCACAGGTGGATCCTGCGACCACGCTACGCGTCGAGTAGGTCGGCGCTCGACTCTTCCCTGGATCGTTCCCGGTGACGCCGATCAAAGTGTCCATCACCGCACGGAATCACGGGAAGAACGATGCGCGATCGCCCGCGATTCGTGCGGCATGGAGAGAATCGATAATGCCCTCATCACATCGGCTTTCGCTCACGCAGCGCCGCGTCGATCACTGCCTGGAACTCGTCCGACCCTTGCCAGTCGGCCATGTCGGGACTCGTCGCAGCACCGGCCGCCAACAGGAGTCGCGCAACCTCCGCATGATCGGCGTGCGGATTGCCGCAGTTCGCCGATCCATGACTACACCAGCTGAGCGGCGTGCCCTGATACGTCGCGTCTCGCGTCTCCAGCAGGGCGCGACCCGCTCGATGACGCAGGATGGCGGCGACGCATCCGACCGAGCCCTCCCAAGCGGCACAATGCAGCGCGTTCCCGCCCGTTGGTCCGGATGCGCTGGGCACCGACGGATCGAAGCCCAGGTCGAGCATGAGCTCCACGGCGGGCGTGTTGGCGGCCCACGCCTCGTCGGTGAGGGCGCGTCGATCGGCGGGGCCGAGCCCTTCGATGATCCCCGGAAGCGCGCTCACGATGGCTCGCGCCCTGTCCTTGTCTCCCCGATGGCACGCCAGGAGAAGGCGTTCCTCGGGTGAAGCGAATTGCTCCATGGCCTCGAGCGTTTCGTGCCGCCGGAACTTCGCGGCGACCTGAAGCGGCGACATGTTCGGGCCGATCGTCCACTGATAGATGTGAAAGCTGCTTGGCGGCTTCTCGCCGTACTCGCCCTGCGCGGTTCGCAGCGCCAGCAGGGTCGGATCTGTCCGGAGCATCGCGCGCGCACGATCGGTGAGGCCCAATGCCGCCACGAGAAAGATGTCCGCGGACGCACCACGCTCGACGAGATACGTCGCCAGCTCGAGACGCGCGTTGGCGGGATCGTCGCCCAGCATCCACTCCACCGGCGTCGAGCGATGATCCACGTCTCTTGCGTCGATGTTGGCCCCGGCAGCGAGCAGCAGGTCGACCACCGCTCGCGATCGCGCGAAGTGCAGCGGAGTCTGGCCATCCCCTCCGCGTTCGTGCACTCGCGCGGGATCGTCGGCGAGGAGGCGAGCCACCAGATCGGGGCGATCGAGGTTCGCCGCGGCACACGCATCGGGAACGGCGCCCGCGGCGAGCAGTCGCTCGGCTACGGCACCGCGCGCCCTGTGCAGCGCATGAAAGCCACCGGCCCACCAGTTGCTGCGTCTGTTTGGATCTGCCCCAAACTCGAGCAACACATCGACCAGCTCGACGTTGTCATTCGCCGCCAGTAAAGCCGGGGAGTCGAAACCGAACATCGGTTCATCGATGAGCGCGCGCACTGCTTCCTGCTGCTCGAGCAGCCTGCGGACCGCCTTCGCGTCGCCATCGCGCACCGCCTTTCTGAAGCGATCGATCGGAGGCAGCGCCTCGGCGGCACGGGCTTCGATGCGCACCCTGAGCTCGCGCCAGCTCGCAACGCCGTATTCGCGGGCCAGCACGAATTGCGCGTCCGCGAGCGATACCTCGGTTCGGTCCGGCAGCTCGGCCCGAATCCGGGCCACCGCTTCGCTCTCGGCATCGCGAAACGCGCGGAGCAGTTCCTTGGCGAGTTTCTTCTGCTGCTCGAGGTCCGGCCGCGCGGGGAGCGCCCGGTGAAATGGCGACGACATGACGCCTCCTTCGTTATGGCCGGCGTCCGCGCATCGGCCCGAAAGAGGTCAAGACCATCGGGCAGTTCCGTCTCAGGTGGGCGCAGCCCTTCCCGCGGACCGGTAGCGTCCTGTTACGCTCCCCGGAACGTATCGTGTCGACGCACTGGGGCAAGAGATCAACCGTACTTGGCCCGAGTGTCTGTCCCCCTGTCCGAGCAGAAGTCGCACTCCAGGCGACAGGGATTCGGGCGCCGGCGACGCGAGCCATGGCCCGCGCCGACGGCGAAGTGAGCGACGAGCCGCACCCTACCGGAGCGCCACAGTGCGCGTGGTCTGGAGGGTCATGGCCGTTCCGGCTGGCAGAACGCCTTCCACATCGCCCGCACCCAATGAAATGACCGTCCCCGCGGCGGCGCCGAGCGCGCCGCCGACCAGGATCTTCTGCAGGTCGCCGCCACTCAGGACAGCGCCGAGCACCGCTCCCGCCGCCGCGCCGATGCCCGCCTTCTTCAGCGTTTCGTCTCGGGTGTCACCACCACGGGTCTGGAGCTTCGTCGCGGTCACCTTGGCGTTGAAGGGGACGCTTCGGCCGTTCATGGTTAGGCGCTCAAAATCAATGCGAATGGCAGCGGGCTCGGCGACGTGGTCGGAGTTGTCGAGACCCGTGACCTTGCCATACACCTTCGCACCGGCGGGAACCGCCGTTGCTCCATTCTCTGCAACGACGGGACTTACTACCGTGGCGCTGAACTCATCGCCGACCTTGCTGACTTTGGTGCCGATCTCCTGATCGAGCCTGACGTCGAGCCTGGCCCCACTCGGCAAGGAGCGCGCATCGGCCGGCGTGGAGCTGAGGTCCACCTCGCCACCGGATTCCACCCGAGTCTGGCGCGCACATGACGCAAGCACGAGGCCCGCGACAATCACGGCCGGGATTCCTTTTCGCATGAGCGACCTCCCTGTGGATTGTTCTCGCAGGTTGGTACCCCGACGGGTCCGCACAGATCGCGCCTGACAAGCCGAGCCCGCCTAACGTGGGCTCCATCGCTGCTCGCGGCCGCCCATCCGGGGCTCCGGCCGCCGATTCAGACCAGGGAGAAAGAAGGAGATGTCACTCGCGAGATAGAGGGCGCTCTCTCGGCGACAGGACGGTGCGGGCGCTGCAAAGAGGTGTCAGGTGGTCGAATAGCCGACCGGCTCGCGCGCAGCGACGCGAGCCGGCGATTGCCGGACGGTGCGCGGCCTACCACGCCGCGCGCGCCCTCCGACAGGACGTGACTCAGCCCGGGATCAGAAGCGAAACCGACTTCTGTGAGCCGCGGCGGCCTGCACTAACCCGAGGCGTTGCAGTACGTGCACTTCCCCTTCTCCTGGGCACGATGGACCGCGAGCACTCCCGACGGCACCGGCATGACCCCGGGGACGAGGTTGGCGAGCCACTCCTTGTGCGCCGCGTCGGGTGTCAGCGTCAGTCCCGCCGCTTTCGCCGTGGCGCCGCTGAACACCGACAGCGCGAGGTTGCACACGACCACGATGTGCCCACCGCGAATCATGCCCGTCACGTGCGCATCGGGCACCATCATGTCACCGGCCGTGCTGTTGTTGAAATAGTTGCGCACAGACGGTTTCCCCGTTTTGGGGTCGTTGAGCTTGAAGAACTCTCCGAGCTTGTACTTCGCCCACATCTCGTCCTGGAGCGCCGGCGCGATGCCGAAGTGCCGGAGCCCGATCACGGCCTGGACGTCGGTGTTCTTGAGGTTGTACGACTCCCGCATGGTCCGCGCCCAGTTGAACCCGTAGATCATCGGGAACCCGTCATTCACGGTGGTGGCGTCGAAGTACTGGCGGTGCGGCGCGGTGAGCTTTGCCATCCAGGCATCGGCGTCCTGCCCCTGGAGACGGACGACATCGTCGAGGGACATGGCGGTGGCGTTAGGTGCGGCGATGATTGCGCTCATTCCGGCGGCGAGACGACCGAAGAAGCCGCGGCGCGCATGGGGGATACCTTGGAACGACATAAGATCTCCGGATGCAATGGAAGGGATGCCCAAGGCCTGCCGTGCAGCCGGGGCAGGGGCACTACCACGCTACTCCGCCTTCGGGTTACTTGGCAATGTGATGCAGGCGTGCAACGCTTGATCCAACGTTCGTCGGAAGGAGGGTTCCACCAGGCGCTCCCCGGGCAGCGGCCTGAGCGCTGAGCGTGCCATCCGGCCTCACCGGAGTTCACCAGGAGACTGCGTCGCGGACTACGACGCCGTTTCGCGTATCATTGTTGCGAGGCCGGGCCAGGTTGACGTGATGCATTCCTCGTCTGACGCATTGACGTCACGGGACGATGCAGACCGGATTGCCGTCATTTCCGCCGCCCGCGCTCCGGCGACATCCGTGTCCAGGCGGTCGCCCACGAACCAAACATCCGGGCACGACAGGCCAAGCAACCCGGCGGCGGTTTCACACAACAGCGGGTTGGGCGGCGACCAATTGGACGCCAAAGTGCATTGGCGTTACACTCCATTCCGATTCGATCCAACCCGAGCGCGCAATGACCACTCAGCGGGATGAAACGACACAAGCAATCCTGGCGAGAATCCTCGAACAACACAACCTCGCCGGCACCACGCGATTGTATCGCGAGGCGATGCGCGAGTCGCTGAATCCCACGGCCTCCCCCGGTCTGTATCGCCTCGCCGCCAATGCAAGTCCGAGCGAGTCCGTGATTGACGTATACGGGCCGGGCTACGTGGTGCAGGCGGAGCGCGTAGGTCCGGGACTCGCCTTCGCAGAGGCAGCCTCGCCTAACTGGCAGGAAACGATGGAGTTGCGCGCGCTCCGGGCGGGCCACGACAAAGCCCATGCAGCGGATGATCGAGTGGAGGTGGAAGTCCTTCTGGAGGATATCCTGAACCAGGGTGGCCTCGTGTACCCGGTCGAATCCGTGACCGTTGAGCGGGCGTGGTACTGCACACTGCCGCGGGGATCGGTGGACGTCCGCGCAGTGATCTGACACAACCCACGTTCAGACGCGCGCGAGTCGATCAGTCGGCCGGGAGTCTGGGAAGCGGGCTGAGCCTGAGCGCAGAGCTCGAGCGCCGTGGCGAAGGAGACAACGATCGCGGCCGCGATACCGGAAACCAACTGCCGACCCAGGATGCGCATGGACATGTTCCTGGAGAGCGGTGTGACCACACGGGAACCGCTCGCGCGGCGGCGTGACGTTGCGCTCGTCCGCTGCTATTGACAAGCGTCGTGCTGTTCCACTGCTTCTCGCGCAACCCGGGCGAACGGCGAGTCGACCCGCGTGAACTGACACTGAAAACATGTCGCGGCGCGACCGGTATCTGCCGGCCATCGACCTCGCCCTCGACCTTGGCTCTCCCCCTTCCCCAGAAAGGAGATGCCTATGTTGTCACGCGCGTCATTCCCTCGTTCGGTCCTCCCGGCTGTCGCCATGTTGTCGGTGCTGTCCTCGGCGCTCCTCGCGCAAACCGGGACCGTGACCGGAAAGGTGACCGACATCGCTACGCAGCGGCCTGTCGCTGATGTCCGGGTCACGATTGCCGGCACGGCGCTCTCCACGCAGACCAACGCGGAGGGCGACTATCGACTCGTCAACCTCCGACCCGGCCGCCTAACGGTTGCGGTGTTCCGTCTCGGGTACAAGGCGGCGGGGGACACGGTACGGCTCGCGGCCGGCCAAACGGCCACACTGAACATCCAGCTGAGCCCGTCGCTCGTTACCCTGTCCGAGCTCGTCATCACCGGAACGGCCGGGAACCAGGAGCGCCGGGCACAGTCGGCGCAGGTGGCATCGATCAGCGCGACGCAGATCGTGAGGGAGGCACCGATCAAGAGTGTCGGCGAGCTCCTCCAGTCGCGCACGCCCAGCGTCGCTGTGAACTCGAACTCCGGCGTGATCGGCACGGCCAAGACGATCCGCATTCGCGGCGCGTCGTCGATCAACCTCTCCAATCAGCCGCTGCTCTTCGTCGACGGTGTGCGGATCAACGAAGGGTTCCTCAACGGCAACGTATCAGGGCAGGCGTACGACCGTATGAACGACCTGAATCCCGATGAGATCGAGAGCATCGAAGTGGTGAAGGGGCCGGCGGCCGCCACCCTCTACGGTGCCGACGCTTCGGCGGGGGTGATCCAGATCATTACGAAGAAGGGGCGCCCGGGCGCCAACCGGTTCATCCAGTCGTTCCGATTCGAGTCCGGTCGATCCGACCAGGACTACGACCCGCCGGACAACTACGGCAACTGTACGGCGGCGCTCGTTCTCCCCACCAGCCCCAATCCGCTCTGTCGCGGCAAGGCAGTCGGCACGCTGGTGAACGACGACCCGCTCATGCGCAACAACGTCTTTCGGACGGGCAAGGACTTCACCGTCAATTGGAGCGCGCGTGGCGGCGGCCAGAACTACGGCTACGTCCTCTCGCTCGGCAGGGAGGGCGCGAGCGGCACGCTGCCTAACAGTGGCCTCAATCGCTACAACATCCGCTCGAACTTCAACTACATCCCGGACTCGCGCCTGACGATCGACGCTGGGCTCGGTCTGACGCAGAACAGGACGCAGCTGCCGAATCTGGACAATTCTGTGAGCGGCTGGATCGCCGGCGGAATGCTCGGCTCTCCTCTGACGCGCACGGACAGACCCGAAAACAGTGCCGATGGCTGGTTCGGCTACAACCGGCACTACAACGCGCTGGCATCGATCAACAACCAGCTGCTGACGCACCGCATTCTGCCCTCGATGACGGCGAGCTATGTGCCGGTCTCCTGGTTCACCCATCGTGTCACCCTGGGCGCGGACCTCGCGGCGGACAAGCAAGCCGAGTACTACCCCAAGAACGACAGTGCACAGTACACACCTGCCAACCTGAACACCGGACAAAAGACCGAGGCTGCCCGCACTGCTGAGCGACTCTCGGTGGATTATCTCGGCAACATCCGCCGCACCTATGGCAGCGAAAAGCAGTGGGAGGGCAACCTCTCCTTTGGCACGCAAGTGGTGTCCAGCAAGAACTCGACGACGAACTCGACGGGCCTCGGCTTCGTGACGAACGCCAACAACTCCGTCAACTCCGCGGCGACGACCACCGGCGGCAGCTCGTTCACCGAGCAGAAGCAGATCGGCTATCTGGGCCAGCTGCAGGTCGGGTTCCAGAACCGTGCGTTCCTTCAGGCCGCCGTGCGTGTCGACAAGAACTCCGCGTTCGGCTCGGATGCGGAGGCGTTCGTGCTTCCCAAGGTGGGCGCCACCTGGACGCTTTCCGAGGAGCAGTTCTTCGAAAAGCTCTCGAGGTACGTGAACACACTGCGCGTGCGTGCGTCGTGGGGCACCACCGGTCGATCGCCGGCTCCCGGGGCGGCGCTCACGACCCTGGTAGCCGCACCATACAACATCACCGGCACGACGACCGCGGGCGCCAACCCGGGCAACCCCGGCAACGCGGACTTGAAGCCCGAGCGCGGCACGGAGTTCGAGGCCGGCTTGGATGCGAGCTTCTGGAGGGACCGGGTCACCGCGGAACTCACGTACTACAATAAGAAGACGACGGACCTGATCATCGCCAAGCCGATCGCACCGTCGCTTGGCTTCAACAGCAACCCGCTGGCGAACATCGGAGAAGTGATCAACCGCGGGCTGGAACTGGCGGTGAACGTGGCCGCTGTCCAGATGAGTAACTTCGGCTGGGATTTCCGTGCCGGCATGAATACGCTGCATAACGAGCTGACGGACCTCGGCGGTGTCGCGCCCTTCTCGGTCAGCGGCCGGACCCGCGCGATGAAAGGAGAGCAGCTGGGCGTGTACGTGTCGAAGAAGATTCTGTCGATCGACGATGCCACCGGTGTGGTCGTCGTCAGCGATACGCTGACCCCGGTCGGCAACCTGTACCCGACGCTCGAGTGGAACCTCAGCAATACCGTCACGCTGATGAAGAACCTCCGGATCACCGCGGCGTTGGACGCCAAGCGGGATTTCGTCGTGGACAACTTCAGGGACTGGTACACCGAGACACTGCTCATTCACAGCAGAAACCGCCTCGACCCGACCGTGCTCTCGCGTCACGAACGCCTGCGCCGCTACGGCAACGATGCGCCGGGCAAGCCGTCCTTCGTGACGGTCTCGGGTCTCTCCGCCACGACCAGCGACGTATACGAGGCCTTCATTCAGCCGGGTGACTTCGTTCGTTTCCGCGAGCTCTCGGCCACGTACACCGTGCCCAAACGGTTGCTGGGCCCGTTAGGCAACCGGGTCCAGAACGCGTCGATCGGGTTCGCCATGCAGAACCTCGGGCTCTGGACGAAGTACGAGGGTCCGGATCCGGAGGTGATCGCCCAGAATGGGGCATTCGACCGGCAGGATTTCTTCTCGCTTCCCATTCCGAAGAGGGCTTCTCTTCGGTTGGACTTCACCTTCTGACCCGCAGAGGACCATCATGCTGACGATCCGACGCGCGGTTTCGCGCACCCTCATCGGCACCGCGCTTGGCCTGGGCGCTGCCGCGTGTTCCAACGACTTCCTCGAGGTCAACAACCCCAACGTCATCGACGCCGCCGAGGTCGATGCCGCGGCCAGTTCCGCCACTCTGGCCGCCTCGGCGCAGCAGAACTTTGCAACTGCCGTGGGGACGTACATTCAGTTCAGCTCGCACTTCACCGGCGAGACGTACATCATGGAAACCAGCGGGTCCCAGAACGAATTCGGACGGCGCGAAGTTTCCGACCTGAACGGTCAGGCCACCGCGCAGTGGCGAGCAATGTCCCTGGCCGCCGCGTCGGCCAAGCTGCTGCTCGACCTCACGCTGCCGAATCCGACCACCAACGTCAACATCGCTCGGGCGGCGACGTTCCGGGGCTTCGCCATGACCTTTCTGGCGACCGATTTCTGCACCGGCGCGCTGTCGTCGGGACCAGAGCTCAACAACAACCAGATGCTGGACTCGGCCATCTTCTGGTTCAGCAAAGCGATGGAGGTAGGCAACGCGAACGGCGGCGCCGACGGCTTGAACCTCGCGCGTGCGTCACTCGTTGGGCGCGCCCGCGCCAAACTGCAAAAGGGAGACAAGCCCGGCGCGCTGGCTGATGCGACCGCCGTGCCGGCCGGCTTCACCATCAATCTCACCTATCAGGATGACCTGGCCAACCGCGCACGCCTGTCGAACGCGCTGTGGCGGGGGACGGTCGATCGCAGCGTCATCAGCGTGCCGCCGTACTATCAGACGACGGACCCGCGCGTGAAGTGGCTCCCGCCGGGCCAGCATCCATACAACGCGTGGGACGCGGCGGCAGGGGCGTATTTCATCCAGCAGAAGTACACGGGGTATGCCTCACCGATCCGGCTCGCGTCGAAGCTCGAGGCGGAGTACATCGCCGCCGAAGCCTCGGGTGACATCACGCGACAGCTCGCGCTGATCAACCGTCAGCGCCAGGCGTTCGGATATCCGGCGTACAGCGGCGCGATGGATGCGATGAGCGTGCTCACGGAGTTGTTCGACCAGAAGCGCTTTGATTTCTGGCTCGAAGGGAAGCGGCTTGCCGACTTCCGCCGACAGCCAGTGGCCGCTGCGCGCCACGTGCCGGTCAGCGGGTCTCCGTACTGGCGGCCGAACCTGGGAAACATCGGGCAGCAAACCTGTTACCCGTTGCCGTTCGCCGAGCGCGACAACAACCCCAACTTCTAGGCGTAGTTCGAGACGGGAGACGGAGAGAGCTCTTGTAGCGTCCGCGATCATCGATGCGCGGGAACGAGAACGGCGGACCGCGAGGCGGGTCCGCCGTTCTGCTCTTGCATCATGTTGTCGCTGCCGTGCTCCGCTCCAGGTGACCCTAGGGCGACGGGCAGGAGCCGTCCGTACCGGCTCTACGGCATTACCGCGATGCACTCGATCTCCACCTTCGCGTTGGGGACGACGAGAGCTGCAACCACGACCGTGGACCGCGCCGGCGGCGAGGCGGGGAAGAACGTCCGATATACCTCGTTCATTCCGCCAAAGTCCTTCACGTCGGTCAGGAACACGGTGCACTTCGCGGCCATGGCCATCGTCGTCCCGGCCTGCTCGAACACGCGCTTGATGTTTTCCAGGGCAAGTTTCGTCTGGCCCTGAATCGTCGTGTCGGGATTGTCGCGGCTCATGCCGAGCTGTCCCGATCCGTACACCATGTTCCCGACGCGAATTGCCGGAGTGAGAGTGGCGGTGGAGTTTCCGACTGCCTGACGTGTCGCGCTCTGGGCGCCCGCGACGGGTGCAACGGCGCCAACCAGCAGCGCAGCAAGAATCAGTCGATGCATTGAGGTGTTCCGGAACTCGAAAGGTGGACCGGGCTCGGGATCGCGCCCGAAGGATGCGCTGGATTCTAGGCCGTGGCGCCGATGATGCCAGTGGTCGTTATCACCTCCCCGGCGCTACCGATCGGCCGGGCCGCGGGCCTCGCCGAGGTGGCCAGCTCCGATGACGTCATCTGCGAGCTGTTTGTCTCGTCTGAACTGAGGGAGAGAACGAGGCCGAAGCTCGCAACCCACACCAGGCGCCGATCCAAACCGCCGGGCCAGCGATCCGCCCGCGGGAGCTGGAAGCAAGCTCGTCGATTCTCGGGGGTCGATTCCCCGGCTCTACCGAACGGCGGATGCCAACGATCGGCTCGGTTCCGACATCCTGATCCTTGGCGACGAGTCCTTGGACGGCGTCGACACGGAGTTCATCATAAGGGCGCAACTCCCGACGCTTCAACACGACAAGGAGGCGCACCATGACGGGAAGGCCCTGGTTAGGTGTACCGCGACGGCTCGCGGCAATCGCACTAGCGACCGTCGTGTCGGTCCCGACTGCCGCTCAGACAACGACCGGGTCGATCCGCGGATATGTCCGCGGTGACAACGGCGCACCAGTCGGCGGTGCGACGGTGCAGGCGCGGAACGTGGCCACGAACGCGCCGCGCCTCGCCACCTCGAACGACCTCGGATACTACGCCCTGGTTGGGCTCGTCCCAGGAGAATACGATGTCACAGCGCGGCGCATCGGGGTGGAGCCGCAGACTCGCCGGCTGCGCGTGCAGATCGGCGAGGTCGCGTCTCAGGACTTTGAGCTTCGTGCCGTCGCCACTCAACTGGCCGCGGTCGCGGTGACGGCGGCACCGGCCAACGAGACCAAGACCTCGGAGGTCGCGACGAACGTGTCGGCCGAACAGATCAACGCGCTCCCGTCCGTCGATCGCAACTTTCTCGCCCTCGCTCAGCTGGCGCCGGGTGTGCGGATTCTCGGCGGCCGTCGTGAAGCCACCACCAAGTCGTTCACGGCCGGCGCGCTGCCCGCACAGAGCATCAACGTCTTCATCGACGGTGCGAGCTACAAGTCCGATGTGCTACCCAGTGGTGTCGTCGGACAGGAAGCTTCTCGGGGAAACCCGTTTCCCCAGGTGGCGGTTCAGGAGTTCCGCGTCCTGACCAACAACTACAAGGCGGAATACCAGAAGGCGACGAGCGCGATCATCACGGCGACGACCAAGTCCGGCACGAACCAGTGGAAGGGCAGCGCACTCTATGCCGGACAGACCAAAGGGCTGCTGGCGCTGGACGAATTCCAGCGACGCAACAAGCGTCGGGCCGAGTCGCTGGGGCAGGCGTTCGTCATTCCGGACTATCGGCGCGATCAGTCGGCCATCAGCCTCGGTGGTCCTCTCGTCAAGGATAAGCTGTTCTTCTTTGGGGCGTACGAAGGCAACTACCAGGATCGATCGAATATCGTGTCGTTCGGCGCCGGAGCGTCGCGGTTCCCCACCGTGTTCAGCGGCAAGGACGGCTTCTTCGTCTCGCCGTTTCGGTCGAACCTCGGGATCGCCAAGCTCAATCTCGTGCAGAACCAGTCGAACTCGTGGGAGTTGAGCTATAACCTGCGCACCGAGACCGACATTCGGAGCTTTGGCGGGCAGACCTCGTTCCAGGCCGCGGAGAACGTGAAGGTCGACGTGAACACCCTGGTACTGAAGCACACCTTCGCCAGCGGCAATCGGCTCAACGAGGCGATGGTCTCGTACCAGGGCTCCAGGTGGAACCCGGTGCCAGAGAACGACGAGGTCATCGGGATCCTCTACGAGGGGATCGGCCGCGTCGGTGGCCGGGACTCGTATCAGAACTTCGATCAGAAACGACTGTCGTTCCGAAACGACCTCACATACTCGGGATGGACGTGGGCTGGCGGGCACGTGGTCAAGGTCGGCGGAAACGCCGATCGCAACCAGTACGACGTGCAGAAGTTCTTCAATGGGAATCCCCTGTTCCGCTTCCGCGCGACGGAGAACTTCGCGTTTCCGTACAATGCGAGCTACGGGTTCGGCAACCCGAACATGAACACGAACAACACCCAGATCGGGTTGTACGCGCAGGACGATTGAGCGTCACGCCCCAGCTGACCCTGAATCTCGGTCTGCGCTGGGACTACGAGTCGGACATGTTCAACAACGCGTACGTGACGCCGGCGCTGGTGATTCAGGAGCTCGGCTCGCGCTTTCCGGCGAACTTCTTCACCGACGGCACCAAACGCCCCGGCTTCAAGCAGGCGTTCCAGCCGCGCCTGGGATTCAACTATGCCTTTGATCAGGCCGGGCGCACCTCGGCGTTCGGCGCATTCGGCGTGTACTATGACCGGTCGAACTACAACAACGGGCTCGACGAGAGATTCCGGCTGCAGTATCAGGTTCTGACCTACCAGTTTTCTGCCGACGGAGCGCCGCGGGGCGGCCAACCCACGATTCAGTGGAACCCGAGCTACCTCTCCAGGGCCGGCCTCGATGCGCTCGCCAACTCACCAAACCGTCCGCTGCCAGAAGGGTTTCTGATCGACAACAACACCAAGCCGCCGCACTCCAACATGTTCTCGCTGGGGGTCCGGCACGCGCGTCGCAACGTGGTCGCCGCCGTGACGTACACCGGCGTCCGCAGCTATGACGGATTCACCTTCATCTTCGGCAATCGCCGCCCGGATGGTTCCTGCTGCCAGTCGGTGAGCCCGCGCTTCGGCAACATCCTGTTGTCGAGCAACGATCCGCGCACCTGGTACGATGCGTACATCCTTCAAGTGGAGAAACCGTATCGGTCTCTCGGAGGGAAGGAGTTTACGGTGGGCGGCGGCGTCACCTACACGCTGGCCGATGCCGAGCAGATCGGCGGCGACCTGTTCTCGCTCGATCGCGTTCGGGTCACGGACTATCCGCGGACCGGCACCGACCGGAACCAGCGACACACGATCGTGGGCAACTTCATCATGGACCTGCCCTGGGTCTTCGGCACGCAATTCAGCGGCATCATCAACCTCGGATCGGGCGACAAGTTCTTCGTCAACGATTGCTCGCAGCAGGCCGCGAACAACCGGTGCGAGCCGCTGCGCGGCACCGGCGAGATCGACGAGAAGTGGAAGAGCTCGTTCTTCGGAATCGGCAGGTGGGGGTACAACACGACCGATCTGCGACTCGCGAAGTTCTTCCCTCCGGTCGGCAAGGCGCGACTGGGCGTGACGGCGGACCTCTTCAACGCGTTCAACGTGGTCAACTACGGCGGATACGATGGGTTCATCCGGCCAGTTGCCCAGGCGCCGAACCCGAACTTCGGCGTACCCAACAACGTGCAAACGGACGGCCGACGCTTCCAGCTCGGAGTGCAAGTTGACTGGTAGCCGCGACCCGAGACCGACGACGGGCGAGGGCTCATCTCCCCCCGCCCATCGCTGGTCGGCCACATTGGCGCTGCTACACTACGCTCTGGTCGTCACATCCACGGCGTGTACGTCGGCGACGGCGGTCTCACTTCCGCGCGCGACGATCTCCGCGGCCGATGCGGCGCTGCTCGACACCGTTCAGCGGCGGACGTTCGACTTCTTCTGGGAGCGGACCGACGCCCGGACGGGACTGACACCGGACCGCTGGCCGACGGCGAGCTTCTCCAGCATTGCGGCGGTAGGGTTTGCACTCACGGCGTACCCGATCGGTGTCGAACGCGGATGGATCACGCGTGATCAGGCAACCCAGCGCACCCTCAGCACGCTTCGTTTCTTCTGGCAGTCGCCGCAGGGCCCGGCGCCCACCGGCACGATCGGGCACAAGGGATTCTTCTATCATTTCCTCGACATGACGACCGGCACACGGTTCCAGACGGTCGAGCTGTCCACGATCGACACCTCGCTGCTGCTGGCCGGCGTGCTGTTCTGCCAGAGCTACTACGACCGCAACCTGCCTGACGAAATGGCCATCCGTGCGTATGCGGATTCCCTGTACCTTCGCGCGGAATGGACCTGGATTCAGCCCAACAAGCCGCTGGTGAACCACCGCTGGCGTCCGGAGGACGGTTACAGCACGCACGATTGGCGTGGGTATGACGAGTCGATGATTCTGTACATCCTCGCGTTAGGCTCGCCCACGTTCCCCGTGGAGGCGTCGGCGTGGAACGCCTTCACTGCGACCAACCGGTGGCTCACCTTCCAGGGACAGCCACACGTGAATTTCGCGCCCTTGTTCGGGCACCAGTACTCGCACGTCTGGATCGACTTCCGCGGCATACAGGACGAGTACATGCGCGGGCGCGGCATCGACTACTTCGAGAACTCCCGCCGTGCCACCGTGTCGCAGCGAGCCTATGCCATCGCCAACCCGCGCGGGTTTCGGGACTACAGCGCCGACGTCTGGGGACTCACCGCCGCCGACGGGCCGGTCAACGACTCGCTCGTCATCGATGGGAAGGGCATTCGGTTCTGGACGTACACGGCTCGTGGGGCGGCCGCGACCGAGATCCGCGACGACGGCACGATCGCTCCGACCGCGGCGGCGTCGTCGCTCCCGTTCGCTCCGGAAATCGCGATGCCTGCCATTCGCACGATGCGCACGCGGTATGGCGACGCGCTGTTCCAACGCTACGGGTTCCTCGACAGCTTCAACCCCACGTTGCGAGATCCGCGCATCCGGATTCAGACGGGGCGCATCGACCCCGCGCTCGGTTGGTTTGACGTCGACTATCTGGGAATCGACCAGGGTCCGATCGTCACCATGATCGAGAACTACCGGACCGAGCTGGTGTGGAAGGTCATGCGCCGGAACCCGCACGTCGTGCGTGGTCTCCGTCGCGCCGGCTTCACGGGCGCGTGGTTGAGTGGAGCGCGTTAGGGATACCGCGTGTATTGCGAATCCGCTTCCCGAGAGTGAATGTCAGCGGCCGTCCGTTCACCGAGCCCGACAACCATGCGACTCCTCACGACGTCCCTCGTTGCCCTGCTGCTCCCCGCGATCGTGCCGGCTCAGGGCAGGTTTGCCCGCGCTACGACCATCGGTCGCGTCGACTCGGTCTGGTCCGCGACGCTCAAGGAGCAGCGGCCGTACCTCGTATACACGCCGCCGTCCTACGACGACACGACCCACGCGCTGCAACAGTACCCTGTCCTGTACCTGCTCGACGGCGACGCGCACTTCCATTCGGTTTCCGGATTGATCCAGATCCTCGGCACTGGCGTCAATGGTACGTATGCGATCCCGGAGATGGTCGTCGTCGCGATCCCGAACACCGACCGGATGCGCGACATGTCGCCGACCCACGTCGAGGCCGGGTTCGATGGCAAGCCGCAGCCCGCGCTCAAGACAAGCGGGGGAATGCCCAACTTCCTGACGTTCATCAAGGCGGAGCTGATCCCCCACATCGACAAGCGATACCGAACCATGCCGTACCGGGTGTTCGTCGGCCACTCGCTCGGCGGGATCACGGCGATCAACGCGCTGTACACGATCCCCGAAACGTTCAACGCCTACGTGGCCATCGATCCAAGCCTCTGGTGGGACAACACGACGCTCCTCAAGAAGGCGAAGGACTACGTTACCAGCGCGCAGCTCGAGAAGCGCGTGCTGTACGTGGCGCAGGCGAACACGATCAACCCGGACGACACCACCAGCAATCCGCACTTCTCCGCGATCACCCGGTTCAATGCAGTCATGCAGGCGTATAACCGGTCGGGCCTGCGCTACGCGTTCCGATACTACGACGCCGACGACCACGGGTCGGTGCCGCTCATCGCCGAGTACGACGCGCTGCGCTTCATCTTCGACGGCTACAAGCCCGACCTCGGCCGAGTCCTGGCGTCTCCGCGGCTTCTGCCGGAGCACTTTCGCAACGTGTCGGCGAAACTTGGTACGACGTTCACGCCATCGGATCGGGTGATCCAATTGTACGGGCAGATTGCGCTCGGACAGGACACGACGAAGGCGATGGAGTTCTTGCAGCTCGGCCTGGAGCTGTATCCCGCGAGCTTCAGGAGCTACGACCGGTTAGGCGCGCTCTGGCTGGCGAAGGGCGACAAGGCCAGAGCCAGGTCGTATTTCGAGCAGTCACTGGCCCGCAACCCCAACAACGCAAATACGAAAGAGCAGCTCAAAAAACTGGCGCCGTGACGGCGCCTGGCCGGGGTGTGCCGGGCCGGGAGAGGACCGTCAAACCGTTGGCCGGTGTGCACGTGGTCTCGATCGCGGTGAACGTTCCTGGACCTGTGGCTGCGAGCCGTTTGGCCCACCTGGGAGCGCATGTGACGAAGGTCGAGCCGCCGGACGGCGATCCGCTGTCGCGTTATGCGCCCTCGTGGTACGCCGAGCTCTGTCGGGGGCAGGATGTGCAGCGCGTCGATCTCGCGTCGCGCGATGGTCGGGCGGGGCTCGATGCGTTGCTCGCGGGCGCAGACGTCCTCGTCACATCGTCGCGTCCCAAGTCGCTGCGCCGGCTGGGGCTCGAGGCTGCGGCGCTGGCGGCGCGGTATCCCGGGCTCTGCCAGGTGGCCATCCTCGGACACGCGGCGCCGCAGCAGGAGGCAAGTGGTCACGATCTCACCTACCAGGCCACAGCAGGCCTCCTCGAACCGCCTCATCTCCCGCGCGCGCTCGTCGCCGACCTCGCCGGTGCCGAGCGCGTCGTGGGGGCTACGCTCTCGCTGCTTCTGGAGCGCACGCGGGCGGGACGGGGAGGTCACCTGGAGATCGCGCTGGCCGATGCTGCCCGTGATTTCGCCGCGCCATTTCGGCATGGCTTGACCACACCGTCCGGTGTCCTCGGTGGAGCTTCTCCCCGCTACGCCTGGTACCGAGCCGCAGATGGCTGGGTCGCCGTGGCAGCGCTGGAGCAACGGTCCGCGGATCGCTTGACGAGCGCCGTGGCACCCGATCCCCTCTGTGCGGAGTCGTTGTCGGCGCTGTTTGGCACGCGACGAGCTGCTGAGTGGGCAGACTGGGCGGAGCAGCAGGACGTGCCGCTGGCGGTCATACCGGATCAGCAAGGGCCGACGTGGTACGGACACACGCGATCAGGCGGACAACGGTGACGCGGGCCCGGCGTGCGTCAGGCATCGCCGGACCCTCCTCAGGGATTGTGCTACGTCGGTTTCGACGAGTGGACCGCGAACATGCCGCCCTGCGGATCCAGGCACTGCGCGATGCGATCACCGCCCGGCACTTCCATCGGCCCGTTGAACACCTGCCCGCCTAACGACTTGACCAGCTCGGCCGTGGCGTCGGCAGAGTCGACCTTGATGTAGGAGACCCAGCTGGGGGGCATCTTCATGTCGGGCGTCAACGTGAACATCCCCCCGTACGGCATCGGCTGACCATCTGGTGTCGTGGGCCCCCCGGCTTGCCCATACATCTTGTACATGCCCATCGGTTGCCCCATGTCGAACTCGCCCATCGGCTCCCAGTCGAACAACGTCGCGTAGAAGGCGTACGCCGCATTGTGATCGGTCGTCATGAGTTCGTTCCAGGAAAACTCGCCGACTTTTGGCGTAAGGTCATCCCGCGGCATTGCCTGATGCGGGGTAAACAGTGCGATCACCGCGCCCTGTGGGTCGGCGATCACGGCGTAACGGCCAACGGTGGGAATGTCAGCTGGAGGCGCGAGCACCTTGCCGCCCAGTGACTCCGCCTGACGTACCGTATCGTCCACGCTCGGGACCGCGACAGAACCCATCCAGTGTGGCGGCGTCCCCGGCGGTCCCATCTCCGCCGTGAGCTTGACGACGCCTCCGATCGGCATGTCGCCGACGGTCCACATCTGGTACGTCCCATTGGGGCCCATGTCGAAATCCTGGGTTCCCCACCCGGCAATCTTTGTGTAGAACGCCGTGGCGGCAGGGACATCGGTTGTCATCAGATCATACCAGACGAAACGACCTTTGCGCACGGTTTGCGTCGCGGTCGCTTCGGGTGTGAGTTTGCTCGCCGTGGTCATCAATGCCTCCGGTCAGAGTTGGAGAAGTTGCGGGATCGAACGGGGGCTCGACGGTACAATACCCTTGGTGATGGCGCCAGATGCGTGGGACGGCCCGCAGGTATCATGGCCGACACGATTGTGTCAGTGACCGATACGTGTGCATGAGCTCGAAGCCGCACACTCGCGCATGGCCGACTGCCCGCTGTCCCCTTGGCCAGACAGCTGCCCCTTCCTTCGCAGGGCGGCGTAGTCCCACACCTGGGTCGACCACCGCGATTCGTGCCGAGGAGGCACCCTCGAAATGACGAATCGCCCACCGGTGGGTGGGCGATGTGGGTTCGGTCGTGATTCCCGTCAGGCCGACTTGTGCTTCTCGAGCACCTCGAGCACCAGCTTGTCCGGCCCGAATCCTTCCGCTTCGGCCTGAAAGTTCAGCACCATGCGGTGTCGCAGCACGGACATCGCAATCGACCGCACGTCGTCGATGTCCGGCACGGCGCGACCATCCATCGCCGCACGGGCCTTGGCGCCGAGGACCAGGAACTGCGACGCCCGCGGGCCGGTGCCATAGCTGATGTACTTCTTCACGTCGGGCAGGGCGTCGGCTTCATGTGGCCGCGTCGCACGGGCGAGACGGACGCAGTACTTCACGAGGGTGGGTGGCGCCGGCATTCGGCGCACGAGCTGCTGCAGCTCGAGCACGTCGTTCCCGCTCAAGACCGGCTCCACCTTTCCCTCGTACGCACCCGTGGTGGACGTCACGATCCGCTCTTCTTCCTCAAAGGATGGGTACCCGATCCGGAGCTCGAACATGAAGCGGTCGAGCTGGGCTTCGGGGAGAGGATACGTCGCTTCCTGCTCGATCGGGTTCTGCGTTGCGAGCACGAAGAACGGGGAGGGAAGCCGATGGGTCTGTCCCGCGACGGTGACCGTTTTCTCCTGCATGGCCTGCAGCAATGCCGACTGCGTCTTTGGAGGGGCACGGTTGATCTCGTCGGCCAGCACCACATTTGCGAACACCGGGCCCTTGACGAACTTGAACACGCGACGACCGGTGGCGTGGTCTTCCTCCAGAAGCTCGGTACCGGTGATGTCGCCCGGCATCAGGTCCGGGGTGAACTGCACCCGGGAGAAGGCCAGGTCCATCGCATCGGAGACGGTCTGGATCAGGAGCGTTTTCGCCAAACCCGGGACGCCCACGATGATCACGTGGCCGCCAGCGAGAATGGCGCAGACCAGGTTTTCGATCACCTCGACCTGCCCGATGATCCGGCGGGCGATCTGGCTCAGCATGTTCTTGCGCGCGACCTGCAGTTTTTTCAGCAGCTCGAGGTCATGCGAGTCATCGAGCCGACGGGATTCTACGGAAGTCCCCACGAATCAGCGGGTTGGAGGTCGGCGGAAGGTAATGCGCGGGCGCGCAGGCGCACAGGCGGACGCAGTGGCGCAGGGCGCACCGTCACCGCGGCGAGAGGTACGAAGGATCAGGCTGCGCGTGCGGTCGCCAGCGCGCCTGCGCGGCTTTCCTCAGGGCACCAGGAACGTCAGGCGCTGTTCGAGCGGGTGGTTGTCGCTCTTGACCGAGACCACCGCCAGGAACGTCCCGTGCAGCTCGCCGGGATCCCATTCGGCTCTGTATGAGAGCGTGTCGTCGCGACGGAGGAGTCGGTTCTGCATGGCCTGGGTGAACAGCCGCCCCTTAGACCACTTCCACACCTGGCGGCCGGTGGAGTCCATGACCACAAAGTCGTGCGTGTGTCCGGAGGGGAAGTTGAGCTCCACGGTGCGCGGGCCGCCGTGGTATACCCGCAGCGCCATCGCCACTGCTTCGCCGACCCGCACGTCGAGCGACGCGGCCAGTCCCTGGCCAGCACTTCCCGGCTTCCGCGCCTGCGTTTCGCTCGCCGGGGGCCGAGGGCCGCAGGCGTAGAGGACGACGGAAGCCGTCAGGAGCAGGGGAACGATTCGCAGGGTCACGAAAACGGACGCAGCAATGCCAAATAGGTCACTTTTCCAATGCGAGGCCAACTTATCCACAACCTAACGCGTCGTCAAGAGTAGTTATTCACGTAAATCCAGACAAATCCACCAGTTCCGCCACCCTATCTCACGTCGAGTCTTGGCGCGTTTTCACCTCGGCTGTTTGCTTGCGAAAAATTTCACAAAGTCCTAAATTCCCACGCGAACATGGCCCGGCTTCCTCAGGCCCCATCGCCCGGCTCTGATCGGGAGTCGGAGGACCGCCGGCAGGCACGGTCCTTCGGGAAGTATGCCGGGGTCGGACTGCAGTTCGCGGTGTCCATCATCGCATTTCTGTACGCCGGCCAATGGGTCGACGGGAAGCTCGGGACCGCGCCATGGGGGATGATCGTCGGGGTGTTCACCGGGGGGGGAGCGGCCTTCTACAGCATGTACCGCAAGCTCATGGTGGATCTCAAACGCGAAGAGGACGCCCGGCGGAAATGAAGCGGGCCGTGATGTTCGTGGCTGTTAGTGTCGTGCTGATCGGGCTCTGCGCATCGGTCATGCTGCTGCTGTATGGAACGGCCGACGCCCGTCGCGCGATCGGGGTCAGCGCCGGAATCGCGGCCCTGACGCAGATCGCCGCCTATGCGATCGTCGTCGCGGTGCGCAAGGAGCATGTGATTGCGGGATGGGGGCTGGGCGCGGTGTTGCGGCTGGTCGTACTGGTCGTGTTTGCGCTGGTGGTGGTGCGGCAGTTCGCCCTGCCGTCGGCCCCGGCAACTGTGAGTTTGGCTCTGTTCCTGTTCGTCACGACGCTGGTTGAACCACTCTTTCTGAAGACATGAGCGCCCTCCGCTCCCTGGCCCTTGCCTTCGCGTTCCTTGCCCTGCCGCTCGCCGCGCAGGAGCACGCCGCTCCCGCGGACGTGGACATCATCACTCCGCACATCACCGACGGTTTCCATCTGGAAATCCCATACTGGGCGCCGCCGTTCTACAAAGAGGTCTGCCTCGGCCGCCACGTGGGCGAACACGGATGCGACGCGCTGTGGGGCGACGTGCACGTCGGGCCGCTGACGCTGAATTTCTCGCCCACCAAGCACGTGGTCTTCCTGTTTGTCGGGGCGTTTCTCGTATCGTCGCTGCTCATCCTCACCGCCCGCGCCCACGCGCGGCACACCCACGAGGTCGGACGGCCCAGGGGCTTCGCCGCCGGGATCGAGGCGATGGTGTTGTACATGCGCAACGAGGTGATCCTGCCTAACGTGGGACACCACGGCAACGCATTCGTGCCCTATCTCCTCACCGCGTTCTTCTTCATCCTCACGGCCAACCTGCTCGGCCTCATCCCCTACGGCTCGACCACCACCGGCAACATCTCGGTGACCGCCACCCTGGCGCTGGTCACGTTCCTCGTCGTCGAGGTCGCCGGCATGCGCGCGCTCGGCCTGGGGTATTTCAACACGATCTTCTATTGGAACAAGGACCTCGCGCTCCCCGTCCGGATCCTGATGTTCCTCGTGATGTCTCCGGTGGAAGTGTTCGGCAAGTTCACCAAGCCCTTCGCCCTGGCGATCCGTCTCTTTGCCAACATGACGGCGGGACACATCGTCGTCCTCGCGTTCATCGGCCTCATCTTCACGTTCAGCTCGATCGTGTCGGCCGCGCCCTTTGCCATGGCCGTCGGCATCATGCTGCTCGAGATCTTCGTCGCGTTCCTGCAGGCGTTCATCTTCACGCTGCTCTCGTCGGTGTTCATTGGGCAGATCAGGGAAGCACATCACTAGAGCGAGCGGATAGACGGATAAACGGACAAAAACGGGTGAACGGGTAGACGGGGAACGTGTGACAACAGATGGGACACTAGGAAGAAGGGCTCCTCCTTCCTGGTCGTAGCCGATCGAATGATCGGGGAATCCCGTTGAGGCCCGGGCCTCGGGGACGGGAAGCGGTGCACGGCCGGCCGCGGAGCATCGTCAGGCACTTTGCTTACATCACTGGAGAAACACATGTCGATCCTCCCGTTGCTGCAGGCGGCGACTGAAGCCGTGGCCAACAACAACACCGGACTCGGACTCATCGGCGCAGGAATCGGCGCCGGTCTCTCGGTCATTGGGGCCGGACTCGGCGTCGGACGCATTGGTGGCCAGGCCGTCGAAGGCATGGCCCGGCAGCCCGAGGCCGCCGCTCGCATCCAGACAGCCGCACTGATTCTTGCGGCGCTGGTCGAAGGCGCCGCCCTCTTCGGCGTCGTCGTCGCGTTCCAGATTCAGGGCAAGTTCTAGGTGGCCGCCGGAGGAGCGCCCGGCGCGCTCCTCCCGGCCAGTTCCACCACGCAGCAACGTCTCAATCAGACTCCCATGCGATCCACGCTCTTCATATCGCTGTCGCTCGTCCCCAGCATCGCCTTTGCCGCCGCCCAGGAAGGCGACAAGCCCACCCTCCTGTCGCCGAGCGGTGGGCTGATGCTCTGGACGGTGCTGATCTTCGTCGTTCTGATGTTCATCCTGTCGCGCTTTGCCTTCAAGCCGCTCATTGCCGCGGTCGAGGCTCGTGAGGCGTCGCTCGAGGCGGCGATCGCCGGTGCGAAGCAGGATCGCGACGAAGCAGCCAGGCTCCTCGACGAGCAGCGCCAGCAGCTGGAAGCGGCGCGGGCCGAGGCGCAGCGGTTCATCGTCGAGGGCCGCGTCATGGGCGAGAAGCTCAAGGCGTCGATGCTCGAAGAGACCAAGGCACAGCAGAACGAAATGCTCGAGCGCGCACGCCGCGAGCTGGAGAACGAGAAGACCCGGGCGATCTCGCAGCTGCGCCTCGAGGCGATCGACCTGGCCCTCGCCGGCGCCGGCAAGGTGATCGGCCGCAACCTGGACGATGCTGCCAATCGCAAGCTGATCGAGGACTTTCTGGCGTCCATCCCGAAGACCACCAGGGTCCGATAGATGCGCAATTCCACCATTGCGGCGAACTACGCCGAGGCGCTGCTCGCCCTCGCGCAGAAAACGGGAGATCTGGATGCGTGGGGGGGGATGATCAGCGCGCTCGCCGATGCGATGCAGCGCGAGCCGCGGCTCTACAACTTTCTCGCCGCCCCGCAGGTAGCCGCGGTGGAGAAGAAGCGCGTGATCGAGAAGGCGTTCGCCGGCCAGGTGCCGCGACTCCTCATCCGGTTCGTGCAGAAGCTGGTGGACAACCGCCGCCAGATGCTCCTTCCCGACATCGCCACCGAGTACGCGAACCTCGTGGACAAGCACGCCGGCCGGGTCCATGCGCAGGTGACCGTTGCCCGCGACACCAGCGACGCCGACCGTACGATGATTGCGCAACAGCTGTCGACCAAACTGGGGAAAGCGGTCGTGGCGCACCTCCACGTCAATCCCGACATCCTGGGCGGCCTCGTGGTGAAGATCGGCGACACCGTGATGGACGGCTCCGTGCGGCGGCGCATCAGCACGCTGCGCAGCCGGTTGGTCGCCGTTCGCTGAGACCACAGGCCGGCGCCATGAGCGGTCGCGTGGACGTCCGGCGGGTGTCCAAGCCGTGGGGTCACGAGACGATCTGGGCCCATACGGATCGTTACGTCGGAAAGGTGCTGCACATCAACGCCGGCCATGCCCTATCGGTGCAGTACCACGAGGTGAAGGACGAGACCGTCCACCTCCTCACCGGTGAGATGAAATACTGGGTCCAGCTCCCAGGTGACGCCGAGCTCAGGGACCAGCTGCTGCGGGCGGGGGATTCGTTCCGCATCACCCCCGGTACCATCCATTATATGGAAGCCGTGACCGACTGTGACGTGCTGGAAGCGTCGACGCCGGAACTGGACGATGTCGTCAGGCTCAAGGACCGCTACGGACGCGAGGGCACGAGCGCACCATGAAGGTGATCATTCCGCTGGCAGGCAAGGGGACGCGGCTCCGCCCGCACACCCACATCATCCCGAAGCCGATGCTCAAGGTCGCCGGCAAACCGGTGATGGACTACGTGATGGACGACGTCGCCAGGTTGGGCAACGTGGACCAGGTCGTGTACATCACGGGGCACCTCAAGGACAAGGTCGAGGAGCACGCCCGGACAGCCTATACGATCCCCAGCGTGTTCATCGAGCAGCAGGTGCAGGACGGCACGGCCGGCGCTGTGGCACTGGCGCGGCCCCACGTGGACGCGCCGGTTCTGATCATCTTCGTCGACACGATCTTCGACGCCGACCTTTCGGTGATCCACTCCACCGACGCCGACGGGATCATCTGGACCAAGGAAGTCGAGGACTACCAGCGTTTCGGCGTGGTGGTGACCGACGCCGAGGGCAACATGACGAAGATCGTGGAGAAACCGAGCGAGCCCATTTCGAAGCGGGCCAATATCGGATTGTACTACATCAGGAACTGGGAGCTGCTCTACGACGGCATCGATCACGTGCTCACGCAGCCCAAGAACAAGGGCGAGTATTTCCTGACCGACGCGTTCCAGTACATGATCGAACACGGCGCACGCATCCGGGTGATCGACGTGGCCGGGTGGTACGACGCCGGCAAGCTCGATACGCTGCTCGAGACGAATCGTGTGATGCTGGAGAAGGGCCGGGCGCGGAAGCCGGCGGGCATTGGCGGTACGATCGTGGAGCCCGTGTACATCGAAGACGGCGTGACGATCGTGGATTCGGTCGTCGGGCCTAACGTGTCCATCGGCAAGGGGAGTATCATCGAACGGTCGAGAGTCCGGGACGCCGTCATCGGCGACCGATCGCGGCTCGCGCGGAGCGAGATTGCCAACTCACTCATCGGTGACGAGGTTGTGCTTGCCGGTGTGAAGGGCGAAGTGACGATTGGCGATCATTCCGAGGTGCGTGCCGATACCTGAGGTCCTTCTCGCGCCCGCGGGAGTCGAGAGATGCCCTATGGAAGCGCGCGCACGTTGATCGTAGGGGCCGGCCCGGCCGGCCTCGCTACGGCAGCAGAGCTGTCGCGGTATGGCATGCAGTATCTCCTGATTGAGCGCGGTTCGACCATCGGCCATACCTGGGAGTACCTCTATGACTCCCTGACGCTGCACACCGGCAAGCACATGTCGACGCTGCCGGGGATGCCGTATCCTCCCGGCACGTCGCTCTTCCCCACCCGCGCCGAGTTTCTCGCGTACCTGCGGGGGTATGTGAACCGATATCGGCTTCGCGTGGAGACGGGACACGAGGTCGAGGCGGTGGAACGCGTTGGCGCCGGCTGGCGCGCGACGCTGATCGGCGGCGAGACGGTGGAAGCCCGCGATGTGGTGATGGCCACCGGGATCGTGGCTAAACCGCGACTGCCGGAGCTCCCCGGCCGCTCGGGATTCTCGGGACGCGTGCTGCACTCGATCGACTATCGCCGGCCCGACGAGTTCGTGGGAACACGTGTGCTGGTGGTCGGCGTTGGCAACTCCGGCGGCGAAATCGGCGCCGAGCTGGCGCGATCGGGGGCACAGGTGACGGTCGCGGTGCGATCGGGAGCCAACGTGGTACCCCGACAGATCGGGCCATTCCCCGCGCAGTACGTGCGGTATCTGATCGGCAAGCTGCCGCGCAAAGTCCAGGAGTTCGTCATCGCGCGAGTCCAGGCGCGGATGGAGCGCAAGTTCGGGCCGCCTGTTCTCCCACGTTTGCCGTATTCGGCGCTGGACGCGATTCCGCTGATCGGCTTCCACCTGGTGGACGCGATCCGCGAGGGGCTGGTCGAAGTGCGCAATGCCGCGCCGGTGGCGTTCACGCCATCGGGCGTGCGTTTCTCCGACGCGACCACCGGGGACTACGACGTGGTGCTGTTCGCCACCGGATTCGCCGCGGCGATCGACTCGTTGGGTGCGCTGGTCCGGCGCGACGAGAAGGGCTGGGCCGTGCGCAGCGACCGGGTCACCAGTGCCGATCAGACGCATCTGTACTTCGTGGGACACAACTACGATCACACCGGCGGCCTGACCAACATCCGCCGCGACGCCACCGACGTCGCCCGCCTGATCGCTGCCACGAATCGTTAGGTCCGGCGTGCTCCGGCGAGAGTGCACCGCCGTGGCCGCGCCCGACCGCTGCCTTCGGTTCAGCGTCTCCCCCTCGACCCTCCCCATGCGTTGTTCCTCAAGGCGGCGCGCCACGCCTTTCACCTGCCCGGCACACGGCCGGCCTCACCGCGCTGCGTTGTGCACGGCGTGAGGCCGTCGCATACTCCACTGGCCCCGACTGGGGCTTCCTATCCTTCGGCCTGACTGGTGCAGACGACGGAGCATGCAACGAACGGGCCGGGCCCCATCTCCGGCGGCGCCGCATCTGCCAGCAGAATCGCTGCGGCATCCCCGACGTCGCCAGCGTCGCTCTTCATGCGCGCCGCCCGCCGCGAGCCGGTGGAGCGAACGCCTGTCTGGTTCATGCGCCAGGCGGGGCGCGTCCTGCCGGAGTACCGGGCGATCCGCGAGCGATGGACGTTGATCGAGATCTGTCGCCAGCCGGAGCTCTGCGCCGAGGTGACGTTGCAGCCGGTGCAGCGGTTCAATCCCGATGCGGCCATCCTGTTCGCCGACATCATGCTGCCGTTGCTGGGCAGCGGCGTGGCGCTCGAGCTGGTCGACGAGGTCGGACCGGTCATTGCCTCGCCCGTCCGCGACCTGGCAGGCGTGCGCGCGCTGCGCCCCCTGCAGCCGGAAGCGGATGTCTCCTTCGTGCTCGACGCGATCCGACTCGTCAGGCAGGCGCTGGGCGGCGCCATCCCGCTCATCGGCTTCTCCGGGGCACCGTTCACCCTGGCGTCGTACCTCATCGAAGGCAGGCCGTCGCGCGACTTCGCGCACACCAAGGCAATGATGTACGGCGCCCCGGAACTCTGGCACGCACTGATGGAACGGCTCGCCGAGCTGGTCATCGCCTACCTCCAGGCGCAGGTGAGACATGGGATCGACGCGTTGCAGCTGTTCGACTCCTGGGTCGGATGTCTCGCCCCCGATGACTACGCGCAGTACGCAGCCCCTTACACGCGCCGCATCCTCGCGGCCCTCGCGCCGGCGGGGTTGCCGATGATTCACTTTGGCACCGGCACCTCGACGCTGCTCGCACAGATGAAGGACGATGGCGCGTCGATCATCGGCGTCGACTGGCGCCTGCCGCTCGACGACGCCTGGACGCGCATTGCGCCGCTTGGGATTCAGGGAAACCTCGATCCGGCGGTGCTACTGGCGCCGCCGCCAGTGATCGAGGCGCGAGTGCTCGAGGTGCTGCGTCGCGCCGGAGGGCGGCCAGGACACATTTTCAATCTCGGTCACGGTCTCCTGCCGTCGACGCCGATCGCGTCGGTGCACCACGTGATAGACGTCGTACGGGCGAACAGGTCGGAGGAAATCCGGGAAGTCACGGCCACGACGGTTCCTTCGGCATGACGGACCAGCGCCACGGGGTGCTCCTCATGGCATACGGTTCTCCGGACTCCGTGGAGCAGGTAGCGCCGTATTTCACGCACATCCGTGGCGGACGAGCCCCGTCGCCGGAGGCGATCGCGAGTCTCGAGGCGCGTTACCGAAGCGTGGGTGGGCGTACCCCGCTGCTCGCCATCACGCAGGCTGTCCGGACCGCACTCGAGGAAGAGCTCGCGCGCGCAAACGGCGCGGAGACTCGCGTCTTCATCGGCATGAAGCACTGGCACCCGTTCATCGCCGAGACGATTGGGGAAATGGCCAGCGCAGGAATCACGAGCGCCACCGCGATCGCGCTTGCGCCACACTACTCGCGCATGAGCATCGGCGGCTACCGGCGCGCGGTTGAGGAGGCGCTCGGTGCGATCGGGCATCCAATGCCGGTCACCTTCGTTTCGAGCTGGCATCGGGAGCCCGAATTCATCACGCTGATGGAGGGGCTGGTCCGGAGCGCACTGGTGGCCTTCCCCGGGGAGGCGAACGAGCGCGTGATGACCGTCTTTACTGCACATTCCCTCCCCGAGCGGATTCGCGAGTGGAACGATCCCTACGAACGCGAGCTTGCGGAGAGCGCGGCGGCCGTGGCGCGGCGCGCGGAGCTGCGGGATTGGCGCGTGGCCTGGCAGAGCGCGGGCGGCACCGGCGAGCCGTGGATCGGCCCCGACATCCGCGAGTGCCTCTCGGCGCTGCGGCGCGACGGCTTTCGGCGCGTGCTGCAAGTACCGATCGGGTTTGTCGCCGAGCATCTCGAGATTCTCTTTGACATCGACATCGAGGCACAGCAGGAGGCCTCGCGGCTGGGGCTGACGCTCGCTCGCACGGCGATGCCTAACGCATCGCCAGCGTTCATCCGGACGCTGGCTGCCGTGGTGCGCAACGCCGCGACGCTCGCCGCCACCCCCGTCGCATGAACCCGGCAACCAGCGGCCGTGCGCTGCGCATCGGGAGTCGCGGCAGCCGGCTGGCACTCGTGCAGAGCGCGATGGTTCGTGAGGCGCTGCTGGCGCGCCATCCGTACCTCGGCGTGACCATCGTGCCCATCATGACCAGGGGCGACCAGTTGCAGGACAGATCCATCGCCGAGTTGGGCGAAGAGGGAGTGTTTTTCACTGCGATCGAGGAGGCGTTGCGCGAGGGACAGGTCGATCTCGCGGTGCATAGCACGAAGGACCTTCCGACAGCGCAGCCTGACGATCTGCGCATCGCCGCCTGTCTCCCCCGCGCCGACGCGCGCGACGTGCTGGTGTCACGGCGTGGTGGCTTGCAGGTGCTCCCGCCCGGGAGCCGCGTCGGCACCAGCAGTGCGTCGCGGAGCGCGCAGCTGTTGGCCGCGCGAGCCGATCTCATTATCGCGGAGGTTCGCGGCAATGTGGACACGCGACTCGGCAAGCTGGCGGCGGGTGAATACGACGCGCTCGTGCTCGCCGCTGCGGGACTCGTCAGGCTCGGCCTCGTGGAAGCGGTGACCGAGTGGTTGTCAATGGACGTGATGGTGCCCGCACCGGGCCAGGGTGCACTGGCCGTGCAGGTGCGCGCCGCTGACGAGGGCGTGGGAGCCGCGGTGGCGTCGCTCGATGACGCGATGACGACGCTCGCGCTGGCCGCGGAACGCGCCTTTCTCGCCGCGACGGGCGCCGGGTGCACCGGTGTCGTCGGCGCCTATGCGCGCGTCGACGACTCGATGGTGGAGCTGACGGGGCTCCTCGGCAGGCCTGACGGAACGGTCGTTCGGGGACGGCGCGCCGCGCCACACACCCTCGCCGCGACTCTTGGCACCGAGCTGGCAATGGAGCTTCTCGCCGGATCGCGCGACGCAGTGACCGTGACACAAACGAAACGCAGCGCGCGCGCATGACCAACGCGGACGCCGCCGAGACTGCCGCGCTGCGCGGTCGACGCATCATTGTCACGCGCTCCGAGGGACAGGCCAGCGCGCTGGTCGAACGTCTGCGCGCGCTTGGCGCTGACGTCGTCGCCTGCCCGACGATTGCCATCCGTCCCCCTGAGCAGATCGCTCCCCTGGACGCCGCGATCCGAAACCTGACCGGATTCGACTGGGTTGTCTTCACCAGTGCCAACGCGGTGGACAGCGTGGCAGAGCGCCTCGTGCAGTCCGGTAAGACGCCCGGGACTCTCGGAATCGTCAGGGTCGCTGCCGTCGGCGCCGCCACCCGTCGCGCCCTGCTCCGGCACGGCGTCGCGGTGAGTTGCGTCCCCGAACCATTCACCTCCACCGCGCTCGTCGAAGCGATGGGCGACGTGCGCGACCTCCATGTGCTTCTCCCGCGATCCGACCTCGCCGATGCTACGCTTCCAATCGCCCTGCGCACGCGTGGCGCGCGCCTGTACGAGGTGATCGCGTACCGGACGGTTCCGGCCGACGATATTGCATCGCTGGGCGAGCGAATGGCGCGTGAGGTAATGGACGCCATCGTCTTCACCAGTCCGTCCACCGCGCGATACTTTCTGGACGGGCTGCGCAGCGCGAGCGCGCTCGACAGGGTGCTCGACCGAACTCTCGCCGGGGGAACGCGACCGGCTATCATTTGTATTGGACCCACCACCGCTGGCGCCGTCCGCGAACTGGTCGGAGCGCTGGCGGTCGACGCCGTAGCGGAGACTCACGATGACGATGGACTCGTCGACGCGATCGTTCGATGGAGTCGCGCGCACCCGCGCGCCGCAAGTGCCTGAGCCGCCCGCGGGCGCGCGCCGATCGCCGAACACCGGCACGCCATCGCCGGTACGTACGCGCCGTCTCCGCCGCACCGACGCGCTGCGTGGCCTCGTCCGCGAGCATCATCTGCGCACCGATCAACTCGTGCAACCGATCTTCGTGACCGATGGGGTCGACACCGTCCATCCCATTGCCGCCCTCGCCGGCCATGCGCGCCTGTCGGTCGATCGCCTCGAGCCCACCGTCGCCGAATTGACGCATCTGGGCATTCAGGCCCTGCTCCTGTTCGGCGTGCCTAACGAGAAGGACGCGACGGGGACTGGGGCGTGGCATCCCGACGGCCCGGTGCCTCGCGCGATACGGGAAGTCAGGCGGCAGGCGCCGGAACAGGTCGTGATGGCCGACGTTTGCCTGTGCGAATACACCGATCATGGGCATTGCGGCGTCGTCGATGCAGACGGCGAGGTGGTGAACGACGCGACCCTTCCACTCCTCGCCCGTGCCGCGATCGCATACGCCGACGCCGGCGCCGACATCGTGGCCCCCAGCGCGATGATGGATGGCCAGGTCGCGGCCCTGCGTTCGGCGCTCGACGGCGCCGGACACGAAGGCGTCGGGATCATGGCGTACTCGGCCAAGTATGCGTCCTCGTTCTACGGCCCGTTTCGCGAAGCGGCTGGGTCCACTCCGCGCTTCGGCAACCGTCGGGGCTACCAGATGGACGTCGCGAACGCGCGCGAGGCGCTTCGCGAAGTGTCGATCGATGAGGCCGAAGGCGCCGACATCGTGATGGTCAAACCCGCCGGACCGTTCCTCGATGTCATCGCACAGGTCCGCACAGGCACGACCCTCCCGCTTGCCGCGTACCAGGTGAGTGGGGAATACGCGATGCTCAGGGCCGCCGCGGAGCGAGGATGGATCGACGAGCGTGCCGCCGTCCTCGAGAGCCTGACCGGCATCCGGCGGGCGGGCGCGGATCTCATCATCACGTACTATGCCCGCCAGGCGGCCGGGTGGTTGCGCGATGAGCGGTAGCCGAGTGCCGGCGGACAGCGACGCGCTTCACGCGCCCCGTTCGGCCGCCCTCTTCGCTGCGGCCGAGCGCGTGATGCCCGGTGGCGTGAACAGCCCGGTCCGTGCTTTCCGCGCCGTCGGCGGCGTTCCGCGTTTCATCGAGCGCGGCACGGGGCCGTTTGTTGTCGACGCCGACGGCCGGCGCTACGTGGACTTCGTGCTCTCGTGGGGTGCGCTCGCGTTAGGTCACGCGCACCCGGCCACGGTGGGTGCGATCCGCCGGCAAGCGGAGAAGGGGAGCGCGTTCGGGGCGCCGTCGGAACTGGAAACGGCACTCGCCGAACGGGTGATCGCCGCGGTTCCCTCCATCGAAATGATGCGGTTCGTCTCGTCAGGCACCGAGGCGGTGATGAGCGCGCTGCGGTTGGCCCGCACGGTCACCGGGCGCGCCAAGGTCGTAAAGTTCGCCGGCTGTTATCACGGGCATGCCGACTCGCTCCTCGTGCAGGCGGGGTCGGGCGTCGCGACCCTTGGGTTGCCCGACAGCCCCGGGGTCACGGCGGCCGCCACGGCCGACACGCTGAGTGCGCCCTACAACGACGTCGAGGTCGTGGAGTCGCTCTTCGCCAGGCACGGCAACGAGATTGCCGCCGTCATCGTCGAACCGGTGGCCGGAAACATGGGGCTCGTCCTTCCGCGCCCGGGCTTTCTCGAGGCACTGCGCCGCATCTCGTCCACCCACGGCGCGCTGCTCGTCTTTGACGAGGTGATGACCGGATTTCGCGTGGCGTTCGGGGGCGCGCAGGAGCTCTTTGGCGTCTCACCCGACCTCACCTGCCTCGGGAAGATACTGGGCGGCGGGATGCCGGCCGCCGCGTTCGGCGGCTCGCGCCAGCACATGTCGCGGGTTGCGCCTGCAGGGCCGATGTATCAGGCGGGAACGCTGTCCGGACACCCGATCGCGATGGCCGCCGGACTCGCGACGCTTGACGAGTTGGCCAAGCCCGGAGTGTACGAGCGGCTCGCCCGGGCGGCGCGCGCCATGGCGCAGTGCGCCGAGGAGGAAGGAGCGCGAGCGGCGTTGCCGATCCGCGCCACCGCCGTCGGAGGGATGTGGGGCTTTTTCTTCATCGACAACGACGTGCAGGACTTCGAGTCTGCCCGGACCGCGGACACGAGGCGGTATGCACGCGCGTTCCACGCGCTCCTCGCCGAGGGAGTATACCTCCCGCCAGGCCAGTTCGAGGCGATGTTTGTTTCCCTCGCACACGACGACGCAACGCTCGACGTGGCGAAGCTCGCGATGCGTCAGGCCTTCGCGCGAATCGGCTGAGACTGCGCCGCCTCACTCTCCTCGAACGCGAAGAGCCGCCGGGCGAGCTCCGCGTACAATTCCGCATGACCGTTCGCGGCTTCCGCGCGCAGGCGGCGAGAGGGTTCGTCGAGCAACCGTTTGACGAGGGCGACGGAGAAACGTTCGAGCGACTCGCGCACCGCCTCGTCTCTGTCGGGCATCGCGCGCCATGCGCGTTGCACCTCGCGACGGCGGGTGTCCTCCGCCGAGCCGCGCCACGCATCGACGATTGAGAGGAGCGCGGCCCCACTTCGTCGCGTCGCCAGCTGCTGAACTTCGTGCTCCACGATCGCCTCTACCCGGGGGATCTCCTCCTCACGACGACGGGCCGACAACTCGGCGACCCGCGGGCGCAGCTCGTCCACGTCGTAGAGACGGACGCCCTGGATCAGGCGAACGGCGGGATCGACGTCGCGTGGAACGGCGATGTCGAGAATGGCAAGCAGTCGGTCGGCCCGGTCGCGCATTGCCGCGCGCACCAGGTCGTCACCGAGGATCGGAGCAGGCGATGAACTGCACGCAACGACCAGGTCGGCGTCAGCCAGCGTGTGCGGCAGTGCGTCGAGCGCGATGGGTTCGCCGTGGACGCGCTCGGCGAGTGCGCGGGCGCTCTCCAGCGTGCGGCTGGCGATGGATATCCTCCACTCGCCGCGCGCCACCAGGAGCTCGGCGGCGGTTCGCGCCATCTTCCCGGCGCCGAGAATCAGCACCCGGCGGCCGTGCAGTTCGGGCGCGAGCGCTGCGGCCAGATCGACCGCGACGGAACTTACGCTCGCCGGATTCCGCCCGATCGACGTTCGGTGGCGGGCACGCCGACCGGCTCGGAGCGCGGCGTTGGAGAGCGCTTCGAGAGCGGGGCCGCTCGCGCAGGCTCGCCGCGCCAGTGCGAACGCGTCTACAACCTGACCGAGAATCTCGGCTTCGCCCAGGATCATCGACTCCAGTCCGGCGGCGACGCGGCACAGATGACGCTCGGCGTGCGAACCGGTGAATGCGTAACCCTGCGGCGTGATTGCGTCGGGCGCCCCGTCCTTTCCGCGCCACAGGGCGCGCCACATCGCATCGGTGCTCGCGGCCGTCGCGCGCTCGTCAGGCACGGCGCCATAGAGCTCGACGCGATTGCAGGTGGAGAGGAGCGCGACCTCATGGAGCGGCAGCGCGTCGCCGAATCGCCCAGCGGCGAAGTTGCGGTAGAGCTCCTCCGCTTCGACCATGGAATACGCCAGCCGCTCGCGCATCTCGAGCGGCGCGGTCCGGTGATCCACACCTACGCAGAGGACAATCATCGCGCTTGCCCCAGTGGCCGTATGCGGCGGCGCAGCGACAGGTTACCGTGCGCCTTCCGTCGGAGGGTGCATCTTGCGGGGCCGCGACCAAACCGTCAAGCGATCGGGCGACCCATGTCCGGGATCACGGAGGGATGGCGGCGTAGCGAAACGAGAGGCACCCGCCCTCGAGGCCGCGACAGTAGTAGCTCAGAATCTCGAGCTTGATGTGTCGGCCCGTGCGCGTACGCACGACGTAGACATGTCCGTTCGGTTCGAGGAGATGTGAGAGCATCCCGTATATGTACCATCGGCGGATTGCCGCATTGACCGTGTCGCGCCCACCGCGTGTTGCGATGTAGGTCCCTGCGGGCGCCCGGCGCACCGCGTCGAACGGCACCTCGCCGGCGTCGGCGATAGCGCCGCTGGCACCGATGTAATGCCGCCGGATGGCGAGGTCCCATGCCGACGGCTGAGACGAGGGCATCACGACACCGCGACCGAGGTCCACGAACCTCCAGAGACGTTCGTCGCGCGCGTCGACCGTCAGCGTATCGACCCCGGATGGTGGCGGCGACCGCAGTACGCCGATCGGCGTCGGATCGAAGACTGGAGCGCTGCGCTTCACTAGTGAGGAGACAACCAGGAGCACGAGGGCGAGCACAAACGTGGCGAATCCGCCGAGCAGCAGGATGGTTGCGCGCGAGCGAAGGAGGGCAATCGCCATCGTGCGATAAGTGGGGTCGGGTGTCGCCGTTGTCAATTCGTCAAGCCGCGCGGGCGCCCGCGCGGCTCTTGCCCCCGGGCGCGCCTCCGTGCATTTGTTGCGCATCCTGTCACCGGTGCAAAAAGCGAATGACGGATCACGACGGGCCGCGCGCGATGAAATTTCGCCAGGCGGCGTTCGTCTACCTGCACGTCGCCATCCTGTATGAGGCGGCCGCGTATGCGATGTGGCGGCGAAACGTTCTTCCGGGCACGACGCTTGGACCCGCGTGGCTCTGGCTCGTGCTCGGGGCGGTGGTCGCCGGAGTGGTCTTCTACGCGCTCTACTTCCGGCAGAGCGTGTGGGTTGCGCGCGCGGTGTGGGCCCTGCACGGGCTGCGTCTTCCCACGCTCGTGCGCGGCGCCTTCTTCGCGGAGGCATCCCCCGTCATGACGCCGAGTTTCTACCTCGTTGCCATCGTCGTGGTGGTGGTCAACCTGTGGATGCTGGCGCGCGCGGGATGGGACCTGTGAGCTTCCGCACCTATCACGAGGTCGAGGGGCGCGACCGGTCGGGACTCGGCGAGCAGGTGGCCGGTCAGCGCGCGCGCGTCACGAACCGCCTTCGCACGGTGGCGCGGACGGTGGCGGTCATGAGCGGCAAGGGGGGCGTGGGCAAGAGCTACATCGCGTCGGCGCTCGCGTTAGGCATGGCGGGGCGCCTGCGGGGAGGCGTCGGTCTGCTCGATGCCGATCTCAACAGCCCTACGGCGTCCCGTCTGCTCGGTGCGAAGGGTCCGTTGCGCGTCGATGCCGACGGCGTGCATCCCGCCGTCGTGCGGGGGGACGTGAAGGTCATGTCGATGGACCTCCTGCTCGACGAGGGACAGCCCGTTGCCTGGCGTCAACCGGCTGGCGAACGATTCGTGTGGCGAGGCCTCCTCGAGACCGGGGCGCTCCGGGAACTGCTCGGCGACGTCGTGTGGCGGTCGCTGGACGTGCTGGTGGTTGACCTCCCGCCGGGTGGAGATCGACTCTCCGATCTCTTCGAACTCGTGCCGCAGCTGACGGGCGCGCTCGTCGTCACGATCCCGAGCGAGGAGTCCCGCGCCTCGGTGGAACGATCCCTTCGCACCGCCCAGGAGGTGGGCGTGCCGCTGCTGGGCGTCGTGGAAAACATGAGTGGCTACGCCTGCGACACGTGCGGCGGTACGCGCCCGCTGTTCGACGGCCGGGCGGGGGCCGCACTCGCCGAAGCGTTCGGGATCCCTTTGTTAGGCAGTGTCCCGTTTCATCCAGTGAATGACCGACAGCCACACCTCGAGCTGCCGGCGACCGTCGTCGATGCCGTGATGGCATCCTTGATCGCGCGACCGGCGCAGGTTCCACCGTCATGAAGTTTCTCTGCATCGACTGCGACACACTGATGGCGTTCGACGAGCGCCAGCTCCCCGGCGACGGCACCTTCGCCGCGTCCTTCGCCTGCCCGTCCTGCGGGCGGCGCATAGCGATGCTCGCCAACGAGATGGAGACGCAGCTCGTCAACGCGATGGACGTCAGGATCGGAGGGCGCACGCTCCGCGAGGAGCCGATGGCGCTCATTCGCACGTCCGTCTCGGGTCGCGCCGACGCGCTCCAGGACGTCACGCCCACCGCCGGGGGCGCGGCGCGCGTTCGCGCGCGTTGGAGCACGGAGAGCGAGGAGCGACTCGCGCGCGTACCCGGTTTCGTGCGCGGCATGGTGAAGAAGATCTACGCCGACTACGCGGAGGAGCACGGCATCGCACAGATCACCCCCGAAGTGATGGATCGGGCGCGGAGTGAGCTCGGGCTGGAGGGGATGTGACGCCCGACGCGAACGACCTGCTGGTCCACGCGCTCCGCGTTCGCATCGATCGCTCGCTGTGCGTCGGCTTCGGCGACTGCGTGACCGAGGCGCCAGAGGCGTTCACGCTCGACGAGGAAGGAGTTGTTGTGTTCGTCTCTCCGGAACGTGTCGAGCGCGAACGGTTGCTTCGCGCTTGCGAGCTCTGCCCGGTCGACGCGATCACAGTGTGGGATGCGGAGGGGAATCAGATCGTGCCGGAGTAGCTTCTTGACACCATTCTGGCCCCGGTCCATCATTGCCCCGTGCGCCAAAGGGCGCCCTAGGCTTTCGGTATTGCGTCGAGGATTTCGAGTGCTGGTACGTCGAAGGTGGCGTACCTTCGGCTCTGCATGAACTTCGCAGGTCTCGCACTAGATCCCATGTGGCTCATTCTACCGACCCATCAACAGGCCGAGGGCAGCGCTTTATGTACCGGGAAGTTTTCGTCCCTGTCGATAATTCAGAGCAATCTGACTGGGCAGTCGCTCGCGCGATCGAGCTCTGTCAGAGGACAGACGGACGCATCACCGGTAACCACGTCTACGCCGCGCGCCTGCATGACGTCCGTTTCCGCCAGCTCGAGACCGGACTCCCGGCCCAGTTTCAGACGGCCGACGAGATAAAGCGACAGCGCAAGATCCACGACAAGCTGATCGAGAAGGGACTGCAGCTCATCGCGGACTCCTTTCTCGACCAACTCGACACGCGCTGCCAGGCGGCAGGTGTGCGGCTCACGCGGCAGCTCCTCGAAGGCATCAACTACGAGGAGATTGTCAGTGAAGTGAACCGAGGCGAAGGCCGCCTCCCCGGCCTGATCGGCTTCGATCCCAATCGGGCCGCTGGCTATGACGGCGGCGATCGGGTGCGCGGCGATGTCCGCCTTGGTGGTGATGGTCGCATCGTCGCCGAGGAGGAAGACGCGGCCGCGAAGCTGGTGGGCACGTCGGGTCGCCAGTACGACCTTGTCGCGATCGGCGCTCACGGACTTGGCCGCCAGCCGCTGAGCCAGCTCGGTGGCGTCGTCGCGCGCGCGCTGCGCGGGATCGAGAAGGACATGCTCATCGTACGCGAGAATCGTCCGTTCGAGGGTGGCCGGTTCCTGGTCTGCGTCGACGGCTCGTCGTACAGCTATCGCGCGATGCGCGTGGCGCTCGAGCTCGCGGACACATTCGGCGCCACGCTCTTCGTCTGTAGTGCCTTCGACGTTGAATACCATCACGTCGTCTTCAACAACATCAAGGACGTCCTCTCGGCGCAGGCTTCCAAGGTCTTCAAGTTCGAAGAGCAGGAGGAGCTGCACAACAACATCATCGACAAGGGGCTGCTCAAACTCTGTCAGGCGAATCTCAAACGCGCCGAGGTGATGGCGGAAGAGTTCCCGGATGTCCCGATCAAGACACAGATCCTCGTGGGCAAGCCGTTCCAGGTCGTGATGCAGTGGGCGGAGGAGATTCAGCCGTCGTTGCTCGTCCTGGCGCGACACGGGGCACACCGCATCGATCGCACCGAGCTCGGATCGCAGGCGGACAATGTCGTGCGTCTTGCGTCGTGCAGCGTGCTGCTCACCGGCACCGCGGGCGTACGGCCCGAAGACATTCCGTGGATCGAGGAGGACGGCGTCGCGTCGATTCCCTGGTCGCCGGATGCCGAGGTGCGCATTCTGCGCGTGCCCCCCTTCGCCCAGGGTATCGCCCGCAAGGCCGTCGAGGAATTCGTCCTCGAACAGGGCGGCGACATCGTCACCAATCCGCGGCTCGACGAAGCGATCCGCAAGCTGCTCCCCACGCACATGCAGCTCATCATGGGGATCGGTTCCGCCGAGGAGGTCGCGCTCGCCGAGACAAAAGCGGAAGAGCAGATGCTCCGCACGAAGGTGAGCGGACATGACGATGACGACGTGCCCGTCGAGGTGATGACGGAGGTGAAGTGTCCCGTAACCGGGCGCGTGAGCATGCGTCCGCGCGTTGCCACCGATCCCATCGTCTGGACCGAAGAGGCGTGGAGCCGCTTGCGGCTCGTACCACTCATTGCCCGGCCCCTCGCGCGCAACACGGTGGAGCGGTTCGGGCGCGCCCATGACATGTGGCGCATCACCACGCAGGTGATGGACGACAACAAGCAAGCCATGATCGAAGCCGACGAGTTCGACATGGAGACGATGATGGTCATGTTCACGGAGCTCCGGGCCAAGCTGATCCGCGCCGAGGCCGAGGCGGGAGGGGGAGGAGGCGACGCCCTGTCACCCGAGATGCGCCGGTTCATCGAGGAGGCCAGGGCGTCGGGGATGACGCGCTGTCCCATTCGCGACATCGAGGAGAAAGTCGCCCGTTGCCCGGTCGACCTGAAGACCACGACGCCCGAGGAGGCGCGAGCCGCCGTCGAACGGGTGATGCAGCAGGACGCGGGAAACAGTGAACACGGACGTTGACGCAGGACCGAAGGGAACGCACGGAGCCCTGCAGTACCGGCGCGACGCCGGCACTGGATGCGCAGGGAGTGAAAGTACTCGCTTTGGGAGAGTGATCGCCGTGGGGTAGCCACGCTGGCGAACCTGGAGAGTACCGCCGGAGTTTGGCCGGCCGACGACCACATGCCGCACGTGGTCGCCTGGAATCTCACGCGGCGCTGCAATCTCGAATGTGCCCACTGCTACATCGCGGCCGGGCCGACAGAATCCGCCTCGAGCGAGTTGACGACCGCCGAGTGTCAGCGGATCACCGACGAAATCCTCTCGCTCAATGCGTCGCCGATGTTCATCCTCTCCGGCGGCGAGCCCCTCCTCCGTGATGATCTCTGCACGATCGCGTCGCACGCCTCGCGACGCGGCGCGACCGTCGTCATCGGAACCAACGGCACGCTCCTCACCGACGACCGGATTGCCGCGCTGCAGGACGCAGGCGTGACGGGCTTCGCGGTCAGCGTCGATTCGCTCGACGATCGGCACCACGACAACTTCCGTCACGGCGCAGGAGCCCGGGCGGCGACCGTCGATGCGCTCACACGGCTGCACGCCCGCCGTCTCGATTTCATCATCCAGACCACGGCGCATCGAGGCAATCGCGACGAGATCGCCGGTCTCGTCGACTGGGCCGCGGAGCAGGGCGCAGTCTCGTTCAACCTGTATTTCCTCGTCGCCACCGGACGCGGCGCACGTCTCACGGACCTCGCGCCATCCGAGTACGAAACGCTGTTGGCCGAGTTGGTGGACCATCAGCGGCGTCACCGCGGCCGGATGATGGTCCGTGCCAAGTGCGCGCCGCACTTCATGCGTCACGTCCATCGTGCGGACCCCGAGTCACCCATCCTCAACTATTCCACCCGCTGCCCCTGCGGCGTGCAGTACTGCCGCATCACACCTGACGGAAAGCTGACGCCCTGTCCGTATCTCCCGGCGCCGGCCGGTGACTTGCGACAGCAATCCTTTGCCGAGATCTGGCGGGAGGCACCGCTCTTTCGTGAGCTTCGCGCAGGACCCCTGGGTGGGAAATGCGGACGGTGCGAGTACCGCTCGTTGTGTGGCGGATGCCGCGCCCGGGCGTTCGCGCTCGAGGACGATGTGCTCGCCGCCGATCCCTCCTGCACGTACGAACCGGATCCGTCCGCGGATCTCATCCGACCGCTGCGCGCGGTCAGTTACGGCACGTCCATGCCGCCGACCATGCACTGGTCGCCGGCCGCCACGGCGCGCCTCGAGCGCATTCCGTCGTTTGTGCGCGGCGTGGTCGTGCAACGGATGGAAGACTATGCGCGTGAACGCGGTCTGCAGGAAATCACCGTCGATCTGCTGAGCGAAGTGCGGCGCGCGATGCCGATCGACTTCTCCCGGCGACTTCCCTTCTTCGCGCGCGATGATTGAGTCCGCATTGCTCCCGCTCCTCCAGGCGGCCGCCGACACCGCGGGCGCGTACGGGCGATTCCCGGGCGTCGGCGCGCGGGGCGCGGTCTGGATCGCGGCCGAAGTGCACCTCATGTTCGCCGCGTTCGTTCTCGGCGTGCCGATGTTCGCCGTCATCTGTGAGCTGATCGGCATCATCGGAAAGGATTCGCGGTACGACAAGCTCTCCAGGGAGTTCACCCGGCTCCTGGTCTTCGCCTACAGCGCCACCGCGCTGTGGGGTGGGCTCCTGTTGTTTCTCATCACGACGCTGTACCCGCGCTTCTGGACGCACATGGCGCGCATCTTCAGCCTCTCGATGTGGATGTACGCCGCACTCTTCTTCATCGAGTCGTTCACGCTGTATCTGTACTACTACGGGTGGGATCGCTGGAAGGTGGGGGGCGCGAAGTGGGGACACTTCGGTCTCGGGATTCTGCTCAACATCGGGGGCACCACCGTCATGTTCATCGCCAACGGATGGCTGACGTACATGATGTCCCCCCCGGGGAATGTGACGGCAGAGACGCTCCCCGAGAGTGTCGGACTCTGGAATGCGATCGCCAATGCCACGTGGATGCCGATCAACATCCATCGGCTGATCGCCAACGCGGTGTTCGGTGGCGCGATCGTCGCCGCCTACGCGGCCTACCGCTTCCTCGCGGCGAAGACCGATGAAGAGCGGGCCCACTACGACTGGATGGGCTACGTCGGCAACTTCATCGCGATCTCCACCTTCATCGTTCTTCCCTTCGCCGGTTACTGGCTCGGCCGCGAGATCTACCAGTACAATCAGCAGATGGGCATCACGATGATGGGCGGCTTCATGAGCTGGCTCTGGATCGTGCAGGCCGTGCTCATCGGTGTGCTCTTCCTCGCCGCCAACTACTACTTGTGGACGGGGATGGGACGCATTCCCGGTGCCGAGCGCTTCACGAAGTACACCAAGTGGATGCTGATCCTGCTCATCGTGTGCTGGATCGTCTGGGCGACGCCCCACACGATGATCGCCAGCCGTGAGGAGCTGGCGGCGATGGGCGGCGCTCATCACCCCTTCCTCAATGTCCTTGGGGTCATGAGCGCGAAGAATACGGCCGTCAATCTCATGATCCTGACGACGTTTCTCTCGTTCCTGCTGTATCGCCGCGCCAATACGCGGCCGACGGTGCCGTGGGCGAAGACCGGGACCCTCGTGCAGGGCGCCATGTTCGTGCTTGCCGCGGTCGTCGTCCTCTTCTACGGCGTCTACGGGTATTTCGTCGAAGCCATCGTCCGGATCGGCTTCAGCGTCTACCAGGTTGCGGCCGTCCTGCTGTGCATCGTTAGCGTCACGATCATCGATCTCCTGATCGGACGGGGCGCCGAATCGCGCGGAGCGATCCAGTGGGGGAAGATGCCTGATCGGTCCCAGTACGCGCTGTTCGTGCTGGCGGTCACCTTCACCTGGCTGATGGGGCTGATGGGCTTCGCGCGGAGCGGCATCCGTCAGCACTGGCACATCTGGGAAACCATGCGAGACACCAGCGTCGACGCAGCCACACCGGCTCTCGGCTACGCGGCCACGATGATCAGCACCTGCGTCCTCATCTTCCTCAGCCTGGTGACGTTCATTTTCTGGCTCGGCACGCTGGCGGAACATGCGGTCGAGAAGCGCGGTGTAGTACAGGGAACGCCGGCAGGGCTGCCGGCCAGCGTTCCGGGAGACTGAGCCGGTATGTGGGTCACCAACCTGAAGATCCTTGCGCTGACGCTCGGCGTTCTCGCGTTCTATACGATGATCGCGAACGTGATTCCGCAGCTCCAGTCCGAGGTGCCCGAAGCGCTCGACCTGGCGAGCGATGCCTCGCCGGAAGCGCTGGTGGCGGCCGGGGAAAGGATCTACAACGGCGCTGGGGGTTGCACCGCGTGCCACGGACTCGGGACACGCGC
Organism: Gemmatimonadaceae bacterium; assembly: GCA_052387735.1. Taxonomy (GTDB): domain Bacteria; phylum Gemmatimonadota; class Gemmatimonadetes; order Gemmatimonadales; family Gemmatimonadaceae; genus RBC101. The sequence continues at coordinate 44,954 of JBQTIW010000006.1, forward strand.
GCCCAACCTGCTCACGGACCATGCAGGACAGGGCACGATCGGCGCGCGCTGTGGGACGCGGGAGGGAGGCGCCGACTGCAAGGCGTATCTGTATGAATCGCTGACGGAGCCGAACAAGGTCATCGTCAGCGGCTTCGAACCCATCATGACCGACATGCGGCGCCAGCTCAGCAACGACCAGATCTGGGCGACGGTCGCGTTCCTGCAATCGCAAGGTGGGGAGGTGGCAGTCACCGCCGACGACATCAAGAAGACGGCGCCGGCGCCTGCGGCAGCGGGCGGCGGCACCGTGGTGCCCGGAGGCGTGGCGATCACGTCGACGATGGATCCCGTCGCGCTCCACAATGAGAAAGGCTGCGTCGGCTGTCATCAGCTCGATGGAAAGGGAGGGGCCGTCGGTCCTTCGTTCGATCATATCGGCGCGCGCCTGACGGCCGACAAGATCCGCCGCGCGATCCTCCTGCCTAACGCGGACACGACCAGGGGCTTCGAGAGGTTCGCGGGGACGATGCCGCAGACGTTCGGACAGATGTTCAGCGCGGCCCAGCTCGAGGCGCTGGTGCAATTCCTGGCGAGCCGGAAATGACGCGACTCCGCGAAGTGCTCAGCCATCCCTTCTGGCAGGCGGTCGCCCTCGTCCTCCTCTCGTACCTCCTGAGCACGGTCGGTATCGCCTACCTTCCGCCCCTCCTCGGCGCGCCCAGCGCTCCGGTGCCCGCCAGCGTGGTGACGGAGTACATGTTCATCGCCATCGTCGGCATCCTGATCTTCGTGAGCAGCGACGAGAATCGGTGGCGGCGATTCAAGGAGCCGATCAGCGACACGCTCGTGCGCGACGACCGCCGCGTCGTTCGCACCACGTTGCTCGTCATCGTTCCCCTGCTGCTTGGCTTTGCCACGTATCAGCAGACGCGGCCGAGGGTGGCGGCGCCGATTCAGCTACGGGCCATCCATCCCGCCCCTCCTGGACAGATCACCTTCAAGGGCAAGGCGATGCAGCTCACGGGACTGGCCAACCCGTTGCGGCAGCGTGGATCGATGGAGGAACATCTCGCGACCGGGAAGCGAGTCTACTACCAGAACTGCCTGGCGTGTCATGGCGACCTGCTCGACGGCAAGGGTCACTTCGGCAACGGCTTCTCTCCCGCGCCGCTTTCGTTCGCCGACAACGGAACGATCGCGCAGCTCACCGAGAGCTTTGTGTTCTGGCGCATCGCCAAGGGTGGCCCCGGCCTGCCGCGCGAAGGCACGCCATGGAACTCGGCGATGCCGGTCTGGGAGAATTTCCTCACCGAGGACGAGATCTGGTCGGTCATCCTCTTCCTCTACGAGCAGTCCGGGTGGCAGCCGCGTCGCGAGGAGGTCCACGGGGGTGAGACGAAGGCCGCCGCTGGAGGAGGGGCGCCATGATCCGCCATCCCGCCGGGCAGGGCGCGCGCCGTCTGAAAGGCGTGTTAGGCGTCGTGTGGCGTATGTCGGCACTCGCCGTGGCGCCGATGGTACTGGGCGCGCAAGACGCGACCGGCAAGGCCGTGTATGACAAGTGGTGTGCAGGCTGCCACGGAACGACCGGTGCGGGCGACGGCCCCGCTGCCGAATACATGCTGCCGCGCCCGCGCGATTTCACGAAGGGGATCTACCAGATCCGGACCACGGCGAGCGGCGAGCTGCCGACCGATGCGGATCTGCTGCGCGTCGTGTCGGACGGAATGGCGGGGACGACAATGCCCGAGTGGAAGTCGACGTTGAGTGAGAGCGAGCGTACGGGCGTCGTCGCCTACATCAAGTCGCTCTCGGACTTCTTCAAGGCTGCAGCTCCAACGCCGATCACAGTGGGCAAGGCACCGTCGTCCTCGGCGGCGACGATCGCCGATGGGCGCGAGGCGTTCATGAAGCTGGAGTGCTTCAAGTGCCATGGCCAGCAGGGACGCGGCGACGGACCGTCGGCGCCGACACTCAAGGACGACTTCAACCATCCCATTCGCGCCGCCGATCTTTCGAAGCACTGGACATTCAACGGCGGAACCACGGTCGCAGAGATTTACGCGCGACTTCGCACCGGGCTCGATGGGACGCCGATGCCATCGTTCTCCGACGCCGTGGACGCGAAGGTGGTGACCGATGAGCAGCTCTGGCATCTTGCGCAGTGGGTGCGAAGTCTCTCTCCCGAAAAGCCGCCCGAAGTGCGCGAGGTCGTGCGCGCGGCGCGCGTCAGCGGAGCGCTCCCGCGTTCGCCTGACGATTCGACGTGGGCAGCGGCGGAACGATTCTGGATCCCGCTTGTCGGGCAGATCATCGTCAAGCCTCGCTGGTTCGCGCCCACGGTAGACGGCGTGTGGGTTCAGGCGCTGCACGACGGGAAGCAGCTCACCGTGCGCGTCAGCTGGCACGATCCTTCGCGCTCGCCCGACCCGGCGTGGGACGAGTGGCTGGGGCGGATGACCAACTCCATGCCAGCGGTCGACTCTGTTCCCCTGAGCGCCACGCAGGGCCCCGACCGTCTGACGATCCAGTTTCCCACGCGCGTGACCGACGACGCGGAGCGCCCGTATTTCCTGGGCGGCGACCGCAGACACCCGGTCTACGTGTGGCGTTGGAACAGCGCCCCCGACCAGCTCGACGAAGGGCGCCTAACGGGGCTCGGCAATTTCACGCCGGGTGCGGCCAAGGAAGTCACGCACGCTGCGGTCTTCGACCAGGGCGAGTGGCGACTGCAGCTGACGCGTGCGCTCGTACCGCGCGACACGTCCGCGGTCCCCGTCTTCCGCGAAGGAACGGCAATCCCGATCGCATTCTCTGCTGCCGACGGGAGCAGCGGCGAGGATGAGTTCCGCTCGTCGATCGGTGCCTGGTACGCGATCTACCTCGATGTGCCCACTCCGCCGCGCGTCTACGTCGCGCCGGCGGCAACAATGCTTCTCACGGCGGGACTCGGCGTCCTCGTTGTTGCCAGGGCTCGGCGACGCGAGCGCGGGAATCGTCGTACCACCCAGGAGGAAACATGAGGCGAGCTTTGATCGGCGGCATGGTCTTGACCGCGGTAGCCTGCGGAGGAAGCGACCAGAAAAGCGCCGACACCGCGCAAGGTACCGCCCCAGCCGCAGGCGCCGCGACCACCGCACTTGGGGGTGGATCGGTTACGGGGCATGTGAAGTTTGACGGTGCGCCGCCGGCCAACCCAGCGATCGACCTGGCCGAAGAGGCCGCCTGCAAGGCCAAGTACAGCGGTCCGGCCGTCGATCCCGTGGTCATGGTCGAGAACGGCATGCTGGGCAATGTCGTTGTATATGTAAAGAGCGGACTGCCGGCCGGACAAACCTATCCCGCGCCTACCGAACCGGTCGTGCTCGACCAGCGCGGGTGCCTGTATCATCCGCGCGCGCTGGG
>JBQTIW010000007.1:0-6015 GCA_052387735.1 Gemmatimonadaceae bacterium
TCGGGCCTCATCGGTTCCACGTGCAGCAGCTGTACTTTCGCCGGCTCGGTGGGCGCCAGCGTGATGGATACGCGAAGGTCACCGCTCGCGCATCGCAGGCGCCACACGCCGCGCAGCGCATTCTCCACGACGAACGGCCCTTCGGTGCGGCAGCTGTTCCCGGCGCGCGACCGCAGGCCTTCGATCGCGATGCGCCGGCGTTCCTTCGATTCGTCGAGATAGAGGTTCATCGCCGCCAGGCTGTCGGCGAGACCATTGTTCCACTGGTTGATGAGCCGGGACACCTGCTCGCGCCGCTCCAGCAGTACCGGCGCCGGTTGCGGCTCGCGAGGCAGGAGGCCGCCGCTGGCCGCCAACAGATTCAGCGCCTGCTCGCCGACGCCACCCCATCCCGTGTAGGTGAGGTTGCCTAACGCGACGATCCCGACGCCCTGCTCGGGAAGCCACCGCATGAGCGATCCGAACCCGGGGAGCCCGCCGGAGTGCGAGACCGACGTGCGAAAGAGGCAGGTCTGCCGGATGGCAAGTCCGTAGCCGTATCCGCCGGCCGACAGCAACAGCCCGCCGCTCGCGTCACGCGCGGCCGACGCGCCGTTGTATCGCGTGATCTGCTGCATCTCGCGCACCGATGCCCGACGCACCGGTCCCGGCTCCGCCCCGTCGCGCGCGGGAAATGCGTCGAGCATGAAGCCGACCCAGCGACCGAGGTCGCTGATCGAGGTGAGCATGCCGCCCATTGCGCCGAAGGCACCGTCGGGGAGTTGATTCTCCTCGAGCCAGTCGTTGTCCTGCCGGCGATAGCCGTGGGCGAGGAGAGCAGGCGGAACGCTCGCCGCCTCGAGCGTCGTCACGTTCATCCCCAGCGGTCGCAGGATCCGGTCACGCACGTATCGGGCGTACGGCATCCCCGACACGTTGGCCACGACCCGGCCGAGCATCGCGAAGCCGAAGTTGGAGTACTCGTAAGCGGTGCCAGGGGCGGTCGAGAAGGGAATCCCCGCTCGCATCATCGCCGCCATTTCCTCATTGGTCGCCGCCAGCTGCTGGTCGCCCCACGGGTTGTCCTCGGGAAACCCCTCGGAATGCGAGAGCAGATGGCGGATGGTGATCCTGGGCGAGTCGGTCGTGGGATAGCGCAGGCTCCTGAGCTCCGGGATGTAGCGCTCGACCGGATCCTCCAGCGACAACTTCCCCGCATCGCGCAGTTGGAGAATGGACATCGCGGTAAAGCTCTTGGTCATCGACGCGATGCGAAACACCGTCGCGCTCTCCACCGGCGCCCTGGTCGAGAGGTCCCGGTATCCGGCCATCCCCATGTGCACCACGCGCCCATCGACCACGATGCCGTACGCGATCCCTGGTACGTTGGAACGCTGGGCAAAGGCGCGCATGACGCTGTCGATCTTCGGAAACGCGCTGCTGAGTTTCGCCATCCGATCCGGATCTGTGAACTTCGCCGCCGGCGCTCGACTGTTTTGTGCGCTGGCGAGCGACGATGCGAGGGCGAGCGCGGTGGCGAGGGCGATGCGGTGCGGAGTCATTGGGGGTACGACGGGATGAGGGTAACGACCGGCGGGCGGCACTATAGTGCAACGGCAGCAGCATCCGCGCAGTGGGCCTCTCCGACGCTGCCGCCTATCGCCGCTCCTGCCGTTCCCCCTCCCGATCCACCTCCGCAAACTGCAACCGAATGCGAGGGGGCGCTCCTGGCCGGCGTGTGAACTCCACCGTTCCCGCCGTGTGTTGCAGCCCAAAGCGCTCCCGCGTGATCGGCACCAGGGCCAGCTGACGCTCGCTATCGAGCGGTGAGAGGACCAACTGCCCCCTGCGCAGCGTCACCCGCGCCACGCGTGCGTCTGGCGGGCCATAGGTTCCCGCGTATTCCTGCAGCAGCGCGAGCGGCACCGTGACCTGTGGTCTGCTCTCGGCCAGGCCCGTCGGATGCTTCACGTCGGCAAGTCGCCGCAGCCAGATGTTCCGATAGCGCACCGGGTTGGCATGATCCTGCAGGACGAGCGGCAGGGTGTCGGGATGCGGAGCATAGCGCTCGTGCTGGAGCCAGGTCGTCGGGCCCCACAACTCGACGTTGTCCTGCACGAGCACACCGTTGTGGAACACGGTCATGCGCGCCGGCGCCTGCAGCACACCGTTTGCCGCAAACCGCGGTCTGCGAAACACAATGTCATACGATTGCCACTCTCCCGGACCACGTGATGCGTTGACCAGGGGTGGATACTGCCCGTACACCGAGGCCGCCTGTCCGTCGGTGTAGGTCTCGTTCCTGTACGAATCGAGCACCTGCACTTCGTACTTGCCCATGACGATGACGCCGCTGTTCCCACGGCCCTGGCCGCGCCCCTCCGCGCGACCTGGCGTCGCCCACTCGACGTGGAGCTGTACGTCGCCGAATCCGCCCTTGGTTCTGATGGCGCCCGCGCCGGCCGCGGTTTCCATGTAGCCATCGCGCACGCTCCATCCCGGTGGGCGGCCATCCTCGGCCGACCACGCGCCCAGTCCGCTGCCGTCGAACAGCACGACGGCGTCGCTCGGCGGCTGCCCGACCGCGGCCCCTGGCGTGACGACCTGTGGTTTGGGCCGCTCCGTGTCGTGCGCCTTCCAGCGCCTGGGCTGCTGCGCGCCGAGTGGGAGAGTCGCCGCGATGGCGACGACCGGGACGAGCGCTGCATAACGAGTCATGGCCGTTACTTGGGTCGAGGGTCGCGGATCGCGTGATCCGTCTCGGGAAACTCTCCGGCGCGTTTGAGCCTGACGGCTTCCACCAGAATACGGGCGGCGTTGCGCACTTCCTCGTGGAGCGGCGCATCCTGGTCGAGGGCGTCGTGGCTCGTGGCGTACGGCTCGTAGTAGCCGATGTATCGATCGATCGTTGCGCCGTAGCCCGCGGGAATGAGGTGCATGTCCTGCAGCCAATCGGTGAGCGAACGGCGCAGCGTGTCGGTCCCTTCGGTGTCACCGTGCACGACGACCGAGAACAGACGGCCGGCCAGGTGCCGCGGATAGCCCCAGCCCTTCAGTTCGAGTGCCTTGGCCTCCGCCGGTCTCTTGCCGTGCGTACTCGTGAGATCAGGATTGCCCCCGTCAGCGCATACGAGCCGGTCCATCATCAGCTTGAGCACGCTCGGCGCCTGGTACCAGTAGACCGGCGACACGATCATGACCCCGTGGGCGGCGACCCAGCGCGGGTAGATCTCGTGCATCCAGTCGTCGACCTGGCCCATGGCGTGATTCGGGTAGCACGAGCAGGGCCAGTGACAGAGCGGCATCGCGGTGGATACGCAGGCTTTGCAGGGAAGAATGCGACGCCCGTACTGCGCCGTGAGCATGCTCAGGTCGAGAAGATCGCACTCGAACCCCTCGGTCTTCTCGATGACCTCGCGGGCCATCTGCACGAGACGGAACGTCTTCGACATCTCGCCGGGACAGGTCTGGTCATGCCGCGCCGCGCCGCAGATGAGCAGGACGCGCGACGCGCCGCCGCCATCCTCGAAACGCGCTTGCGCCCTGTTGATCGCCTCACGCGCTTCGAGCCACTCCAACGGCAGTGGATACTCCGGATCGTGAAACCCCGGTCCCGCTTTGCGGGTGCGCGGACTCTTGCGATACGCGTCGTACCCGTTCCAGGCGACGTCGATGATCCGGTCGATCTCTCCGCGCACGGCATCGAACGCGGGATCGTAGAAATGCTCGCTGAATCTGCGAGCGAACTCTTCGCGCGAGAGCTGGACATTGCCCTGTCCGGTGCGCGGCTTGGGGAAAGTCGTGGGATCGTCAGGCATCTGCCGTGACCGAGGGTAGAGACGTGCCGCAATGGTTCCGGGGAATATGCGCGGACCATTGCGCATACGCGCCTCCCACAATGCCGTCTCCCGTCTCAGGCCTCCCGTCCCCTACTTCGGCCGCACCACCTTCCCCATGAACAACAGCGTCCCCGACAGCTTCTCACGGATCGCAAAGACGAACGGCCGGTTCACACGGACGGTCGGCGGGAGTGAGGTGACACCGATGCCAACCGACGTCACCGCCGCCGCTTCGGTGCCTTCCTCGTTGACATCGACGTAGGTCTTCTGCTTCACTTCGCTGATGAACAGGCGTGTCCCCGCCGTGCGGGACAGCCGCGAGAAGTCGGCCCCTCCGAACACGAACGCCTGGCGCATACCTAACGATTGCAGCTCGTCGTTGAGCTTGTCCTCCCACTCCAGCTTGAACTTCGGCAGGAACAGATCCAGCGACGACGCTGTCGTGCCCGCGGCCATCGCCTGCCACGAATTCGTCGTCAATCCGGCGACGAACGTGTTGATCGGCGTCCCTTCCGGCGGGAGCGCGATCGTCATCACGTACGCGTCGCCACCGTATGGAAGCTCCACGACCGTCGCCCCATTCACCGTGCCGTGACGGAAGCCCCCCTTCCGTGTCATCGTCGGCACCTGGATCTGCTGGCCGGTGTGCGTGGTGAACGGACCGCTCCCGGTGGACTTGGGGTCGAACGAGTCGCGCCACGCTCCTTTGAAGTAGATCGCGTTGATCAGATACATCACCATGTTGTCGGGAATCTGGTCGATGATCTTCTGGATCTTGTCGTTCGTGCTCGTCTTCACCCACGCGTTGATGGTTCCGGGCGCCTGCGCCGACCGAAAGTCGAGTCCGGCGACCCGCGCGTTGAAGAACTGCTTCGTATCGCTGAGAAACGTGGCTTCGATCGACGGGCCAAAGGCCTGATCGTACCAGATGGAGTTGGCGATGCGGAAGTCGACGGTCTTGTCCAGGCCAAGCAGCAGCGTGATCAGCGACTGATATCCCGCATTGAGCTCGGCCAGCGGCCGGTCGGGGAGGCCTAACGTGGCCCGCATCTCCGTGTACGTGTCGCTCCCCGCGCCGTTGAGCGTCATTCCCAGAGCCATCGACGCGCTGAGCGGCGAGATGAAGACGTTGCTGTCGGCGAAGCTCCGGTTCACCGCCTTGAGCAGCGACAGACCAAAGTCGGGTGTGGACTGCGCGATCGCCTGTTCGGCGGTGCTCAGCTGCCGCGGCAGCGCGGTGATCGGTGCGGGCTTCACGCCGCCGCTGGCCGTCGGCTGTGAACAGGCCAGGCCCGCCGACATGACGGTGAGAGCAAGGGTTCGTCCAATGAGCTGCACGACGCCTCCTGATGGGACTGGCCTCTCCCGATCGACGGAATCGAGAATCGAGAATGGGGAACTGGAAATCGGGCTCTGAGCCGGCGCTGCGCCGTCCCTGTCTCAGACACCGTGCGACTGAAAACGCCCCGAACCCCTCGCCGAGGTTCGGATGAGGCCGGAGTCTCGACGGGCTCCTTACGGCAGGACATTGCTCCCGCGCAGCAACCCGAGCGCGTCCTGCATGATTCCGCCGAGCGCGATTGCATTTCAGGGACCGCTGAGTCGAACCGCGTGGAGAATCCGGACCAGCTCGCTGGCCCGTGGCCGGAAGCGTGCGCTGACGGCTGGGCAGCGAGAGGGCCCCCAGCCGCAAGAACGCAGAGGGCCAGCCTTGCGAATCGCGGGACGCCTGTCAAGCTCTGAACTCCACGAAATGGCCGAAAGTACCAGTGCGCCGGCGGGCTTACCATACACCGGAACCGCACACACCGCAGGACTCGACGCGTCCGCGTCGAGCTCGTATCCGCGCAACAACATTGGGCAATCCAACCCGCAAACCGCGGCGTAGAGGTTCCAGGAAACAGTTTGGGTCGCCGCTTTACACCTCGCCGCAGCGTTTGTGAGCACTCATCGTCGATTCCGGCTTGCCTCGCTCGTCGTTCTGGCCGCGACCGCGACGGCTGGCACACTGTACGCCCAGGCCGACACCACCCGCACCCGCGACGACACACTCACGGTCCGCGGCCTTCTGGGCATCAAAGTCACCGGCCGCGCCGACGACCTGCGGGGCATCGCCTCGACCGCATCGGAAGGGCACGTTGGCCTGGCCGATCTCCGCCTCCGCCCATTGATGCGCGAAGGCGAGCTGCTCGAGAGC
>JBQTIW010000008.1:0-39565 GCA_052387735.1 Gemmatimonadaceae bacterium
GAGGAGACCGCGATAAGCGGGGACCGCCTCAGCGTGCGCGCGCTGGTGGATCTATCGGAGCTGAGAGGAGTCGAGGGCCTCGGGCCGGTAGCGGCGCTTCTCTCCAGTCGGCAGCGGATCACCATCACCGGACGGCCCTTCGTCGTGGAGCGCGGCCGGGGGGCATTCGACGTCGACGAGCTCACGGTCGGCGGGATCGAGGTTCCTGCCCTCGCCGTCGGCACGATCCTTCGACAGCTCGATCGGAGCGCGCAGCCCTCCGGGAGGTCGGGAACGTCGATTAGCTTTTCGCTGCCCCCGTACGTGGGCGATATCAGGGTCGCCCGCGGCCGCGTCACTCTCTACAAGAATACTCCATGAGCCGGCGGATTCTCATCGTCGATGACGAGCAGGGAGTACGCGCGGCGTTAGGCCAGCTCCTCGAATACGAGGGCTACGAGGTCAAGGCACTGTCATCGGCCGCCGACGGCCTGGCCGAGTACGAGAAGTGGCGGCCGCAGCTCGTTTTCATGGACGTGAAGATGGCGGGGATGGACGGGCTCGATGCGCTGCGTCGGCTCAAGCAGACCGATCCCTCCGCCACGGTCGTGATGATCAGCGGTCACGCGACGATCCAGACGGCCGTCGAAGCGACACAGCTTGGTGCCTACGACATCCTGGAGAAGCCGCTCGACACCGATCGTATCCTGGTGCTGCTGCGAAACCTCGGTCAGCATCTGTCGCTTCAGGAGGAAAACGCGCGCCTCCGTGCCTCGATCGAGTCGCGCTATGAGATCGTCGGGAAGTCATTCGCGATTCGGGCGCTGATGGACAAGATCGAACGCGTCAGCGTCACGCCGGCGCGGGTCCTGATCACCGGTGAGAACGGCACGGGCAAGGAACTGGTGGCGCGGGCCATCCACCGGCTCTCACCCCGCGCCGCGAAGCCTTTCATCGAGGTGAACTGTGCCGCGATCCCGTCCGAGCTGATCGAGAGCGAACTGTTCGGCCACATGAAGGGATCCTTCACGGGTGCCGTGCAGGATCGCGCCGGCAAATTCGAACAGGCCGACAAGGGGACGCTGTTCCTTGACGAGATCGGCGATATGAGTCTGGCCGCCCAGGCCAAGGTGCTGCGCGTACTGCAGGACGGTGAGGTCACTCGCATCGGGGGGAGCAAGCGGGTCCAGGTCGATGTGCGGGTGCTCGCAGCAACCAACAAGAACCTGGAAGAGGAGATCGCCGCCGGGCGGTTCCGTGAGGACCTGTACTACCGGTTGAATGTGGTGCCGCTCCACGTGCCGCCGCTTCGCGAGCGGCGTGAAGACATTCCGCAGCTGGCCCAGCACTTCGTGAATGTGCTGACCAGTCGAGAAGGTGCCGCGGCGCGTGCCTTCGACCAGTCCGCGCTGGACGCGCTCACCCAGATGGAGTGGGCAGGAAACGTGCGCGAGCTGCGGAACACGATCGAGCGCGTCCTCATCCTCGCGCCCGGCCCCCGCATAACGAGCGCCGACATCGGCCGGCTCTCCGGCGCGCGCCCGGCCGATGGATCGCCGCTTGGGACACTGCTCGATGTCACGACCTTCGAGGAGTTCAAGGACGCCGCCGAACGGGCCTTCCTCCTTCACAAGTTGCGCGGCTTCAACTGGAACGTGTCCGAAACCGCGCGCGCCATCGACATGCCGCGTTCGAACCTGTACAAGAAGATCGAACGCTACGGTCTGGAGCGAGAGAAGTGAGCAAGAACTGGGAAGAAGAGCTCAAGAAGATCGACCGGCAGCTGGAGACGATGTCCGACGAGGCGCTGCTGCCGGCCAAGAATGCGCCCACTCCGGCTGCCAAGGCCGAAGCCGTCCAAAAGCAGGCCTCGACGTCGACGCTGGGCGTGATGCTCCGTCTCGTGCTGGCCAGCGCGCTGGGCGTCGGAATCCTCTTCTGGCCCTACGGCTCGCGGTGTGGCTTTGCATTGTTTGGGTACCTGGCGTCGGCCGGCCTGATCAGCATGGCGGGGGTGTGGTCCGCGATCTGGACGTGGCGCCACCGGTCCGCTCGTGGCCACCTGCTCTCCCTGCTGCTGGTGCTCTGGGGAGCCCTGCTCGCCGCCAACGAAGTGTTGCCGAGGATCGGCTACGCGAAGCCCAGTCCGGAGCATCCGACGGTTTGGCTCTGCGAGTAGGGCCGAGGATGGAGAAGAGAGAATGGGGAATGGAGGGGGGCGATAGTCGATAGGCGGTGGGAGCTGCCTTCGCCCACTCCGCCCACCGCCACTGCGTCCCGCCTCCGTCGTTTCCATTCTCAATTCTCCATTCTCAATGCTCCATTCTCTATTCTCTATTCTCAAATCTCCGAATTCCGTCCTCAATGACCGAGACGTTCAGGAACTTCATCGCTGGCCAGTGGGTCGAGCCGTCGACCGGCGAGTACTTCGAGAACCGCAACCCCGCTGACACGCGCGACCTCGTCGGGCGCTTTCCCAGGTCCGGGAAGGCCGACGTCGACCGTGCCGTTGCCAGCGCGGAGCGCGGCTTCGCGCTGTGGCGACGGACGCCGGCGCCCTTGCGGGGAGACGTCCTCCGGCGCGTGGGTGATCTCCTCTCCGCGCGGAAGGAAGAGTTGGCGAACCTGATGACACGGGAGATGGGTAAGCCGCTGGCCGAGACCCGGGGCGATGTGCAGGAGGGGATCGACACCGCGTACTACGCGGCTGTTGAGGGGCGGCGGCTTTTTGGCCACACAGTGCCGAGCGAGCTCCGCAACAAGTGGGCGATGAGCTATCGGCGACCCATCGGCGTCTGCGGCATCATCAGCCCCTTCAATTTCCCCCTGGCCATTCCGACCTGGAAGATGTTCCCGGCCCTGGTCTGCGGAAACGCCTGCGTCTTCAAACCCGCCGAAGACGTACCACATACGGGTCACGCCCTGGTGGAAGTGTTACTGGAGGCGGGGCTTCCACCGGAGGTGATCCAGCTCGTCCATGGCGTCGGCGAGGAAGCGGGCGCGGCGCTGGTGGTGCATCCCGGAGTTCCTGTGATTTCCTTCACAGGTTCCACTGAGACGGGCAGCAAGGTCGGGGCGATCTGCGGTCAGATGCACAAGCGTCTTTCTCTCGAAATGGGGGGCAAGAACGCGCAGATCGTGCTCAAGGACGCCGACCTGGAGCTCGCCCTCGAGGGCGTCCTCTGGGGAGCGTTTGGAACCACGGGACAACGGTGCACGGCCACCAGCCGACTAATCCTGGAGAGCGCGGTACATGACCAGTTCCTGGGGATGCTCGTCGACAGAGTAGAGAGCCTCACACTGGGCGATGGTCGTCAGCCAGGGACCGACGTGGGACCCCTCATCCACGAGGAGGCGGTGCAGAAAGTCGAACGATACGTGGAAATCGGTACCGCGGAGGGGGGCGAACTGCTGACGGGCGGTACGCGTGCCTCGGTGGCCTCGCTCGCCCATGGCCATTTTTTTGCACCGACAATCTTCGCCGGGGTAATGGCACGATCGAGGCTGGAACAGGAGGAGATCTTCGGCCCGCTGCTCTCGGTCATCCGAGTGGCGGACCCCGACGAAGCCTTTGCGGTAAACAACGACGTGAAGTACGGGCTCTCATCTTCGCTCTATACGACGAACGTACAGCTGGCCTTCCGCGCCATGTCCGAGCTGGACAACGGCATCACGTACGTGAACGCGCCGACGATCGGCGCGGAAGCGCACTTGCCGTTCGGCGGTGTCAAACAGACGGGGAACGGACACCGCGAGGGTGGGTGGGAAGTCTACGAGTTCTATTCGGAAACCAAAGTGTGCTATGTCGACTACTCAGGGAGTCTGCAGCGGGCACAGCTCGATACGTATGAGTAAGAACTCGGGATTCGGGATTGGACGCTGGACCGCAGGACTCGAGATCAGCGAGTGGCGTTGGCCGAGTCTCAGTGGCTTCCAATCCCGACTCCCGACTCTGGAATCCCGAATCCCGATTCCCGAAGCTCGGTCTCCGTCCCGGTCCCTTCCTTCCCCAGAGCCAGCGCCATTAATTCCCGTCTCCGATGTTGGTGTCCCCCGCTGAACGTGAAGAGCTGATCAGGCGCGTCTCCCGACAGGTGAGGGGCCGCGCCGTGGAGGCTGCACTCGTTAGGAGCGCAGTCGATCGCGTCGTCGCGATGCTTGCCAGCCGCGACGAGCAGGCGCGCGTCGTCGCACCGGTGGTCGTCGTCACCGCGGAAAGCATGCCGGACCTGGCCTCACGCCTGCGCTCCGCCCTTGGTAGCACGGACCTGCTACAGGACGTGGCCGTGGCAACCGAGGGTCGTCACACGGTGCTCGTGGCCCGCTCCAACGATTCGCAGTTGGACACCGTGCGCGCGGCCGCTGAGCGGATTGGAGCACGATTCGTGAGACGGGGGCAGGCGTGAGCGATTCTGCAGTGAGCGCCAAGGCCTCGGCCGAAGGGCCCGCCGCACACATCACGGCGGAGCAGAAGGCGGATGCGCTCGAACGCGTCAACCAGCGGCGCTTCAGACCCGGGGCCTTCCTCTGGGAGTGGGCGCGCTCGCTCGTGTTCGCGCTGTTCCTGTTTCTCTTCCTCCACGTGTTCATCATGGAGGCGTTCAAGATTCCCAGCGGCTCGATGGAAGGGACGTTGCGCGTCGGCGACTTCCTCCTGGTGAACAAATTGCTCTACGGAGCGGAGCTTCCCCTCACACGGAAGCGACTGCCAGCAGTGCGCGCGCCGGAACGTGGTGACGTGATCGTCTTCAAGTGGCCTCCTGATCCCTCCAAGAATTTCGTCAAGCGTCTCGTGGGCGTTCCGGGCGACACGCTGGCCATGACGAATGGCGTGCTCGTGCGGAACGGCGTAACGGTCGAAGAGCGCTATGTTTCGCACACGGAACCGGAGAGTGATCCGTCGGGAGAGGAGTTTCGGTGGCAACGGGATTTTCTCATCAAGACCGCGCAGGCGTCGATCGCCTATCGACCGTCGCGAAACAACTGGGGCCCGATCGTGGTTCCGGAGCACGAGTACTTCGTGCTCGGTGACAATCGCGACAACTCGCTCGACAGCCGCTACTGGGGCTTCGTCCCTGATTCCCTCGTGCGCGGTCAACCGTTTATGGTGTACTACAGCTACGAGGCCGATTCGGTGGCACGGTTCGACTGGCTGACTCGCATTCGATGGAGCCGTCTTGGCGAACGTATTCATTAGGTTCTGGTGTGACTGATCCGTATATCTCAGAGGTGCCGGAGGCTCCCGTTCGGCGCAAGAACGGTGGCACTGGCGGCGGTCGCGCCGGCGCACGGCGGTCCGCGTTCGACGAAGGCTCCCTGGATCAGTACCTGCGTGACATCAGCGCCTATCCGCTGATCTCGCGTGACGAAGAGGTCGAGCTGGCGCAGCTGATTCGTGGCGGCAATCAGGACGCGCTCGACAAGCTCGTGCGATCGAACCTCCGCTTCGTCGTCTCCGTGGCGAAGAAGTACCAGAATCAGGGCGTGTCCCTCTCCGACCTGATCAACGAGGGCAACCTCGGTCTCATTCGCGCGGCCCACAAGTTCGACGAAACCAAAGGCATCAAGTTCATCTCGTACGCGGTGTGGTGGATCCGCCAGGCAATCCTTCAGGCGCTGGCCGAACAGTCGCGCATCGTGCGCGTGCCACTCAACCGGGCGGGCACGCTGCACCGGATCGGTAAGCGCGCCAACATGCTGCTGCAGGAGCTGGGTCGCGAGGCCACCCATGCCGAGATCGCCGATGGCATGGACATCACGGAAGAGGAAGTGGCCAAGACGATGTCCATCTCCCAGGCCCACCTCTCCCTCGACGCCCCGCTGACGCCGGGAGAAGACAACAAGCTCCTCGACTACCTTCCCGACAATCTCAATCCCACGCCAGACGAGCAGACCTTCGAAAAGGCGCTGACGGAATCGATCGAGGAAGCGTTAGGCAGCCTGAAGGAACGGGAGGCGAAGATCCTCCGGCTGTACTTCGGGCTCGACGGCGAGGAGCCCATGACCCTGGAGCAGATCGGCGCCCTGTTAGGCATCACCCGGGAGCGCGTGCGCCAGATCAAGGAGAAGGCGCTCTCCCGGCTCCGGCACGTCAGCCGGGCCCGTGCCCTGGAATCGTTCCTGGGCTGAATCGCCATGGGCGCCGACCCGCGCGCTCCAGACCCGACCGCACCGCCCAGCGCCGGCCGCGACTCGCTCGCCCACGAAGCCAACACCGAGCTCGAGCTGCAGGTCCCCGCACTACGACGCCTCCTGCGCCTGCTCGGGAGAGCAATCACGCTTCGCTGTCCCAACTGCGGTGGTGGTCCCGTCCTCGAACATTGGTTCCGGATGCGACAACGGTGCGGGCGCTGCAAGCTCTCCATCGAACGAGGCGAGTCCGACTATTTCATCGGCGCGATGATGTTCAACCTGGTGCTCGCGGAGGGGTTGTTTGCGGTTCTGTTCGTGGGGTTCCTCATGATCCGATGGCCGCTTGTGCCCTGGGACACAATCCAGATCGTGGCACCACTCGGCATGGTGGCGGCGCCGGTGCTCCTGTACCCGATCTCCAAACTCATGTGGCTCGCCTTCGACCTGGCCTTTCGACCCAATGGTCCAGGCGATCCCCACGATCGGCGTAACTAAGAAGCGGTTGCACCCGGACCCGGCAACCCGACGCACCTGCTCCCGCGCGTACAGCGACGACCTCGCGGCGATTAGCTTCCACGGCATGGCCGACAACTACTCCTTTGACGTGACCACCGGCGTGGACCTCCAGGAGGTCGACAACGCGGTGAACCAGGCGCAGAAGGAGATCGCACAGCGGTACGACTTCAAGGGCTCCAGGGCCGCGATCGAGTTCGCGCGCGCCGAGGGCAAGCTCAAGCTCGTGGCTGACGATGACTTCAAGATGCGGGCGCTGTTTGACGTGCTCCAGACCAAACTGATCAAGCGGGGCGTCCCCGTGAAGAACCTGGATGCAGGGGAAACGATTGCCGCGGGTGGAGACACCGTGCGAAAGGAAATCGGCCTCAAGATGGCGTTGGATTCCGACACCGCGAAGAAGGTCTCCGCCGCGATCAAGGAAGCCAGGCTCAAAAAGGTACAGGCCGCGATTCAGGGCGATCAGGTCCGCGTGAGCTCACCGTCCAAGGACGATCTGCAGGGGGCGATGGCGCTGCTCCGGTTGAAGGACTTCGGCGTCGAGCTCAAGTTCGGCAATTACCGCTGATGTCGTTTCCTGTGCCGTTCGCGCCGCGACGGATCGTCATCGGCGCGAATGCGCATGCCGACCTCGCCGCCTGGATTCGCGAGCGTCGTCCCGACCTCGAAATCCGCGGCGGGAAGCTGGCCGATCTGTCCAGTGACGATATGGCCTGGGCCGACGCCTACATTGGTTTCAAGCGGCCGCTGCGCGCCACGTTAGGCAGCGTCCGCTGGGTGCATTGCACCGGCGCCGGCGTCGATGCCTGGATGCAGCCCGTGGAAATCGACCGTTCGATCCTGCTGACGCGGACTCCCGAGTCCTTCGGGCCCATGATCGCCGAATGGGCCGTGGCACGCGTCCTCGCCTTTCAGCAGCAGCTGCTGGATCTGGCCCGCGCCCAGTCCAATCGGCGCTGGGCGCCGCGTGACATTCCCATGCTGGCTGGCACCCGCGCGCTGCTCGTGGGAACGGGTGATGTCGGCAGCGCCGTCGCGCGGTCGTTGGCGGCGCTTGGGCTGACGGTGACCGGGGTCTCGCGCACCGGGCTGAGCGACTCGCCCGCGTTCAGCGCTGTGTATCCGGCGAGTGCGCTTCCCCACCTCGTCGGAGACGCCCGGTGGATCATTCTCACCCTTCCGATCACGCCGGCGACGCGCGGACTGTTCAATCGGCACATGCTGTCGAGGTGCAACGGCGCGGTGCTTCTCAATGCGGGGCGTGGCGCCGTCGTGGAGGAGGCTGCCTTGCCCGAAGCGCTGGAACGAGGATGGCTGTCGGGTGTGGCGCTGGACGTTTTCGAAACGGAGCCGTTGCCCGAGCAGTCACCCCTCTGGATGCATCGCGCCGTGATGATCTCTCCGCACATCTCCGGCATCACGACGACCGCTGGAGCCGGCGAAGGCTTTCTCGAATGCCTGGGAGCCCTGGAGGCCGGCAGATTGCCCAGGTGGGTCGTGGATCGGGAACGGGGCTACTGATGCCGCCCGCCATTCCGTGTCTGCCGTCTGTCCCCAGCTGACCATGCGCTTCCACGTCGTCACGTTAGGCTGCGACAAGAACACCGTCGACAGCGAGCGCTATGTCGCCGAGCTCACCGCCCATGGGGCGTCGCGGGCCGAATCGCCCGGCGACGCGGAGCTCATCGTCATCAATACGTGTGGCTTCATCGACGCGGCCAAGAAGGAATCGATCGATGCCATTCTCGAGGCGACCCGTCTCAAGGAAGACGGCGCCTGCCGGATGGTCGCGGCCGTGGGATGCATGGTCCAGCGCCACAGGGACGAGTTGCGTGACGCGATTCCCGAGGTGGACCTCTTCCTGGGCACGACGGAAACGGATCGGCTGGTGGCCGAGGTCGAGGCGCGGGGGCTGCTCAGCGACGCTCCGGCCCTCACCCATCCCGGCGTGCGCCTGTACACGGGCGACCTGCCCCACGTGCGGTACCTGAAGATCTCCGAGGGCTGCGACCACGGGTGTGCCTTCTGCGCAATCCCCCTGATGCGCGGGCGTCACCGGTCCTTTTCGTCAAGCGATCTGGTGGCCGAGGCGCAGTTGCTGGAGGCCCAGGGTGCGCGCGAGGTGAACCTCGTGGCCCAGGATCTCGCCCACTACGGTCGCGACGTCCGCGACGGCCATGGGCTGCCGGAGCTTCTCGCCGGATTGTTGCGTGAGACGAGCATTCCGTGGTTCCGGCTGCTCTACATCTACAGTGCCGGGCTCACGGACGCGATGCTCGCCCTGCTGGCGCGCGAACCGCGCATCGTCCCGTACCTCGACATCCCGATGCAACATGCCGCGGACACCGTACTGGCGCGCATGCGGCGCCCCGAGCGCAAGGCGCGGCAGCTGGAGAAGGTCCGTCGCATCCGGGATGCGATCCCGGGTGTGGCCATCCGCTCCACGGTGATCGTCGGGTTTCCCGGCGAAACGGAGGACGAGTTCCAGGAGTTACTCGAGTTCCTCGAGGACGTGCAGCTGGAACGCGTCGGCGCCTTTGCTTATTCGCCGCAGGAAGGCACACGCGCGTTCGAGCTGCCTGACGACGTGCCTGACGAGGTGAAGCGCGAACGGCTGGAGCAGGTGCAGGAACAACAGCGCGCCGTGACGGCGGACCGGTACGCCACGCTGCTTGGCACGGTCATTCCGGCGATAATCGACCGGCCGGCGTCGGCCACGTCCCCGACGCAGGCACGGTTGACCGCACAGGCAGACGACATCGATGGCGTCACATGGCTCACCACCACGGCTGCGCCCGGCTCGATCGTCGACGTGAGGCTCGAAGAGGTCGTCGACGACTACGACTTCCGGGGCGAGGTGGTTCGTGTTCGAGATGCAGTGGTCGCGTCGCCCGTGATCCGCGCCAGACGCCAGCTCCCCGTGGCGAGCGGAGTCGCTGGCCACGCTGCGTACGGTCGGCCGTTCCCGTCATGATGCGCAGGGTCAGGCTGGCGACGCTCGCCGCGGTGGTCCTCGTCGCCACGGGCGGGTCCAGGCCGCAGTCGCCGGGTCTTCCTCGCATCAAGGCACCGACGGAGCTGCGCGTGGTACTGGCGTCGGCTCCGTATGAGATCAGCGTGGGAGGAACGTCGCCCTGGCGCCTCGCAGATGCGTGGGGACGGACGCACGCGCACGGGGTCGCCGCGACCTGGCGCATCGAGCGCAACAATCGACGTCTACGTGCAGCATCGCTCGATGGGCGTCATGTGACGGCCTGGTCGGACGAGCCGTTCACGCTGACGCCCGACGGTCCGGACGCCCTCGTCAGCCATGCGGCAAGACGCTACCGCGGAGAGCTGCGCTACGTCGCCACGGACACCGCCGTCCTGGTGGTGAACGTGCTTCCCCTCGACGAGTATCTCCGTGGCGTGGTTCCCCTCGAGATCGGCCCGCGGAAACCTAACGAGGCATCGGCGATCGAAGCGCAGGCGATTGCCGCGCGCTCCTACACCGTCGTCCGCGCGCTCGAAGGGGTGTCCCGCCTGTTTGACCTCACGGCCCGTCCCGTCGACCAGGTCTATGGGGGAGTCGACGCGGAGTTGTCGGTCAGTGATGCGGCGGTGCGCGCGACCAGCGGTGTGGTGCTGTCGTTCGGTGGTCAGGTCGTGCGGGCGCCGTATCACTCCACGTGTGGCGGATCGACCGCGGCCCCGGCCGAGGTCTGGAGCGGAGGATCGGAGCGGTATCTGCGTTCAGTGAGCGATCGGATGTCGGGACCCGACCGCGCGTGGTGCGACATCTCGCCGCGATTCCGGTGGGAACGCTCGTTCGACGAGCGCGCCATTCTCGACGCGGTGGCTCGGCAGGCCGGGGGCCAGCGCGTGCCGCGCGTCCGGATGGCACGCGTCGCGTCGCTGACGCCCTCGGGCCGCGTGGGACGTCTGGCGTTCGACACCGACGCTGGCACCGTGACGATGACCGGCAACGACATGCGCTTCGCGTTGCGAGACGTCGGTGGCGAGATACTGAACTCGACCTATTTTTCGCTCGAACCGGTGGTGGGGCGCAACGGAGGGCTTTCGCAGCTGACACTGCGCGGACGTGGCAACGGCCATGGAGTCGGGATGTGTCAGTGGGGAGCGATCGGACGCGCACGCGCCGGATGGGACGCGGCGGCGATTCTCGAGGCGTACTACCCGGGCACGCAACTGGCACGACTGCAGGACGCATCCCGCTGACGACGAGGCTTCGGATATGGTGCTGCAGGGATGACAACACCGGTGAGGATGGCCGTCGTCGGCGCGGGAGCCATTGCCCAGCTCACGCATCTTCCCGTGCTCTCGCGGATGCGCGGTGTTCAGCTGGCGGCTCTGGTGGACAACGATCAGGTAAAGGCACGCGCCCTGGCCGATCGTTTTGGCATTCCTGATGTGTTCACGGATCTCGAGGATGCGCTGGAGTACCGGGAGTTCGACGCGGCCATCGTGGCGACGCCGAACCACCTGCACGAACCACACGTCCTCGAGCTGATCGCGTCCAGGAAAGACGTCTTTTGCGAGCGGCCACTGTCGCTCAACGCGCGGGGCGTGGAGCGAATCCTCCTCGCGGCGACGCGCGCGGGCCAGAAGGTTCTGGTGGGCAACAACCATCGGTTCCGGGCCGACGTCCAGGCGATGGAGCGTTTCATCCGCGGCGATGAGCTCGGCCGCCTAACAGGCGTACGGGCAGGCGCCTGGCAGCAACGGGGCCACATCGAAGGCTGGCGCCTGCGGCGGCAGGAATCCGGTGGCGGCGCCCTGTTCGAGCACGGGTTCCCCTTGCTGGACCTCGCACTCTGGGTGGCCGATTTCCCCAAACCGGAGCGGGTCTGGGCCAACATGCATCGCTCGCGTGGCGCGAACGCCGTCGAGGAGACGGCGCTGGTCGTGGTGGAATGCGAAGGAGGGCTGACGGTCAGCATCGACCTGAGCTGGGCCTACGTCGGCGATGAGGAGCGCTGGTGGTTCGAGACGCTGGGGCAGCGCGGCAGCACCCGTCTCGCGCCCCTGCGGGTGGTGAAGGAGCTCAATGGCGTGCCCGTCAATGTCACGCCCACGGGCGCATCCGCGCGCGAGAGTGCCTTCATTCAGTCGTATCGAGCGGAGCTGAGCCACCTGCTCGCCGTGCTGAACGGGGGGATCCCCTACGAGCCACCGACCGACCAGGTGATCGTCCATCGCGTGCTCGAAGCCGCCTACAAGTCGGCAGAAGACGGCAAGGAAGTCCGCTTCTGATGAAGTCCCGTCTCCCGTGGCCCGTCTCCCGTCTCCGGTCTGCCAGCGTCGGGGCGATGCTCCTCATGTCCGCGCCGAGCATCGCGAGAGCACAGGCGGTCGTCCCACCCGTGCCCGGATCACAGCTCGAGATCTACGTGATGACGATGGGCGTTGGCGATGCGGTATGGGAACGCTTCGGGCACAACGCACTCGGCATCCGCGACAAGTCCGCCAACACGGACATCGTCTACAACTGGGGCACGTTCTCGTTCACCGAAGCGGATTTCCTGCCGCGCTTCATTCGCGGCGAGAATCGCTACTGGGTGGCACCCAACGATGGTGGGCTCACGGTCGACTACTACCGGAGCATCAATCGCTCGGTCTGGGTGCAGGACCTCGACCTGCCGCCGGCCACCCGCCTTGCCATCCGGGACTTCGTGGAGTGGAATGTGCGCGAGGAGAACAAGTACTATCGCTACGACTACTTCATCGACAACTGTTCCACGCGCGTGCGCGATGCGCTCGACCGCGCGTTAGGTGGCGCCCTTCGGCTGCAGTTCGATGCCGTGCCCAGCGGCATGAGTTTTCGCGACGAGGCGCGACGTCTCATGGAGCCCGATCCCCTGACCTACACCGGGATAGACATCGGGCTGGGCAGGCCCTCCGACCGGGAGATGTCGCGCTTCGAAGCGATGTTCATTCCCATGCGGCTTCGCGACGCCCTGCGCGAGATGACGGTGGCCGGTCCAAACGGGACGCAGCTGCCCCTCGTCGGGGCGGAGCGCGAGATGTTCACGGCCATCCGCGCTCCCGAGGCTCTTGCCCCGGCGAACCACCAGCTGCGCTATCTCCTGCTTGGCGTCGGCCTCGCCGCGATCATGCTTGGGCTGGCGCGGTTCACGCCGGCGGGCTCGCGCGCGGTCGCCGCCGTATGGTGCACGATCGCCGGGATCTGCGGCGTTCTGATCGTCGTGTTATGGACCATGACGCGACACGTCTGGGCCTACGAGAACGTCAACCTGCTGTTCTTCAATCCCCTCTGGATCGTGCTGGCCGTGTTGGTGGCGCGGCGATCTCCGGTGCGAACGTGGGGGAGATGGCTGGCGGTGGCGTGCGGCGTGCTGGCCGTCATCGGCATTGTCCTCGGACTGGTGCGCTGGCCGCAGCGCAGCGAGGAGATGGCGCTGCTCGTCCTCGCGCCACACGCGGCGGTGCTCGCGCTGCTGTACCGTCGCAAGACCGCATGAGCGGTCGGCAACTGACACTCGGCATCGATGTCGGTGGTACGTTCACCGACCTGGTCGCGGTTTATCTTGACGACGGAACCGCCGTCGCTGCCCAGGTGTTGTCTACGCCGGACGATCAGAGCGTCGGCGTTGCGGAGGCGCTGGCGGGCAACGCGGCCCATGGCGATGGCGTGACCAGAATCGTGCACGGCACGACCGTGGTGACCAACATGCTCCTCGAGCGCAAGGGCGCAAAGGTCGTGCTGTGTGCCACCGAGGGCGCGGTCGACCTCCTCGACCTCAGGCGCCAGGAGCGCGCATCGCTCTACGATCTGGCGCGACATCACCCTGCGCCGCTCGTGGATCGCTCCCGCGTCGTGCCGGTTCCGGAGCGCATCGAGCCCCAGGGGGTGACGCGGCCATTGACGCCGGCGCAGGCCCGGGACGTCGCGGCCCGCGTGGCCCAGCTCGATCCGCAGATCGTCGCCGTCGCGCTCCTCCACGCCTACGCCGATTCGCGCCACGAACGGCTGCTGCGCGATGCCATCGTCCAGCGGCTGCCGGACGTGGACGTCGTCGTGTCGTCCGATGTGTTGCCGGAGATCCGCGAGTATGAGCGGACCGCAACGACCGTGTGCGAGGCCTACGCGCGTCCAGGCGTCTCCCGCTATCTGTCGCGCCTTGGCGACCGCGTGGCCGCGTTAGGTCTGCCCGTGCCGGGAGTCGTGTCGTCCAGCGGCGGGATGCGTGACGCCCGCGATGCCGCCGGGTCGGCCGCGTCGCTGGCGCTGTCGGGGCCCGCCGGTGGCGTGGCCGGTGCGGCACTGGCCGCGCGCGCGGCAGGCTTCCCCCGCGCACTCTCGATCGACATCGGAGGGACCAGCGCCGACGTCGGCCTCATCCTCGACGGGCAGCCACTGGTGGAAGCCGGTGGGAGTGTGGCAGGCGTGCCGATCGCATTGCCCCGCGTGCTCGTGGAGACGGTCTCGGCTGGCGGCGGCTCGATCGGCTGGCTCGACGACGGGGGTGCACTGCGCGTCGGGCCGCACAGCGCGGGGGTGGTACCCGGTCCCGCCGCATTCGGTCGCGGTGGCACCCAGCCCACGCTCACCGACGCACACATCACGTTAGGCAACATCCGTGCGGATCGCGTGGGCGACGGCGTGCGCCTGGATGCGGTGGCCGCGCTGGCGGCCGTGGGGGAGCTGGCGGCGCGGGCCGGTGTGAGGCCCGAGCGGTGTGCCGAGGCCATGATTGCGACCGCCGATGCGGAGATGGCCCGCGCCCTGCGGCGTGTGAGCGTGGAGCGCGGGGTCGATCCTCGCGAGTGCGTCCTGGTGGCCTTTGGAGGTGGCGGGCCGCTGCACGCCTGCGGGCTTGCCGAGCGGTTAGGCATGAACCGCATCCTGGTTCCGCCGTTCGCGGGCGTGCTGAGCGCTTTGGGGCTGGCCGTGGCGCCTGAAAAGCGCGTCGCGATGTCCAGCGTCATGGCCCGTGCCGACGCCGCACTCGATGCCCAGCTCCAGGAGCTCGCGGTGGCCACGGGACAGCGCGCCGGTGGCGGCGGCGTCGCGGAATGGATCGTCCGTGCGCGGTTCACCGGGCAGGGACACGAACTGGAAGTGCCGTACGAGCCCACCCGTCCGGTCGGCGTCCTCGACGCTGCGTTTCGCGAAATGCACCAGCGTCGCTACGGCTTTGGACTGGAGACGTCGGTGGAGCTCGTGAGCATTCGGTGCACGCGAACGTCGCCGGCGCCGGAAGTCCGCCTGCAACGACGGGGGCCCAATGCATGGACCGCCGGTGTGGCACGTGATGACGGCGGAGCGCTCGAGGTCGTGGTGAACGGCGTCACGGTCGTTGCGCTCACCGATGCCACGATGCTGGTTGCCGACGGTTGGACCGCCCGGTCGCTAGCACTCGGTGGCTGGTTACTCGAGCGAACCTAGCCGCACCGCCCATCGCCCATCGCCATCAGTCCATGTTCGATCCCCTCCGCCTGACGGTCTTTTCCAACGCGGTCGCCATGATCGCGGAAGAGATGGGCACGGTTCTCGAGCGTGGTGCGCTCTCGCCGAATATTCGCGAGCGCCGCGACGCGTCGTCAGCGCTGTTCGACGCACGCGGTCGCATGGTCGCGCAGGCCGCGCACATCCCGGTGCACCTCGGCGCGATGCCCGAATCGGTGAAGGCGGTGGTGGCGCGAAATCCCGGGCCCGGTGATGTGTTCCTGCTCAACGACCCCTATCACGGCGGCTCGCATCTCCCCGACCTCACCATGGTGGAAGTGATCGGCGACGACGCTGGCATCGTGGGCTTTGCGTCCATACGCGCGCATCACGCCGACGTGGGGGGGATGAGCCCAGGCAGCATGCCGCGGGGCGCGACCGAGTTGGTGCAGGAAGGCATCATCGTCCCGCCGGTGCGTATCGCGCGGGGCAGTGCCTGGCACGACGACGTGCTGGCGCTCGTGCTGTCCAACGTACGCACGCCAGAGGAGCGGCTCGGCGACCTGCGGGCGCAGCGCGCGGCCTGTGCCGCCGGTCGCGACGGATGGCTCGCGCTGCGCGCGCGCGAAGGAGCGACGATCGTGGATGCCGCCTGCGATGCTCTGCTGGAATACACGGAGCGGCGGGCGTTCGCGCGAATTGCCGCGTTAGGTGCGATCCGGGGCAGTGCCCGCGACGCGCTCGAGGGAGATGGCGTGACCGAGGACGACGTGGCCGTCGCGGTGACGCTCTTCGTGCAGGACGGCCGGCTGGTCCTGGACTTCACCGGCACGTCGCCGATGGTGCAAGGGAACGTGAACTGTCCGTTCCAGGTCACGCGTGCCGCGGCCGTGTTCGTCCTGCGCACGCTGTTGGACGACGATGTGCCGACCAACGACGGCATCGCCCGCGCCGTGCACCTCATCGTGCCGCCAGGGAGCGCCATCAACGCGCACTGGCCCGCAGCCGTGGCCGCCGGCAACGTGGAGATGTCGCAGCGTATCACGGATACGATCTTTGCCGCCCTCGCCAATGCTGGTGTGAGTGCGCCGGCCCAGGGACAGGGGACGATGAACAACATCACCTTTGGCGGGCGCGGTTGGACGTTCTATGAAACGTTAGGCGGGGGGCAGGGCGCCAGCGAGCGTGGACCCGGTCCCAGTGCCGTGCACGTGGCGATGAGCAATACGCGGAACACGCCCATCGAGTCGCTCGAACAGACGTATCCGCTCCGCATCGACGAGTATGCCATTCGCTCGGGATCCGGTGGCGTCGGCAAGTTCCAAGGAGGCAACGGGGTCGTGCGCCGGTATCGCGTGTTGGAGCGATGCACCGTCACCCTCGTGACGGAGCGCCGCCGCTATGCCCCACAGGGCGCGGCTGGGGGTGGCGCGGCGCACACGGGACGCAACCTGCTCAATGGTGAGCCCATCCCGGCCAAGTGCAGGCTCGAGCTCAATCCAGGCGATGTGATCTCGGTGTTGACGCCCGGGGGTGGTGGATGGGGGAAGCCTGACGATCGGGAATAGAGAATAGAGAAGCCGTCATTCTCTATTCTCGCGCATCAGTGCTATCGCCCGCCCACCGACAACATGCGCTCGGCGCGCACCGGAGCGGTCCCCTCGGCCGTGATCTCCAGCTGCATGATGTACCGGCCGGGCTTCAGGGTGGCCAGATCGACGACGACGGCACGCGGGGAGTATCCGAGCCCGCGCGCCGACACATCGCTGATGCCAACGGACACGGGCTGCGCCTCTCGCACGAGCCGGAGGGCCGTCAGTCCGCGCCGCAGCCAGCTACCGTCTTTTTGTTCCGGGGCGACCGTGATCGCGACCTGGATTCCCTCACCGACCGGGTTCGTGTTGTAGGTCTCCCAGTAGATCCCGACCTTGGAGCCGGGCCGAACGGTGAGCGATGCGCGGGCGTGCGGGATGACGTCGTCGAGTGTGCGAGGCATGTCATCCCACGGTTCGAACAGCAGGAGATCCGAGATGCTGACGCGCGACCCGGGAGTGTCGCTCGCCCGCAGCCCATAGCGCGCCCGGGCCAGCGTGTTGCCCGACATGTCGGCCACTTCGGCGCTCATCAGCATCGGCTCCCAGCGAGTGCGAGCCGTGAGCGTGCCACGCACTCCGGGTAGCGGCAGCCGCGAGATCGCCGCATCGGCTTCCTCACCCCGGGTCAGCACCAGGGCTGCGGAAAGTTTGTCACCGGCGAGGGCGGCGCGCGCCAGTGCCGAGTCGCTGGCGACGTCGTAGGCCATGACCACGACGGCCGAATCGCCGCGGCGGAAGATCGCCGACTGGTGCGCCAGCGGCAGCAGTCTCCGGGCATGCTCCGGGGCGTAGCGAGCTCGCACGCCGGGGAGTCCCTTGCCCCGCCAACCCAGCGAATCGCTGAACGCCGGGTTCTTGACCGAGGTCGCCATCGGCAGCATCGGTGGTGCCGGGGTCGGTTCGTGACCGGTGATCACGCGCTGGGAGCCTCGGCCGGCGACATACACGTTGCTGCTCGTCCAGGCGCGCGGCCATCCGTAGCGCAGCAGCAGCTCGCGTTCGTCGGCGTCAAAGCCGAGGGAGTGAACCGACGGCGCTTCGTCGAGGAAGGCGGCATACAGGCGACGGGACAGGAACTCCGCGCGTGCATCGTTGCCCGGCGACGACAGCATCGGCCGTGAAAGCCACCAGATGCGCTGCTCCATCACCGAACGCTGTTCGCAATTGATGTTTCGATAGTCGCGGAGCAGGTCATCATCGAGCAGCAGCTTGAGGTCACGCCACTCGCACCGCTGCCGCTCATCCATCGCGGCGAGGGCGCGGGACCACGCGCTGTCGGACGCCGCGTGTCGGCCCGCGACGTGGAGCGCAAACCCGCGGAGTGCAGGGCACCACCATCCATCGCCGGCGCAGCGCTCCGCGGCTTTGATGGCTTCGTCATGGCGCTGTGCCTCGGCCAGGTAGCGAACGAGGGTGCCAGATGTCCACCGCTCGGCTGGGTATTCCCTCGCGCTGGAGTCCACTGCAGCGATGAATCGCGCGCGCGCCTCACGGATCTCCGCCGGTTCGCTCGGGGGCCGGGGCTCGTTTTCGTCGTACCAATAGCAGAAGCGGCCTACCTGCTCGTCACAGTCGCCGGACCCGCCGCGGCCGAGGCTCATCGCCGGGATTCGCTCTCGACGGAACCCCTCGAACTCCGCCTGCCGCAACTTGAGAGTGCCCAGAGTGGGCGCCGACGGAGTGGGCGTGACGGACCGGATCTCCCGGACCTGAGCTCCCACTGTAGAGGATCCGACGAACAGCCCGAGCGCGAGCAGGCCGTTGCGAATCCAGCGGGCTTTTCGGATCAGCATCTTGAGTCCATCGAGGGCAATATGGCGGCGATCGAAGACGAGATCGCGAAGCAGAAGAAGTACCAGGGTCGCGCCGGCTACCGCAACGACAAGGTGATCAACACGTTTGACGTGCTCACCAGACGGAATCGCGCCTTCAGCGGCGATGTGACGCTCCGCCAAGCCCTGGCGGCGCCCATGGCCTGTCACAAGTACACCAACGTCCACTGCTTCTCTTGCCGACCGCCGATGTAGACACCTGGATTCTCTCAAACCCCAAGAGTCATCCCTTCGGCGGCCGCGATGACACGCACAGCGCCCGATCGCTCCGTCACCATCTGGTGGCACAGGGCCAGCATCGCTTCGAGTGCTCCGTCATCGCGATCGGGCTCGTGATGGAACAGCACGAGCGTCTCCACCTCGGCGGCGATCGCGAAATCTACCGCGTCACGATAGGACGAGTGTCCCCAGCCTCGATGGTCCATGTACTCGGTCCCCGTGTACATCGCATCGTGGATCAGCACTTTGGCGCCCCTGGCGAACTCCACCAGTGCGTCGCGGGTCGACGCATCCTCGGCGCGATCCCCATCCCGATCGAGCTCGTTGTCGGGAATGAAGACCATGGAACGCCGGTCGTCCCCGGCTGGGGCGAGACGGAAGCCTAACGCACTCCCGGGATGCCTGACGTGGATTGTTTGCACTTCGCAGCCGCCGACCGTGTGTTTCTGGTGGCCGAGCTGCGCGAACTCCATGCGCGCGGACAGCTGGTCGAACGCGACGGGAAAGACGACAGGACTCATCTGTTGTCGCAGCACGACTTCCAAGCTGCTTTCGAGGGAAGGCGAACCCCACAGACGAAAGTGATTCCCTGACTGGAACGCCGGCGTGAAGAATGGCAGACCCTGGATGTGGTCCCAGTGCGCGTGGCTGAAGAAGAGATCCCCGCGAATCGGCTGACCGTCCGAATCGGAGACCAGCGACCGGCCGAGGTCACGAATTCCCGTGCCGGCGTCGAAAACCACGAGGTGGTCGTCGTCGGTGCGAACTTCGAGACACGTAGTGTTGCCGCCGTAGCGGGCCGTTTGCGGACCGGGAGCGGGGCAGGAGCCGCGGGCTCCCCAGAAGCGGACGCGCATGTCCCGTGACGAAATCGAAAGGAGGATCGGGGAGAAAAAAGAAAGCCGCCCGCGGCTCGAGGCGGGCGGCTGTCTTTCGAGATCAGACCCGCGCCTGCGCCATCTGCTTGAGCGCTGCCCGGTTTGCCACCGAGATCCTGCGCCGCTCGACCTTGATCAGGCCCTGGATCTGGAAGTCGCGGATGGTCCTGGACACCGTTTCGCGGCTCGCGCCGATCATGTGGGCAATCGTTTGATGCGTCAGTGGCTTTTCGATCATGTCCGAGCCACTCTCCTCAGCGAAGTCGAGCAGCAGGCGGGCGATGCGGCCCGGGACGTCCAGCAGCGCGAGGCCGTGGATTTTGGCGTCTGCGCGCCGGAGGCGGCGGGCCAGTTCCACCAGCAGCGACCATGCGACCGCCGGGTTCGCCTCGACCCGGCGCCGGAAGTCGTCGCGTCGCAGGACGAGGAGGTTGGTCTCCTCCATGGCGATGACGTGCGCCGAGCGCGGCTGGTCGTCGATGAGCGACAACTCGCCGAAGTGCTCTCCTACACCGAGCACGCCAAGGATCACTTCGCGTCCATCTTCGCCGATGAGGACGACTTTTACGCGCCCATCGCGGACGACGAACAGGGAGTCCCCCGGGTCGTCTTCGAATACGATGACGCTGCCCTTTGGGTAGTTCTTCTCGCGCATCAACTCGCCGAAGCGCTGCAACTCGGCGTCGTCGAGCTTGGAGAACAGCGGGATTGAGCTGAGGAAGGCGGCGTTATCCATGGTGCGCACGGGCCTTTCGAGCAATGTGGTCGACATCTTCAGAGCGAGGAAGAGGCAGAGCTGGAAACGTGGCCAAGCTCACTTGGAACTGACGCCACAGAATACGTGGAGTCACATGACTCGGATGGCCAGCCGACGCTGCAAGGCGACCGTGCGGAGTGGTAGGGAGCTGAGCCTGGCGGCGGGCAACTTGTGTCGGTTGCTCACTGGCCCGCGGTGCGGTGGGTCACAGACGGGGACGCAGACGAGATTCAGGAGACGGGAGATGCCGCCTGTTGTTCTCCACCACCGGGGCCTCGCCTGGCTGAGCCCATACGTGCACCCGCGCTAACGTCTCGCGTCACCCGTCTCTCCTATCCCCTTGCGCCGCTTGATCTTGGGCTCTGAGGCCGCTTGATCTTGGGCTCTGAGCTTGATAGCTTTATCAGCTCTAGACGAACACCCATGAGGGATCTGTGAAGACCGATATCCACCCCGAGTACGCTACCTGCACCGTGCGCTGCGCCTGCGGCAACAGCTGGCAGACTCGCTCTACGCTTTCCGAGCTCCATCTCGACATCTGCTCCAACTGCCACCCGTTCTTTACGGGAAAGCAGAAGCTCGTTGACACTGCGGGTCGCGTCGAGCGCTTCCGCCAGAAATACAGCGGGAAGACCACCTGAGCCTAATCCGGGATCGCCTGGCGGACGCTCTCGCCCGCGCCCGCGAGGTGGAGAACGAACTTTCAGAACCGGCCACCGCCCGTGACGCACGACGTCTCGCCTCGTTAGGGCGGGAACACCAGCGCCTGCAGGCCGTCGTTCAGCTGGCGGGCCGGCTCCGCAAATGCGATGACGAGCTCGCGCAGGCGCGCGAGCTCGTTGGCGTTGATGACCCGGAGCTTGCCACCGAGGCCAGGGCCGAAGTCGCGCGCCTGGAAGCGGAAATCGCCCGTCTCGAGGTCGACGTGCGTCCCCTCATCGTACCGCACGATCCGCTCGATGACCGACCCGCCATCGTCGAAATCCGCGCCGGGACCGGCGGAGACGAGGCGGCGCTCTTTGCCGCCGACCTGCATCGCATGTATACCCGGTACATCGAACGGCACGTAGGCTGGCGTACCGAAGTCATGTCGCTCTCCGACGGCACGCTCGGTGGCTTGAAAGAAGTCATCTTCAAGGTGGTCGGGGATGGCGCCTTCGGCGAGATGCGATGGGAGGCCGGTGTTCATCGGGTACAGCGAGTGCCCGTCACCGAGGGCTCGGGACGCATTCACACGTCGGCCGCCACCGTCGCGGTGTTGCCCGAGGCCGAAGACATCGACATCGAGATCCAGGACAAGGAACTCCGCATCGACGTGTATCGTGCCTCGGGTCCGGGCGGACAGGGCGTCAACACCACCGACTCCGCGGTGCGCATCACGCACATTCCCACCGGCACCGTCGTGACGCAGCAGGATCAGCGCTCGCAGATCCAGAACAAGGCCAAAGCGATGGAAGTTCTCCGCGCTCGCCTGCTCGATCTCAAGATCCAGGAGCAGCAAGCGGAACGATCGCGCCTGCGAAAATCCGCTGTGAGCACTGGCGATCGATCGGCGAAGATCCGCACGTACAACTATCCGCAGAGCCGTGTGACGGATCACCGCATCAACGTCACGCAGCACGATCTCCCGACCGTCATGGCCGGCGACATCGGTCGGCTGATCGAGGCCCTGCGGTTAGCCGACATGGAAGAACGACTGGGTGGCGACGGGGCGGGGGGATGACCGGCGAGGCGCTCTCGTACCACTACGCTGGACCCGCACGGTACGCTCCCACGCTCGCCGAGCTGGTCGACCAGGGGGCCGCGGTGCTGAGTCGGGCTGGCGTGAGTCGACCAGGTCATGAGGCGCGCGAGCTCGTGGCCGCGGTGCTGGACAAGCCCCGCTTCTGGCCCGTGTTGCACGCTGGTGAGCGACCCACGCACGACGAGGTCGCACAGATCCGCACAGCGGTGATGAAACGCGGGCTTGGTGCACCGTTCGCCTATGCCGTGGGGAAGGCGGCCTTCCGCTTTCTCACCCTCAGAGTGGACGAGCGCGTCCTGATACCTCGTCCCGAAACGGAACAACTGGTTGAGCTGGTGTTGGGCTCCGCGACAGCCAAATGCGGAGGCGGAGTTGTTGTCGACGTCGGCACTGGTTCGGGCGCCATTGCGCTGGCGCTGGCCGCGGAGGGTCGCTTTTCTCGGGTTGTCGGCACCGACGTCTCCTCCGATGCGCTTCGCGTGGCTCGGGAGAACCGGCGGCTTTCCGAGGCGTCGTTGCGAGCGCCGGTCGAGTTGCGGCCCGGCTCCGGTCTGGCTCCGCTGCGTCACGAGCAGGTCGATATCGTGGTCTCCAACCCGCCGTACATCGCGTATGAGGAGATGTCGGCCCTCCCAGGGCTCGTCCGTGATTGGGAACCCGCGCAGGCGCTCTGTTGCTCCGGGGACGGACTCTCCGTTACACGTGAGATCATCGCCTCTGCACGGCACGCGCTGCGACGCGGGGGATTGCTCGCCCTGGAGGTGGATTCCCGGAGAGCTGAAGTCGTGGGAGGCATCGTTCACGCGTCCGGCGCCTTCAGCGAAGTAGTAGTCCGGCGCGACTACAGCGGTCGCAACCGCTTCGTCTTGGCGACGCGAACTCCGTCCCATTAGCCTCCACGAGTCCGTCGCGGCGAACGGAGTAGAACACCCTGCCCCGTCCACTGTCTACCGCACCTTCTCATGATCGATTCGAAAGCCAAGGAACTGGGTCGCCTGCTCGGCCAGAGCGACGAGTACAAGGCCCTCAAGCGCGCGAATGACGATCTGGGAAATGACAAGGAGGCGGTCGCTCAACTCCAGCGCATGGAGACGTTGCGCCGCGACGCCCAGCGCATGTTGCAGCGTGGCGAGGACCCGACCCCCGAGATGGAGAAGGAGCTCGACGCATTGTTAGGCAGGGTCCAGGTGACGTCGGTGTATCAGCGGGCAGTTGTCTCCCAGGAGAACTTCGACAAGCTGATGCAGCAGGTAAACCAGTGGATCGCCGAAGGCATCAAAAGCGGGGCGGCGAGTCCGATCATCACCCTCTCGTAGTGGTCCGGTGAGCGGTTCCCTGGTCGTGCTCGAAGGAGCGGAGGGTGTGGGAAAGACCACGCAGCTCTGGCGCATCGCCGAGCGCGCACGTCGCGATGGACTCGACGTCGAGGTCGTGCGGGAACCGGGCGGAACGCCGTTGGGCGACGAAATCCGACGCCTCGTGCTCGATGCGCCGCTCCACGTTGTGCCGCGTGCGGAGGCCTTGCTCTTCATGGCATCGCGCGCCCAGCTCGTGGACAACGTCATCCGCCCGGCACTCGCTCAAGGCAAGCTGGTGTTGACCGACCGCTTTTTCCTCTCGACGTACGCGTATCAGGTCACGGGTCGCGGGCTCGATGACACCATCGTTCGAATGACGAACACGTTTGCCACAGGCGGCCTGGTTCCCGACCTCACGATTCTGATCGATTTGCCAACGGGGAGAGGAATGGCGCGAGCGGCGACGCGGAGCGCTCCAGATCGGCTCGAACGCTCGGGGGAGGACTTTCATCAGCGCGTCACGCTTGCCTTTCGTGGCTTCGCGACCTCCGAGTGGCAGCAGAAACACCCGGAATGCGGTATCATTGCTCTCGTGGATGGGCAGGGCTCCGTTCAGGAGGTCGAGGACCGCATCTGGGAGGTGCTGCTCCAGCGTCGGCCTGAAACGTTTCGCTCCGTTCGCGGGTCTCATTCACAAGCATGAATCCCTCGCGATCACGCGCGACCGTAGCGCTCGGAATCCTCTCCGTCACTCTCCTCAGCGGCGGGTGGTTGCTCGGTCGGGGGTTCACCGGCCGGGCCGCCGACATGCAGCGTGAGCGCCTGTTCGACAACGTCGTGTCGCACATCCAGCAGCACTACGTGGACTCCATCCCCACGTCGGCCCTGTTCGAGAAGGCGCTCAAGGGGATGCTCGAAGAGCTGGGTGACCCCCACACGGCGTACCTGCCTCCCGATCGACTGCGGCGGCTGACAGAATCGACCACCGGCCTCTACACGGGCCTGGGCGTGCGCGTCGACTCGCGAGATGGCGTGCCGACGGTGATCGCGCCGATCCCCGGCGGACCCGCCGAGCGGGCTGGGCTGCTGTCCGGCGACCGCATCGTCGAGATCGACGGCCGAAGCACGAAGGACTGGACCGACGAAGAACTGCGCGGCGCACTTCGAGGCACGGCCGGAACCACCGTGAAGCTCACGGTCGACCGTCCTGGACAGGCCCAGGCTCTGACCGTGGTCGTCACGCGCGGTGAAGTGCATCGCCATGCCGTGCGTCGTACCGCGCTGCTCCCGGGGGCTGTCGGCTACGTCGACCTCAAGATTTTCAACGACTCGACGGAGCGAGAGCTGTCCCGGGCGATCGACTCCCTTTCACGCGCCGGCATGCGCTCCCTCGTGCTCGACGTGCGCGGGAATCCGGGTGGCCTGCTGACGCAGGGCGTACGTGTCGCCGACCTGTTTCTGGAGCCGGGACAAACGATCGTGCGAATGAAGGGGCGTACCGCCGAAACGACGCGGACATACAGCGACAGCTTCCCGCAACGGTGGGCCCAGCTGCCACTGGTACTGCTCGTCGACGAGGGCTCGGCGAGCGCCGCCGAGATCGTGGCGGGTGCGCTGCAGGATCACGACCGCGCCCTGCTCGTCGGCCGCACGACATACGGGAAGGGGAGTGCCCAGGCCGTTTTTCAGACGACCGTCGGCGGTGGTCTCAGACTCACAACTGCCCGCTGGTACAGCCCCTCGGGTCGGTCGATCGACCGGGGAATCGGGGCGGCCGCGGACGACCGCAATACCGACGCGGACGAGGAGCGATTCAGGACCGATGCCGGGCGGACAGTGTTCGGGGGCGGTGGCATCGTGCCCGATGTGGTCGCCGGCGACACGGCACTCACTCCTAACGAGCTGGCGCTGCAGCATGCGCTCGGTGAGCGGGTGACTGACTTCCGCGATGCGCTGACGGCCTACGCCGTGTCGTTGCGGGGGACCGGCCGGGTGACGTCACCGGCGTTTCAGGTCACGCCGGCGATGCTCGACGCTGCATGGAGCATCCTGCGGTCGCGGGACTTCTCCTTCGACCGGGGGATCTTCGACCGTGCGTCGGGGCTCGTGTCCAAGCTCCTGGCCCGCGAGATCGTGCGGCTCGAGTTCGGCGTGGTGGCCGAAGCTCGCCGGGTGATCGACGAGGACGAGGTGATCCAGCGCGCGGTCTCACTGGTCGCGGGAGTGAAACGCCCGCAGGACCTGATCGCCAGCGCATCGATCGAGCACTGATCGTCGCTAGCGGAGGCCGGCGCCGTCGACGACCTTCACGCCCTTGGGTGGTTTGAAGGTGAACGTTCCCGCCGACACCGCCGCGTTAGGCACGAACGTCACGATCCGCACCCGGCGTGTGATGCCGCTGTTCTCCTGCGCCTCGAACTGGCGGAGCATGCCGTCTTCGGTGTCGATCCACACCTTCGCCCGGGTGAACCCCGCGTCGTTCCTGCGCGGAACGAGCGTGACGGCTCGCGTGGAACGCCCACCGACCGTCGTCTGGCCCGCATCCGTGATCGTGTACTTGGCGCGCGGATTCGAGAAGAAGGCCCCGATGAGATCGATCGACCCTTCCAGATCCGCGGTCAGCGGCGCCCGGATCACCTGGCCCGGTGTGGAGCTTGGCAGGTAGAGCCACACGAACTTCCCGTCCGAGACGATCATGTCGCCTTTGGGATCGCTGAACCGGAAGGCGAACTTGTCGGGGCGGGACTGGTGAAACTCGCCCTTCGACGGAATGTCCGACCCCGTCAGCGCGTTGGAGATCGTCTGCTCGAACGTCGCCCGGGCCGTCTTCATGCCGGCGTAGGCAGCAACGGCGCGATCGATTGCCGCATCCGCTGGCGACGCTTGACCGGACACCGCGGATGGCGCCAGAAGCGTTAGGCATGCGAGGGTGCTGATGAAGGATGGCATCGGGAGAAGTGTACCCCCGGCTGGGGGAGCCGTTCCGGGGTTCCTCAGGTCAGGGAGAAGAGCTGGCCGTCACGCGCCAGTGAGACCGGCCCCGGATAGAGGGTCCCAACGACTCCGGGAATATCGATCGCTTCGACCGGCGGATAGAAGTGATTGAGCACGAGCCGGCCCGGCATCGCGATGGCGGCGATGGCGCCGCACCGTCCCGGCGTCAGGTGCATCGGAATGGCCATTGGATCAGGCAGCGAGCATTCGAGGAGCAGGAGGTCGGCTCCCGTTGCCCACTCGGCAAAGGCGGCGTCGAAGCCCGTATCGCCGGAGCACACGATCCGACGTCCGCCGGCCTGCACGCCGAAGCCGACGCTCTCGTCGGTATGTGGCACCTTGCACGCCGCCAGGGACACGTCATCGCCTAACGTGATCTGGTCGCCGGGCGCCAGCTCCGTGACCACCGTTCCGGGCACCAGCGTGCGAAGATCGGGAAAGAAGGCCGCCGCGACCCGGTCGATGAAGGCGGAGAAACCGGGAGGCCCGATCAGGGTGACGGCGTTGTCGCGCGGCGGCAGCAGGCCATAGCGCCAGGCCATGAGCAGGTTGACCAGGTCCGTGCAATGATCGGGATGAAAGTGGGTGATGGCGACGTGCGAGAGGTGCACCCAGTCCATGCCCAGTTGCGCCATGCGCCACAACACGCCGCTGCCGCAATCGACCAGCAGCCGCACGCTCCCCGCTTCGATCAGCGAGCCGCTCTGCACCCGCTGCGGATTCGGCGCTGCGGTCCCGGTGCCGATCGTCGTCAGGCGCATGGGCGATGGTGGCGCCACGCGCCGAAGCCGTCAGGCGGCCTCGGCGCTCGGGCCCTCCGCCGCACGATCATCGGGCACGGGAGCGTCGTCCACCGCGGAGCCCCGCATGCGCACGCTCACCAGCGAGGAGACCCCAGGCTCCTGCATCGTCACCCCGTACACCGCATCCGCGGCTTCCGTCGTCGTGCGCGGGTTGTGCGTGATCACGATGAACTGGGTGTTGGACTTGAACTGATTCAGCATGCGCACATAGCGACCGATGTTGGCGTCGTCGAGCGGTGCGTCGACTTCGTCCAGCAGGCAGAAGGGACTCGGCTTGGTGTGGAAAATGCCAAACAGAAGCGACAGCGCCACCAGGGCACGCTCACCGCTCGAGAGCAGGTGAATGCGTTGCGTGCGCTTGCCGCGCGGCGAGGCGTGGATTTCGATGTCGCAATCGAGCGGCGCGTCGGGATTCTCGAGCCGCAGATCGCACTCACCGCCACCAAACAAGGTCATGAAGATCTGGCGGAAGTTCTCGCGCACCTGCGAGAAGGTGCTGAGGAACATCTCCCGGGCGGTCGTGTCGATCTCGCGGATCGCCAGCTGCAGCTTGTTCCTGGCTTCCGAGAGGTCGTTACGCTGGGTGGTGAGGAACTCGAGGCGCTTGACCTCCTCCTCGTGTTCCTCGATGGCCAGCGGGTTCACCGGGCCGAGCTTCTCCACTTCGGCACGCAGTTGCTCAGCTTCCGCGCGCAACACGTCGTCGGCGACGTCGACCGGCTGATAGGATCCCAGCAGGTCTTCGAGCGGACGGCGCCACTCAGTCTCCAGGCGCTCTTTGATCGCAGCCCGCCGGCCGGAGAGCTCGATGAACCGGAGCTCCGCGTGGTGCAGGGAACTCTCGCGCTCGTGTGCCTGACGACGCGCGCCGTCGAGGGCGTGCTCCGCTTCCGTGAGCGCCTGGTCCGCCTGACGAACATCTTCCTCGGCGGCCATCAACCGGACTTCGATATCGCGCAGCGCTGCGGCGCGTACATCCAGGTCGCTGTGCCACGCCCGCAGCTGCATCGCCAGGCGCTCATCCGAGCCGTCAAGCGTCGACAGCTCGTCGGCGAGGACGTGCAGCCGTTGCGTTGCGGAGGCGTGTTCCTGGTCGATGCGGGCCAGGCGATCGGCGGCCACCTGCATCCGCGCACGGAGCTGCGCGAGGGCCACCTGGCCGCTGGTACGCTCGTCGCGCAACCTCTCCAGCGACTGCTCGGCGCTGAGGGCGTTGCTGCGATAGTCACGGATGGCGGCGTCCCGTTCGCCCAGCGAGGCAGTGATCTCGTCGGCTTGCGCGTGAACGGCGGTGAGCAGATCCGCGAGCTCGCCCCGGCGAGTCGTCAGGCGGGCGGTGAGGGCGTCGGCTTCATCGAGCTCGCGAAGCCCGCGCAGCCGCCGGCGTTCGAGCTCGGTGCGAACGTCGTTGGCGCGTCGGTCCTCCGACTGTGCGAGCGCCGAGCGCTCAGTGGCCGCCGCCACATCGGCTTCCGCGGCCTGAAGGGCTGCACGCGCTGTCTCCGCGCTCGCCGTGTTGGCGCCACGCACGTCGAATGCCGCCTGGAGCTCGGCGCGGAGCGCGAAAAGCTCGGCACGCCGGCGCAGCGGTCCGGGCCCGGCCACGGAGCCAGGGAGCCACACGGCGCCGCGAGCATCGACGAACGCGGTGCCGTCGTCGAGTGAGCGGACCCTGTCCAGCAGGGTATGCACCCAGGCGGACACGTCCGGCGCGGCTTCCACCTGTCGCACCAGATCGCCGTCCTGCGCTGCGGGTCCGGACACGACCGCGTCGAGCGGTAACAGGAGCAGTGGCCCGGGATTCGCCGCCGCGTGCCAGGAGCGTACGGCATCGGCGACGTGCTGATCGCGAACGACCACGGCATGCAGTGTCATGCCGAGGAACCGCTCGACGACCAGTGCCGAGGTCGAGCCCGCCGACACGAAGTCGGAGAGGGGACCGAGTACGGCCCCTTCGCCGAAGCGCTCGCGTTCCCGCAGCAAACGAGCGGCAGCGGGCGCGAGCCCGACGCGCTCGCGCTCGAGGCCCTCGAGGGCGCTCAGTCGCGCCTCGAGCGCCGTGCATTGATCCTGGCACCGACCCAGCTCGGCACGTGCCGTCGCGTCCTGCGTCCGGGCCACGCGTGCCTGCTCACGCGCCGCGTCGAGGTCCCGCTGCGCAGCCGACACGCTGGCCCGTGCGATTTCCATGGCGTCGTCTGCTGCCGCGATCTCCCGCTGCAGCGAGGCGGCCGCGTCCAGAAGGAGCCCATGCTCGCTCCCCAACTGAGCAATGCGGGCTTCGAGCTCGGTGTTCTCGCGCAAGCCGGCCTCCCCATCCAGCTCGAGGCGCCGCACCTGGTCGCGCAACGTCCGCACGTCGCGTTCGGCTGCCTCGACGACGGCCCGACGCTCCATCAGGAGCCCCCGCGCCGCCTCTTCGGATGCGGCACGCTCGGCGAGCAGCGCTTCGGCCGCCGCGACCTCGCCCTCCGCCGTGAGGCGTTCGGCGTCCGCGCGATCGCGTTCCGACGACAGCCGCTCCCCGGTGACGGTGCCCTCACGCTGTTCTTCTTCAGCGCGCTGGCGTCGCTCGGAAGCGTGTCGCTGACGCTCTTCGGCGACGGCAATCTCGGATCGGAGTTCCTGGACGCGGTGCTGATGCTGGGAAAGCAAGCGAGCCAGGTCGTTGCGTCCGGCCTCCGTCTGCGCGCGGCTCTCGTGCGCCGCGTCGCGCCGCGTTTCGGCCTCGCCAACCGCAGAATCCGCGGTAGGCGCGCTCGCTCGCAGCTCCACCAGCCTGGTCTCGAGCTGGGCGAGCTCCTCGCGCCACGCTACCATCTCCCGAGCAGCCAGCGTCAGATCCACCGAGAAACGGCGCGCCATCAACTCCACGTGCCGCTCCGCCTTTCGCCGCTGGCGGCCGAGGGAACGTACCTGGCTCTGCACTTCGGTGAGGAGATCGTCGAGGCGCGCAAGATCGAGGGCAGTTTCCTCGAGGCGCCGCTCCGTGCTGCGCCGCCGGTCCCGATACAGACCGACCCCCGCGGCTTCCTCGAACAGTTCGCGACGGTCGTCCGGGCGGTCGGACAGCAATGCGTCGATCATCTTGGCTTCGATGACGACCCCGGAGTCTGCCCCGAGTCCGGTGCCACGGAGCATATCGTGAATGTCGCGCAGACGGCATGACGCGCCATTCATGAGATACTCGCTCTCGCCCGAGCGCGAGAGTCGGCGCGTGACGACGACTTCCTTGAATGCGATCGGGAGACCGCCGTCTTCATTCTCGAAGAACAGGGAGACTTCCGCGATGTTGACCGGGCGCCGGGCCGACGAGCCCTGGAAGATCACTTCCTCCATCTTGGCGCCGCGCAGCATCCGCGCGCGCTGCTCGCCCAGTACCCATCGTACGGCATCGGAGACGTTGGACTTGCCGCAGCCATTGGGACCGACGATGGCCGTGACGCCGTTGTCGAAGAGCATCGTCGTCGAGTCGGCGAACGACTTGAATCCCTGCATTTCGAGTTTTGTCAGCCGCACCTACGGTGTACTCCCGGCCCTCACCACGAGTGCCGATTGAATGGTCAGGGAATCCAGCTGGGTCTTGAGTCCGCTGGCGTCGGCACTCCTCGTGAAAGCGCCGACATAAATGTGCCACACATCGAGCGAATCGCGAAGCGCATACGCCGGGAGCCCGCGTCCCTGGTAGCCGGAGACCCGTAGCCGCGCCATCACGTTGTCCGAGGCCGAGTCGACCAGCAGCGCAAAGGGTGTATGCGCCACACGTCCGGCTCCGACGGGCACCGTGCCGCGGCTGCGCAGCATCGCAAGGAAGTCCTCAGCCGCGACGCTGTCGGAGAAGGCACCGAGCAATACGCGGTACCACGGAGTGGAATCGATCGCCGTGTTGACTTCGGCAAACGTAGCCGCGGGGTACGCGTCGACGAGTGCCGCGACGAGGGTCTGTGCGTCGACCCGCGAATTAAGAAAACGCAACTCCGTGCTCCACGCTGCATCCGAGGTTACGCGCGGCTCGATTGCCGGCAGTGCATTGAGCGATGGCTCCACGCTCCCGTCGACGTTGGGTGAAGGGGCCACCGGATTCTGTAGCCCCAGCGTTCGCAACACGGGCCCGCGCACCTGCGGAATGGCAAAGAGCCCCACGACGACGGCGGCCAGCGCGACCCATCGCCAGGCGGTCCGACTCGGGCCGGGCGCCGGTACCGCGCGCGTGGGAATCGAGGGCGTTCGCATCGTCGCTGCGGTGCGCACCTCTCCCAGGACGCGCGACGGCGTCACCGGCGCCGCTTCGCCGACCAGCAGCACGCCGTCGAGTTGCCCCAGGAGGTCGTTGAGATGCGGGACCTGGGAGGGCGCGGCCAGCAGCAGGAGGCCGCCGGCGCGGTGGACCTGATCACTGAGAGAGCGCCACCGGGTGCTGCTCAGCACATCCACAGCGAGCGGAGACTCGGCACCGCCGTCGAGCGTGAAGTAGTTCGGCGAGTCCGTGGCCGGCCTGGCCGCCCTCCCCAGCGAGATCCCGTAGCGGATCATGTCGCTGATTCCCAGCCCGTCCTCTCCGTTCCTCGAGTCTTCGTCGCCTAACAAGTCACCGACGAACACCCGACGGTGCAGCGCCTGGGCCCGGCCGATGCCGGTGGCGACGGCTCGCGTGGCCACCGGATCGTCACCTAACACCGCCACGGCGGCGACGCCGTCCAGCAGCGCGGCGACGCGCTGACCGGCTTGCTCCCAGGTGGCCTCGTAGGCCCGAAGTTCAGTGTCGGTCAGGGAATGCCCTCATAGACCCAGAAGCTGTGACCCGATGCCCTACCTGTTCGCTCGGCCGCGTCCTTGGACGCAAACGGACCCAGCACGACGCGATAGACCGTGGTGCCACCGGTCTCGCTGGTGACGATGCGAGGACGGTCGCCATCCACCGAGATTCTAGCAGCAATATCCCTGGCCCGCTCCAATGACAAAACTGCAGCAAATGACAACGTCCAACCAGCGCGAGGGCGCGGAGGAGGCGGCGGGGTGACGGTTTCGGGCGCCGTCGTGACTGGAGGGGCCACGGTGGAATCGCCAGGCGTGCGAGGGAGGGTGGTCGCGGTGGATCCCGCCGCGACCGTTTCGGCGCCTGCCTCGACGCCCAGACGGAACGACACCGGCTGATCGATCCCGCGTGCGCGCGGTCGGAACCCGTTCCATCGAGCGAAGAACCAGACATCCTGTCCCCCGCGCACGACACTCCGCGTGGTTGTCCCTTCGCGCGGATCGATGAACACGACGTCGTCCCCATGCAGCGCGGCGATCGTTCCATCGACGGCGACGGCCGGTAGGTCGCTCCGCCACCGCGTCGGGACGGTGCCGACCAGTTCTTCGGTACCTACCGATACAACCCAGGCGGAGTCCCCGGTGACGGGACGGGCCAGGAGATACCGGCCGAGCGGATCCATCCGCAGTTCGGTCACGAGTCCCGGAAGTCGCACGGAACCCTCGAGATCGGCGCCATACCGGTCGAATCGCTCGAGTCGCGACGATCCCTGGTTGGCGAGGAAGACGCGATCGCCGCTCGGCGTGGGCGCGATGGCCAGGATCTCGTCGTCGGCCGCGTATCGTTCCATGGCCGTCACTTCGTTAGGCGCAACGCTCATCAGTCGCGACCCGGCACCGAGGTAGACGCGATCGCCGACGAGCGTGATCGCCGCCCGGTCGGCGCGGGGGATGGCGATGGAGTCGCTCAACGCGTCGTCGGGAGGTCGCATCCGCACGAGCATGGCGCCGTCGGTCCCTGCCTCGACGACGACGAGCACCGTGCCATCCGGCGTGGGAATCACCCGACGCACGACGCGCGATGAGGGCAGTTCCCAGTCACCGCTTGGCGTCATGCGCACGATTGCGTTCTTGCTGCTCACTCCGTACACGGCCCAGCCATCGGCCGACGAGAGCGATGCCAGCGTCTTCTTCGCTGGGCGCCGAACTACGCCGATCCGGAGATCGATCCAGCCGGGGAAGCCGCCGCTATCGGCGAAGGCGAGAAATCCATTCTCGTGATCGAACGCCAGGATGCGATCGATCGCCGGTGTGGACTGTCCGGACCGCCAGATGGCGGAGTCGAGTGCACTGAACCCGTAGGCCCGCGCAATCCCCCCGTTGCGAGGAAGACGAACCACGATCGGGTCGGGTCCGGCCGCAGACGGCGATGCTCCTTCACGTGCCGCGCCACTCTCTCGCTCGCAAGCAACCAGGAGCCCGAAGACGAGGCAGAACCGAAGGGTGCGCACAGTGGAAAATACACGGGGAAACGGGGAAACGGGGGAGTACACGCGCGCACGCGCCTGTGCTCCCCCGCTGATCCCCTTGCCCTTAGAACGACTGCCCCAGCGTCCACATCCAGTACCCCTTTCTTCCCGGGCGGTCGAGCGGGATGGAGTAGTCCCAGCGAACCAGCGCGAATCCGAAGAGGTTGAGTCGGATGCCGGCGCCATAGCTGCGCAGCATGTAGCGCTGTTTGTCCTGGTCGTAGTCCGCGGGTTTGCTGAACGACAGCGACTGCCCCTTCGACCACGCGATGCCTGCGTCGTAAAAGAACAGACCGTCAACGGGCGGGAGCGAGATCGGAATCAGGCCCAGATCGAAGCGACGGACGACGGGGAAGCGCAGTTCGGCATTGGCGAACGCCACGCGCGAGCCAAGCAGTTCGGTCGCGCTACACGCCGACTGGTCGTTCACGAGTCCACCGCAGAACTGTGAGAGGTACTGCTCGCGATCGTAGCCGCGCACGAAGTCCGGCCGGCCGATGTACTTGGGAAACGCGCTTTCGTCGCGGCCGACACCGACATTGGCCTGCGTGCGCCACGCAAACGTGAGGAAGTTGAACAGGAGCGGAACGTACTTGCGATAGTCGGCCGTGAACTCCGTCCAGCGCAGCTGACCCACCGACGGCTCTACCTGAAAACGGAACCGTCGTCCGGAGATCGGCGCTGTGTACCCAAACAACGCATTGTCGGAGACATAGGCGACGTACGGCCCGAGATAGCTGCGGCTGTCGCCGTCGATCACCTCGGTGGTCACGAAGTCGGATGCAAAGCCGTTCACGAGATCGATGAGTCGCTGGATTCTGGCCACCGAGGAGCTGAGGTTGGTGGCGTTGAGTCCGAACTCGAAGCGCGTGAACCGGTTCTGCGGGCGCATCCCGATGGCGAAGCCCTGGCGAACGATGTAGCGGGCGATGTCGTAGCTCTGGATGTACCGCGCCGTGCCGTTGCCGACCGGTTCCTCGCTGTAATCATTGAGGAAGAAGATCGGCGTCTGGGCAACGCCGGCGGTGTATTGGAGGCGGCTGGCCAGATTCGTGTAGGCACCGTAGAAGTAGGCTTCGCTGAGCCGCCCGTTGATCTGTCCGGCCAGCGCCAGGCGATTGTTGCCTAACAAGTCGCCGAGTACGATGGCCGTGCCGCCGAAGAGCCCGCGACCGAAATTGTCCTGTGCGTAGCCCACACTCGGGCGGGCGATGTATTCCGGCTGCAGTCCGGGCTTGTAGTCGTACTGCTTGAACTTGAGCGTGTCCGGCAGCGCAAACGTGGCGCTGTCGAGCAGCTCCGACACGGACACCGGCGTGTTGCCCGAGCGTTCGCTGGACGTCGGCGGGTCTGCGGATGGCCGCATCCCGGCCGCCGCGCGATAGATCGAGACGACGTCGTCTTTCCTGGTGGT
This sequence comes from Gemmatimonadaceae bacterium, assembly GCA_052387735.1. GTDB lineage: Bacteria > Gemmatimonadota > Gemmatimonadetes > Gemmatimonadales > Gemmatimonadaceae > RBC101. Next base: position 34,853 of record JBQTIW010000008.1, read on the forward strand.
GTCCGCTGCTCGGGTGGCGGTGGCGGTGGCGATGGCGCGCAGCATGTCCGACGCCGCGTCCGCCCCTGGGCGGGCCGCGGGATGCTGAGCCGCGGGCACGGCTGCGCCGGCTACGACCGGAAGCGGCGCACGATACGCCTCCTTCTTGAGCCGGCGGGGATTGCCCACCGACCACACGGTGTAGTCACCGTTCTCATAATACGTGAAGGCCAGCTTGTCGGCCCCGCGTGCCCACGTGATCGCCGGTGAGTATTCCGAGAACGAGGAGATCGCACCGATCACGTTCGTGAGCTGGTAGTGCTCCTTCTTGTCGAAATCGTAGAGGAAGACGTTGGAGATGCCCGTGCGATCGGAGATGAACGCGAGCGACTTGCCGTCGGGCGCCCACATGGGGTTGAGGTTCAGCCCGTCCTGACTGGGCACGACGTCGATGCGTCCCGTCTCCATGTCATAGGTCGCGATGCGCCACTTGGCGAACTTGAGCACGTCGAGATCGGTGCCGCCCCCACGGTCCGTGGCAAAGGCGATCGTCTTCCCGTCCGGCGACCACTGCGGCATCATCTCCGCGTGTTTGTCATTGGTCAGCTGACGCAGGGTCCCGGTCGCGACGTCCACGATGTACAGGTCATGAATCCCGGAGTCGTACCCGCTCACCACGATCTGCTTGCCGTCGGGACTCCACGACGGATTCATCACGACATCGAGGGGCAGCTTGTCGAACGTGCGCGTGATCTTGCGTCGCTGCACGTCCATCGTGTACAACACGTCCTTCCCGTTGCGCTGGGCCGTGAAGGCCAGCGACCGGTTGTCCGGGGAGAACGAGCTTTGGGAATAGAGGAGGCGCAGCTCCTCGAAGTCGGGGTCGAGCGTCGACTTCACCAGCTTCTTGATCCGTTTGCCCGTCTCGCCGTCGCCTAACCAGAGATCGGGGAACACTTCGCCGCGCAGGTAACTCCCCAGCGAAATGAACGCGATGTACTTGCCGTCGGGCGAGTACGCGGGCGCGATGAAGAGCTGTGCGATGCCGCCGCTCTTGCGTTGATTGAGCAGCGGATCGGAGAACTTGCGGGCGCGATCCAGCTTGGCGATCTGCGGCAGATGCTTGACCTGCATCGCCTCACGCCACTCGTCGCTCAACTCCTCGAGGGAGAGGCCAAGCTCACGCTTGAAGGCGCGCTCCACCCCGACGTTGGGCGTGGCGTTGAGAATCTCGCCGACGACGTCGTCGCCCCACCGCTCCCCGATGTACTCCCACAACGCCTCGCCGAATCGGTACGGAAAGAATCGGTCGGGATAGTTGGTCATCTGCAGGATGGTGGGGAGCGACCCGTTGAGTGCGGCATCCCGGATCCATGACTGCGTGAGGATGTGGTGGGGGCCTAACGAGAGGTACTCGGCCATGCCTTCCATCATCCAGAGCGGTGGCTGTACCTGGGCGAGGGTCTGCAGTCCGCTGCCGGCGCGACCGCGCGCGAAGATGTCGTACTGGAACCCGTGCACGATCTCGTGTGCCAGCACGTGCTCGAAGGACTGGAAATCGCCGGTGAATGGCAGGAGGATGCGGTGCCGCAATGCCTCGGTCACACCGCCCGTACCTTCGCCCAGGTCCCCCGTCACATTGTTCTGACCGAAGTCGGTGCGCGACCGGAACAGGATGAGCGGCTTCTTCTCACGGAACTGATGATTGAGGAGCCGCGACAGGCGCGCATACGACCGCTCGGCCATGCGCGCCGCGTCATTGATGATGTCCGCCTCTTCTGGATAGTAGTGCACCAGGAAGTGCTCGGTCTCGAGCACCCTCCAGCGGAACCGGTCGAACTGGACCTGGTTCTGCCCGAAGTACAGCTGCGCCTGGGCGCGCGTCGCCAGCGAGAAAAGGACGATGGCCAGTGCGTAACGAATGGCGTTCATGCCGAGGCTCCTTGCGACGCGACCGGAACGATCGTGGCATCTCCCCACAACCGCTCCAACTGGTAGTAGCTACGTAGTGCAGGGTGAAACAGATGGACCACGACATCCACGAAATCGACCAGGACCCAGCGTCCCTGTGTGACGCCTTCGACATGGTGCGCGCCGGCGCCCAGGTCCTTCAGGATCTCCATGACGTGCTCTGCCGTGCTGCGCACATGCGTGTCGGACGTGCCGCTGGCGATCACAAAGAAATCCGTCATGTCGGTGATTCCATCAAGGTCAAGGATCACGACGTCCGTTGCCTTATTGTCGAGGCAGATCGCGGCGATTTGCTGCGCCAGTTCCGCCGAACGCTGTCGAGTGCTGGTGACCATGCCGTGAGTACGACTCTCCTTGCCCGAGAAGCGAAACAGGTCCGACCGGATCCCCTCGGAGCCCGTTCGTCAAGCATAATGCGCCGCACTCATTGCAGCGACACGGGAGTGTGGCGACGACCCTAGGTCCCCCGTTCCCTTGGGTCGCGCGTGGTGGACAGCGGGTGGCGAAAACGAAAGCGCGCCCCGGCTCGTGGCCGTCGCGCGCTTTCGATCGTCACCGGTCTCCAGCTCCACCACCCACGACCCACTCCCTACTGCTTGATCACCCACACCTTGATCTCGGGCTTCACATCCGCGTGGAGCTTGATCGGCACGCGATACACGCCCAGGGCCTTGATCGGCTCGTGAAGATCGATCTGCCGGCGCTCGATGACGATCCCCTGCGCTTCGAGCTGGTGAGCGATGTCGCTGGCCGTGACCGAGCCGAACAGCTTGCCCTCTTCACCCACGCGAGCCGAGAAGGTGAGCGAGACCTGCTCGAGCTTGCCCGCGAACTGTTCCGCGGTCTGACGGCGCTCCGATTCCGCCGCCTCGAGACGCGCCTTCTCCTGGGCAATGCGCCGCTTGTTGCCTTCCGTCGCTTCCACGGCGATGCCCCGAGGGAGCAGGAAGTTGCGCCCAAAGCCGGCGGACACCTTCACCAGATCGCCGGGGTGTCCAAGACTGTCGACTGCCTGCCGAAGAATTACTTCCATGAGTTCATCTCCACTCGTTATGCGGCCGGCCGGAGTCGGCCGCGCCAATCGATCCATGTGTCGGCGAGCCCGAGCCCGAGGGAAAACACTCCCACCACCGGACCTGCGAGACACGCTGCGATGACCAGAAGCACCGGCGTGGGCTTGCCCGGCGCGAGAAACCACGAAAGCACGCCGAGCCCGCGAAGGGCGTACAGCGCACCGAAAAACACCACCAGGTTGAGCCCAAGCCCTCGCACCTCGCGAAGGCTTGGCAAGACCAGCAGGGTCACGCCGAGGACCACACCCCAGATCAGCTGATCGCCGAACCGGAACTGGGCGAGGGGATGAAGCAGCGGACCGATCCTCGTGCGACTCGCCCGATGGTACAGGGCCCACCCCAGCGCGAGCATTGCCATCGACTGCAGACCAAGGAGTGCAGGAAAGATCGCGATCGCAGCTCGGGCAATCTCCGGCAGCTGCTGCTCCCCCTTCTCCACCACCGCAGCGGCGTTGGGAAACCGCTCCATGAAGTTGCGCCACTCCGGGGTGCGTGCCCGTCGATCGTACTCCGTCGTCACCAGCTGCAGCCGGCGTGAGAACTCCTCCGCCACAGTGCGGCCAACATCGTCGGCACGGCCACGTCCAACGAAGAGGACGGTCAGGGCCACGGCGAAGGCAATGGCGGTCGCGGTGAGGGCGCGCGGGAAAAATGCCCGACGCGGACTGGCCAACGAGACCAGCCCGAACGCCGAGGCGAGCAACAGCACCCATCCGCGGCTGATCGGATCGAATGCCCCCGGCACTTCGGAGCGCACCGACATCATCCAGACCGCGAGGGCCGCCCACGCCACAAACAACAGGAGACGGCCCCCCAACCACCACGCCGCGAGGGCGCACGCCGCCATCACCGGCCCAATGAACAGGATGGTCTGTTCGATCGGGACGACGAGGCGAAGCTGTGCCACGAGCGGGACGCTGAGCGCGACCACCACCGCCACCAGCAGCCGGAACCAGCCGCGCCCAGGAGAGGCAACGGTGACGGGTGGCGCCGTGGTGGGAGTGGTCGGTGCGGTCATGGCCGGCCTAACGAGTTACGCCGCGCCCTGGTGGCCGCGGAGGTACGGGATCAGCGCCAGGTAGCGCGCGCGCTTGATCGCGATTGCCAATTGGCGCTGATGCCGCGCACATACGCCGCTCAGGCGGCTCGGCAGGATCTTGCCGTGGTCGGTGATGAAGCGACCCAGCGATCGATCGTCCTTGTAGTCCACATAGTGCACGCGTCCTTCGCAGAACGGGCAGGATTTTCTGGCTCGTCGCATGGGTTAGTCCTCGTCCTCGTCGTCTTCCTCGCGCTTCCGCGCGAGCGCAAGCTCTTCCTCGGTGAGCGGCGGTGCGCCGAGTTCATGCTCGTAAAGTGTGATCAGGTAGCGCACGACCCCCTCGTCGAGCTTGAGCCCGCGCTCGAATTCAGGGAGCACCTTGGGGTCGCAGTTGAAGCGCGCAAGGACGTAGTACCCGGTTTCGCGGCGGCCAATCTTGTAGGCCAGCTGGCGTCGTCCCCATTGTTCGACCTTGATCTCCTGGGTCGTATGGAGAAGCGCGTGGTGACGCGCGATCTTCTCCTGGATGGCGGCATCTTCGAGCGTTGAGTCAAAGATGTAGACCGCCTCGTACTGTCGAGACACGGTTGGCAAACCTCCCTGTGGTCATGGGCCGCCTCCCACCGGTTGCCTGGGGGGGAGGAGGGG
>JBQTIW010000009.1:0-13817 GCA_052387735.1 Gemmatimonadaceae bacterium
CGACCAGAAAAGCGCCGACACCGCGCAAGGTACCGCCCCAGCCGCAGGCGCCGCGACCACCGCACTTGGGGGTGGATCGGTTCCGGGGCATGTGAAGTTTGACGGTGCGCCGCCGGCCAACCCAGCGATCGACCTGGCCGAAGAGGCCGCCTGCCAGGCCAAGTACAGCGGTCCGGCCGTCGATCCCGTGGTCATGGTCGAGAACGGCATGCTGGGAAATGTGGTTGTATATGTAAAGAGCGGACTGCCGGCGGGACAAACCTATCCCGCGCCTACCGAACCGGTCGTGCTCGACCAGCGCGGGTGCCTGTATCATCCGCGCGCACTGGGGATCATGGCTGGTCAGCCGCTCGAGATCAGGAACAGCGACCCGGTGCTGCACAACATCAAGGCGGTGCCGACGAAGAACCGGCCGTTCAACATCAGCCAGCCCACGGCAGGCATGAAGACCACCCGCACGCTTCCCACTCCGGAAGACGACGTGCCCATCGAATGCAACGTGCACGGCTGGATGCACGCGAACATCGTCGTGCTGTCGCATCCATTCTTCGCGGTGAGTGGTGCCGATGGATCGTTCACGATCAAGGGACTCCCCGCGGGGACCTACGAGATCGAAGCGCGCCACGCCAAGCTCGGCACCAGGACCATGTCTGTCACCGTACCCGCCGACGGCGCGGGAACCGCGGACTTCACCTTCGCCGCCACCGGGACCTGAGGAGGGCACGTCATGTCGTGGCTCATGCCGCACGGTTCGTCGACCTTCGCAGGTGACATAGACTGGCTCTATTACCTGATCCTCTGGATCACCGGGATCGCCTTCGTGCTGGTGGAGGTGGTGCTCGTCTGGTTCATGATCCGCTATCGCTCCCGCCCGGGTCGAAAGGCGACGTACTATCACGGGAACACGCGCTTCGAGATCATCTGGACGAGCGTGACCGCGGTCGTCGTCGTCATCATCGGCGTGCTCAGCGCCGGGCGATGGAACCTCATCAAGGGCCGCGACAACGTCCCAGCCAATGCGACGCCGCTCGTGGTTCACGCCAAGCAGTTCGAGTGGCTGGTGACGTATCCGGGAGCCGATGGAGCGCTCGGGTCGGCCGACGACTTTCAGGTGCGCAGTCAGCTCCACCTGGTGGTCGGACAGCCGGTGTCGGTGCTCCTGACGTCGGAAGACGCGATCCATTCGTTCTTCATTCCCGCCTTCCGCATCAAACAGGATGCGGTGCCTGGGATGAACATTCGCGTCTGGTTTCAGCCCACGGAGGTTGGAGAGTACGAACTGGGATGCGCGGAGCTCTGCGGCCTCGGACACTACCGCATGCGCGCCACCGTGACCGTGCACTCGCGCGAAGACTTCGATCGCTGGGCACGCGACCGTGCGGCCCTCGCCTCCGACAAGTAGAGGAACCCCCCCATGGCGACTACCGCAGGTCCACTCGATGCAGTCACGTTGCGTGAAGAGCACGTTCATGCCGACACGCGAAGCTTTGTCAGGAAGTACATCTTCTCGACCGATCACAAGATCATCGGGATCCAGTTCCTCCTCATGAGCCTGTTGTTCCTCCTGCTGGGAGGACTTCTGGCCATGGCGATGCGCTGGCAGCTCGGCTTTCCCCAAAAGCCAATGCCGATGGGCGGCGTGCTGCCGGAGACGATGGCGCCGGGTGGTGTCGTGCTTCCCGAGTTCTACAATGCCCTGGTCACCATGCACGGCACCTTCATGGTGTTCTTCGCCATCATGCCGCTGCTCGTTGGTGTCTTCGGCAATTACCTGATCCCGCTCAAGATCGGCGCGCCCGACATGGCATTCCCGCGGATCAACATGGCGTCGTTCTGGATCGCCGTGCCTGCCGGATTCCTCATGCTGGCGGGATTCTTCGTCGAGGGCGGACACGCGGCTGCGGGCTGGACAGCCTACGCACCGCTCAGCTCACGCGCCGACCTTTCCGGCGTGAGCATGGGACAGGTGCTGTGGTGCATCAGCCTCATCGTCCTCGGACTTTCGTCCATCCTCGGCTCGTTCAACTACATCACGACGATCATCAACATGCGTGCTCCGGGGATGAACTGGTTCCGGCTTCCCCTGAGCATCTGGTCGCTCTTCGTCACGGCGATCCTCGTGCTGCTGGCGATGCCGATCCTGTCGGGGGCGATCATCATGCTTCTGTTCGACCAGACCATCGGCACGCATTTCTTCGCGCCGGCGCAGGGTGGGCAGCCGCTGCTCTGGCAGCATCTGTTCTGGTTCTTCGGACATCCGGAGGTCTACATCCTCATCCTGCCGGCGATGGGAATGACGTCGGACATCATCGCCAACGGGGCGCGCAAGCCGGTGTTCGGCTACACGTCGATGGTGCTGGCGATCCTCGGCATCGGCGTCCTGGGATGGGGTGTATGGGGGCACCACATGTTCATGAGCGGCATGAACCCCACGTTAGGGACGTCGTTCATGATCTCGACGATGCTCATCGCCGTCCCGTCGGCGATCAAGGTCTTCAACTGGCTCGGCACGATGTGGATGGGGAACATCCGCTTCCACGTGCCCATGCTGCACGCCATGGCCTTTGTGTCGATGTTCACGATCGGTGGATTGAGCGGGGTGTTCATGGCCTCCACGCCGGTGGACATCTACATCCATGACACGTACTTCATCGTGGCGCACCTGCACTACGTGCTGTTCGGGGGAAGCCTGTTCGCCATCTTCGCTGCCGTCACGTTCTGGTATCCGAAGATGTTCGGCCGGATGATGAACCCGTTCTGGGGACGGGTGCACTTCGTGCTCACGTTCATCTTCTACAACCTCGTCTTCTTCCCCATGCACAACCTGGGGCTGAACGGGCACATGCGTCGCATCTACGATCCGACGCAGTACGACTTCCTCAAGCCGCTGCAGCCGCTCAACGAGCTGATCTCGATTTCCGCCTTCCTGCTGTTCGCGGTGCAACTGATCTTCGCGGTGAACTTCATCGTGTGCTTGTTCAAGGGGAAGAAGGCGCCCGAGAATCCGTGGGAAGACAACGGGCTCGAATGGACGGTGCCCTCGCCCCCGGCCCACGGCAATTTCGTCACGACGCCGCGGGTCTATCGCGGTCCGTACGAGTACAGTTCGCCGCTCGTCACGGAGGATTTTCTCCCGCAGAACCGGGAGCTCCCGGGTGCCGTTCCACCCGCTGCTCTTCACTCCTGACCCCGAGGCCTAACGAGATGGCGCACGCTGCCGCGCTGCACGACGAGGATGTCATGCTCCCGCCCCCCGAGCGTGAACCGGGGGCCGGTGTCTACAACGAAAAGCTCGGGATGTGGGTCTTCCTGGGCTCGGAGATCATGTTCTTCACGGCCCTCATCGGCACGTACATCATTCTGCGCGTCGCCCACCCCACCGCGTGGAAGGCGCCGGGCGAGGTGCTCGCCGTTCCCATCACCGCCATCAACACCTTCCTGCTCATCTGCAGCAGCGTGACGATGGTCAAAGCGTTCGCCGCTGTTCAGGACGGCAACCTGTCCGGTCTGCGCAAGTGGCTCATCGCCACCGTGCTCATCGGATCCACCTTTGTCGGCGTGCAGGTCTACGAGTACCAGCATCTCATCGAGAAGGGCTTCGTGCCGAGTGAGGGATTGTACGGTTCGACGTTCTACACGATGACGGGCTTTCACGGATTTCACGTCACCATCGGCGTCATCTGCCTGATCTTCGTGACCTGGCGCGCGTTCCAGGGACGATACTCGGCGAAGGACTACCGGGGGGTCGAGGTCATCGGGCTCTATTGGCACTTTGTCGATCTCGTCTGGATCATTCTCTTCACCATCGTCTATCTCATCTGAGGGACGGAGCCATCATGGAAGAGGTCAAGCACGCTGCGCATCCCAACTACATCGCCGTCTTCATCGCGCTCGGTGTCCTGACCGCGCTCGAGCTCTTCGTCGCCTTTCTGCCCTGGACGCAGCTGACGAAGATCCTCATTCTCATCGGGCTCGCGGTCTGGAAGGCGGTGATGGTGGCCCTGTACTACATGCACCTCCGCTTCGAGCCCCAGCGCCTGCGCTGGCTCGCTGTGGCTCCGCTGCCCCTGTCCGTCATCCTGGTCTACATTGTGTCCCGGGCGGTCAGGTGGTAACGAGGGTGTTCGATCGGGTGGCACCCGCCGACCTGCTCGCCCTCACCAAGCCGCGTATTGCGCTGCTGGTCGTGCTCACCGTCGCGGCGGGCTTCGTGCTCGCCATGCCTCTGTCGAATGGCGCGTGGACGATGTCGACCTGGCGTCTCTTCCTGCATACGCTGTTTGGCGCGGCGATCGTCGCCGCGGGCACCAACGCGCTGAACCAGGTGTTGGAGCGCGATGTCGACGCGCTGATGCTCCGCACGTCCCAGCGGCCGCTTCCCTCGGGACGGCTCGGCGTGAGCGAGGCGACGGTCTTCGCGTGGGGGCTGGGCGTGACGGGCGTCGGATACCTGGCCGTGCTCGTCAATGTGACGACCGCAGTCGTCGCGGCGGCCACGCTCGTGACCTACGTCCTGCTCTACACACCCCTCAAGCGTCGCACCCCCCTGTCCACGCTCATCGGGGTGATTCCCGGAGCGCTGCCGATCGTTGGAGGATGGACGGGAGCCGGGGGGGAGCTGGCGTCGCGCATCTGGCTGCTGTTCGTGATGCTCTGCATGTGGCAGTTGCCGCACTTTCTGGCGCTGAGCTGGATGTACCGCGACGACTACGCACGCGCCGGGCTCCGGATGCTGAGCGTCGTGGAGCCCGACGGACGGAGCACATTTCGCCAGGCGGTGCTCACGGCGGCGGCGCTCATCCCGGTGTCGCTGGCGCCGTCGGTGTTCGGCATGGCCGGCGGGATCTATTTCGTCGGCGCGGCCCTGCTGTCGGTCGCGCTCTTCGCCGTCAGCGTGGCGGCGGCACGCGATCAGTCCATCAGGCGCGCGCGGCGGCTCTTCCTGGCTTCGCTCGTTTACCTGCCAGGCGTGCTCACACTAATGATTGTGAACAGGACCTCATGATCATCTTCCATCGTTTTCTCATCGGCACTGCGATCATTTTCTGCGTCGGGTTTGCGCGATGGTCGCAGCTGGCGTACCGCGAGTCGGGCAGTGCGCTGCAACTGTCCCTGGCGATCGCGTTCGGGGTCGCCGCGGTCGTGCTGGCCTACTATCTCAAGAACCTTCGGCGCTTCCTCCACTCATGAACATGAACGATGACGCGATGTCACTCGCCATGTTCTGGGCGGGCGTCCTGATGGTTTTCACGCCCATCGTCTCGGCGGGCCTGGTGATCGGGATCTGGTGGTTCACCAAGAAGCGCCGCGAACGTGTCGTCGGCCCGCACCCGGCGCCGCCGCCTTAGTCCGCGTTCGCGGGCCTTACTCGCCCAACCCGTCCAGCGCGTGGCGCACTTCCACGCTGAGCTCAGGGTGCCTGCGCCACAGATACGCTCCCATCAGCAGAGCGGCGAGGAGGTTGCCGATCATGATCTGGTACCAGGCGAGTGCGCCGAGAACCGTCGCCTCCTGCAAGCTCGCCACGAGGAAGTGAATCCCGAGCTCGAAGGCGATGAACAGGATGAAGAATCCGCCGAGAATCGACGGCGTGGTCTCTGCCATCCCGACGACAACCGAAACAACGATCCCGGCAATGCAGAAGGCGACGTAGTGAAAGACGGTGTACGCCACGACACTGGCCGCGAACGACTCCGGCACCGTTGTCGGCCCGCGCTGGAATACGCTGAGGCTCAGCAGCGCGTTGCCGAGGATCCCCGGCGTAAAGAGCGGCCGCTGCGCAATCGTGTCGACAATGAGGAACCAGACCGCGATGCCCGTGGCGCCGATCACGCCGGCGATGATTCCTTCGCGGATAACGTTGCGCGCGCGAAACGGCATCGTAAGTCCTCTCAACAGCGGGGGTGTGTCGTGTCGGCCAGATCCGGATATCAAAACCGTCGCCGCCAGTCACCTCGATCTCAATAATGAAGAGCCACTGCGGGAGCCGTCAAGACGCGTCGTGACCGATCGCCGCGTGCGAGCCAGGAGTTCGGGGCGCTCCCCGTCGGCAAATGCTCGGAAGCCGGAGACCAGACGCCTCATCGCTCGAGCGTGGCGAGCCACTCGGCCGGAGCGCAGACTCTTCCCACGAAGAACTCGCCGAACTCGGCGTAGTCCGCGCTCGCGGGCTCGTGCCGCATCTCGGTCACGATGTGCTTGAGGTCGAGCGGGTCATTCGCGAAAAGCGTCACACCCCACTCCCATTGCTCGAAGCCGATCGAACCCGTCACCACCTGGCGGATCTTGCCCGCAAAGCGCCGCCCGGTGAGGCCGTGCTCGCGCATCAGGCGATCCCGTTCCACCAGCGGGAGGGTGTACCAGTTGTGAGGCGCTTGCCGGCGCTTGGACATCGGATAGAAGGAAACGTATGACAGGTCCCGCGGCAGCTCGGGAAAGAGCCGCCGCTGCATGTACGGACTCGCTGCCTCGGCCGCCAGGCGAGTCGCGAGTTCGTCGCGGTAGGTCGCGTCTCCGATCTCGCCGCTGCGCTGAAGCGTCGTGTCCTCGAGCTGAGCAGACAGGGAGTATAGTGCCGCTTCCGCGACGCTCAGGAAGGTGAAAGTGGGCGTGAGATAGTCCCACAGCGGCTCGCGGCTCAGCATCTCCTGCACGGCGAAGAGCTGTGCGAGCGATGGGCGAACATGCAGGGTCAGGACGTCGCTGGTCGAGCCGACGAGGGGAATCGTCGCGCTCCACCCGCCGCCATCCACGGTCGCGAGTGCGTCGAGCGCGGCGCGCGCGCTCGCGAGTGCTTCCGCGCGTGCAGCGGCCGTGAGTGCGCGCCAGGGGCGGCGATCGAGACGGGCCACGCAGTGCATGACAAACCAGCCCTCGAGCGTTTCGGGAGGGCGCGCGGCGGAGCTCATCTGGGCGTCGTTAGGGAGGGAAGCGAGCGGGTCAGGAGCTGCGGTCGAGGTCCGCCAACGGCGGGGGTAAGCTGTGCGTCACGCCGTCGCTCGACAAGGTCGCGCTGCCACCCTCGCGTGCTCTGCGTGGACTACTGGATCGTGGACACCGATGCGCGCGCGATCGAGGGATGGACCCCGGTGGATACGCGACCCGACGGTCCGCACCGAGGACGCGAGACGCCGTAGGTCTCGTCGTCAGCGCTGGGTGCGTCCGGCCCTTTTGCGGCGGAAGCGCCCCGAGCTCACGCGGGCCCGGCAGCCGCGACGATCGCCGCCAGCGCGCGCAGCAGCCCCAGGGTCGCATCACGGTTCTCGAACCACTCGCCCGTCGTGTGCGTGTCGCCCCCGATGCCGCCGGCGCCGATCGTCACGGCCGGAATCCCCAGGCTCAGTGGCACGTTCGCGTCGGTCGACGCGATGGCAAACTCGGGAGTGCGCCCAATCCCTTCGGTGGCCGCGACAGCCGCACGCACGGGCACGGAGTCAGCCGAAGCGACGCCGGCGGGCCGGTCGCTGATGCAATCGATGGTCGTGGTGAGCGGTGCGCGCGCGGCGCCTCGGCGCGCATTCTCGGCCTCGAGCGCCACGCCGATCAGCATGCGGAGCTCGGCCTCTCCGGCATCGAGAATCCGTTCGTCCGGCGAACGCACCTCGACGTCGACGGCGGCGTCCGCCGGAATCGCATTCACTGCGTCGCCGCCGTGAATGCGCGTGACCGCGAGCGTCGTGCGAGGCGTGGCGCGCATCGGCAGGTTGGCGAGCCGCGTGGAGAGATCGGCCGCGGCGTGCAGCGGATTGGGTGTGTCGCTCGCCGCCCAGCTGTGCCCCCCGGTGCCGCGGAAGGACACGCGAAAGCGCCGCGTTCCCAGCGCGTGGGTGACGATGCGCTCGTCTCCCGCGCCGTCGAGCGCGAACGCCGCGTGCGCACGAGCGGCGCGGCCGGCGAAGAGATGACGCACACCACGAAGATCGCCCTCGCCTTCCTCTCCCACCGTGGCGGCGAAAAGCACCGGCCGAAAGGTGCGCGTGTGATGGCGCAGCACCCGCGCGATGGCGAGCATCCCCGCCAGCCCGCGGGCATTGTCGCCGATCCCCGGACCTACATATCGGTTGCCACGCTGTTCCACGCGGTGCTCGATGCTGCTGCTGAAGACGGTGTCGAGGTGCGCACAGACCACGACCGGGGGCTCGTCGCTCGTGCGAGATGACCGGAACGCGCACGCGATGACGTTGCCCACGTTGTCCCGCTCGACGTGGTAGCCGAGCCGGGCGAATGCCGCGGCAACCCACGAGGCCCGACGTTCTTCCTGTGAGGTCGGCGCCGGTATCTCCGCCAGGGCGACCTGATCGGCGAGCGTGCGCTCGTCCTCGTCGTTTACCGGCGCCCGGAATCGTGCGATCAACTGCGCAACCCGGGCGGGGAGGGACGTCTGCATCCGCAGAGTATGGACCCTTCCGTGGCGCGGCGGCAAGCGGGCGGTGGCATTAGCTTGGCCCGAATGCCGTCTCGTGCGCTCACCAGGAACGTCCTCGCCCTGTCGCTGGTGTCGCTCCTCACCGACGTGTCGAGCGAGATGATTTATCCGCTGCTGCCGCTGTTCCTCGCCACCACACTGGGCGCCGGTGCGATGGCGGTGGGGGCGATCGAAGGAACCGCGCAGATGGTGGCGGCGCTGCTCAACGCCCTGAGCGGCTCGTGGTCGGACCGGGTGAAGCGACGCAAGCCGCTGGTTGTCGCCGGCTACGCGCTCGCGTCAGGGCTGCGTCCGCTGATCGGACTGGCCCAATCCGCGACGCAGGTGTTCGCGATTCGGATCGGTGATCGCATCGGGAAGGGAATCCGGGGTGCGCCGCGGGACGCGCTGATTGCCGATTCCGTGGGTCTGGAGGCGCGGGGCAAGGCGTTCGGCTTTCATCGCGCGGCGGATCATGCGGGTGCGGTGATCGGCCCGCTGGTCGCTTTTGCGTTGTTGCAATGGGCGGGGATGTCGTTGCGCAGCGTCTTCCTGCTGGCGGCGATTCCGGCTGCGTTGGCGGTGATCGTGGTCGTTGCGGGTGTACGTGAAACCCCTCGCGAGCTGCCAGTCGCGTCAGCCCTCGGTGGCGCGAAGGAACCGCTGGGCAGGCCGTTTGTGGCCTATCTCGGCGCGCTGGTGTTGTTCACGTTAGGCAACTCGAGTGATGCGTTCCTCCTCTTGCGGGCACAGGAGACCGGAGTGACGGCGGCGCAACTGCCGCTGTTGTGGGCGTTCCTGCACGTGGTGAAGGCGGCGACGTCGACGCCGGGTGGCGCGCTGTCGGACCGGATCGGGCGCCGGCCGCTGATCGTGGTGGGGTGGTTGGTCTATGCGCTCGTGTATCTCGGGTTCGCGCGGGCGAGTAGCGCACCGCACATCTGGGTGTTGATCGGGTGCTACGGAGTGTTCTATGGACTGACGGAGGGGGTGGAGAAGGCGCTGGTGGCGGACCTCGTTCCTGCGTCGCAGCGGGGGCGGGCGTTTGGGTGGTTCAACACGAGCATTGGCGTGGCCGCATTGCCGGCGTCGTTGCTGTTTGGGTGGATCTGGCAGACCCGCGGGTCGGCCGCGGCGTTTGCGTTTGGGGCCGTCTGTGCGGCGGTGGCGTCATGCCTGCTGCTCGCTACCGCCCGACGACGGGCGTCAGCGATCGTCTAGGATCATCGATGTCATCGATGGTCCAGGCCTCGCCCGGCGGCGTGTGGTACGCTGGAGTCGCCGAGCTACCGGCGCGAGTCCCCGGTGCGTCCGGTCGAGTCGTCGGCGTCCTGACAAACGTCGTCGTTCCCGGCGCACAGGTCGTCGCCGCAAAGGCGGAAGCGCTCATCTCGCTTCTTCATTCGATGCAGTAGTCGTCCCGCTTGGCACCACCATCGGTTGATCGACCGAGCGAGGCGTCGTCTCGGGCCAACATGTCGAGTGTCCAAGGCAGCAAGCCGACTGATCGACCGAGCAAATCGTTTTCTCAGGACAACATGTCGAGTGTCCAGGGCAGCAAGCCGACTGATCGACCGAGCAAGCCGTTTTTTCGGGACAACATGTCGAGTGTTCATGGCAGCAAGCCGACTGATCGACAGCGCAATCCGTCGTCTCGGGCCAACACGGCAAGTGTGCAGGATCGCAAGCCGTTTGATCGACCGAGCAAGCAGTCGTTTCGGGCTGACAGGGCGATTGTCAGTACCGGAAGGCCGAGTGATCAGCCAGGAAAGCCATGTTTCGTGACCGACGCGCCGACTGTCCGCACCGGAACGCCGATGGATCGGCTGAGCAGGGCGTCGTTTGGGGCTGACAGGAGTGGTGTGCAGATGTTTGTGTAAATGCCGTGGACGTTGGCGACTGTGAAAAGGCCATCGTCTAGCTTCTCTGGGGAAGACAACCATCACCGCGGAGTAGCCGCTCCGCATGAACCCAGAGGAACCCGACGATGACCTCAGAGGAGAAGCGTAGACCCCGCGGGGCGGACGAGCAAGCGGCCGTCCCCGCCGATGTGCTCCAGACCTTGGTGCGCCGCGTCGTCCAGGACACGCTCGACGCGGAGTTCCGCCAGTTTGTCAACGCCGCGCCGTACGCCCGGAGCCCCGAGCGGCGCGGGGTGCGCAATGGCCACTACGGCCGCACCCTCAAGACGCGCGTCGGCGCGCTCACGCTCGCGGTGCCCCGCGATCGCGCGGGGCTCTTCCGGCCCTCGCTCTTCGCCAAGTACGAGCGCAGCGAGCAAGCGCTCGTGCTGGCCTTGATCGAAATGTACCTGCATGGCGTCTCGACGCGGAAAGTGAGCGCGATCGTCGAGCAGCTGTGTGGCACGAGTATCTCCGCCAGCGAAGTCAGCGCCCTCACGCGCAAACTGGACGCGAGCCTGACGAGTTGGCGCGAGCGGCGCCTCACGGACACGGCGTATCCCGCGCTGATTCTCGACGCGCACATCGAACACGTGCGCCGCGAAGGCCATGTCCGCGGCACCGCCGCCCTCTGGGTCGTCGGCGTCACCCCCGACGGCTATCGCGAACACCTCGGCGTCTGGATGGGCGCGAGTGAAAGTGAGGCCAGCTGGGCCACGGTGTTCACCGACCTCGTCGAGCGCGGGCTCCACGGCGTCCGCTACGCGGTCTCCGATGAGCACCTCGGCCTGGTCAGCGCCCTCCGCCGCTTCTTCCCCGAGGCCGTGCATCAACGCTGTCAGGTGCACTACCAACGCAATGCGCTCGCCAAACTCTCCAGTGAGCGGCTGCAGACGCTCGTGCGCACCAGTCTGCGCGATGCGTGGAGCGCGCTCAGTCTCGACGAAGCGCACCTCCGCCTCACGCACCTGATCACCACGCTCGCCCCCGACGCCCCCCGGGTCGCCGACTGGCTGGCCGACACCCATGCCGCGACCCTCGCCTGCTACACCCTCGACCGCGACGACGTCCGCACCAAACTCCGCTCCACCAATTCGCTCGAGCGGCACCACAACGAGGTCCGCCGCCGCACGCGCGTGATCCGGATCTTCCCCCACGAAGCCAGCCTCCAGCGGCTCCTCACCGCCCTCGCGATCGAACAGAACGATCGCTGGCGGCAGCAGCACTGGCTCCTACACCCCCCCTTCATCCCCCCCGAGATGCCCCTCCGTCGCTCCGCCTAACCCCCGATCCCCAGAGAAGTACACAACCTTTTGCACTTGACCCTGACAGGTGCCGCGCCCCGGATGGAACCACGTGTTACAGTCCAACGCGCACGAATCGCTCATCCGACCGTTCGCGCCACTCGCACGATGGCCGCCACGCTCCGCTCGACATCTACCTCGGTCGTCGCCCACGACGAAACACTGATGCGCAGGGCCGGCTTTCCCTGCCACTCGGTCCCGCCGCACCAGCAGGTGCCGTCGGCCTGCACCGCGGCGGCGACGCGCTCGGTGGTTGCGGCGTCACCAAACGCGACCAGCACCTGGTTGAGCACCACGTCGTTCAGGATCTCGAACCCCGCGGCGACAAGCGCCTGCGCGAAGTGGGTCGCGTGGCGACAGCATCGTTCGACCAGGTCCGCGACCCCGGCACGACCGAGGT
The DNA here is from genome assembly GCA_052387735.1 of Gemmatimonadaceae bacterium. Classification (GTDB taxonomy): domain Bacteria; phylum Gemmatimonadota; class Gemmatimonadetes; order Gemmatimonadales; family Gemmatimonadaceae; genus RBC101. The sequence goes on from JBQTIW010000009.1 coordinate 12,010, forward strand.
GCCGTAGCGCGGCCCACACTTCCACGCCACGCGCGCGGCGTGACAGTTCGGGTGTGAAGTCCGAGGGATTGCGGAACGGCGTGACCGTGGGGAGATAGGCGGCGGTGATCGCCATCGCCGCCTGCAGCGCATCCGCGTCGCGCACGATGGCGAGCCCGCTGTCGTACGGCACGTTGAGCCACTTGTGCGCATCGGTCGCCCACGAGTCGGCGAGGGCGACGCCTTCCGCGAGGTGCGCACGCGCCGGTGCGGCGGCGGCCCAGAGCCCGAAGGCGCCGTCCACATGCAGCCAGGCGCCCGCCTGACGAGTGGCGGCGGCGATCTCCATGACGGGATCAAAGCTCCCGGTGTTCACGTTGCCAGCCTGCACGCACACAATCGTTGGACCAGACATCGGTGGCAATCGATCGGCGCGCATGCGTCCCTGGCCGTCCACCGGCACCGGCACCACGCGCGAGCGGCCAAGGCCGAGCAGGCCGAGGGACTTGGTGAGGCTCGGGTGTGCCTCTTCACTGACGACGACGGTGATGCGTGGCGCTCCGAACAGTCCGTCGGCCTCCACGTTCCATCCCGCGCGCTCGAGCACCACGTGCCGCGCCGCAGCGAGCGCGGTGAAGTTGGCGACGGTCGCACCGGTGACGAATGCCGCGCCGCTCTCCTCGGGTAGGGCCAGCAGGTCGAGCAACCAGCGCAAGGCCGTCTGCTCCAGCTGTGAGGTGGCGGGGGTCACGCGATAGATCGCCGCGTTCTGGTCCCATGCCGTGGCCAGCCAGTTTGCCGCGACGGTAACCGGAAGCGCGCCGCCGATGACAAATCCGAAGAAGCGCGGCCCTGCCATGGCGCACGACGCCGGCGAGGCGACGTCATCCAGGAGCGCGAGCACCTCGCGCGGATCGCAGCTCTCCTCCGGAATCGTTCCATCGAGGCGTGGAAGTTCGGCGAGTGCACGCGGGGAAGGGGCGACCCCACGGGCGTCGAGCCCTTCGAGATAGCGGATGGCGCGCTGAGCGCCCTCCTCCAGGAGAGTTCGCATGACTGCGAGGGTGAGATGACGTCGTGTTGAGCGCCGTGCGACGCAGGCAACGGCACGGCGTCGCGGCCACACGCAACATAGTCGGGTCACGCGTCCCTCCAGCACAGGCAGAGTAGCGCTCCCGCCCCCCGTGCCCGATATTCCTCACCGCCGCCCCACGCCTGCCTGGCGCAGCAACCGCTGTGCATCCCCCCACGCCAGACTATGGCCGCTCTCGAGCCCTCCGGTCGCATCGCGAAGTATGAGATCCTGAGCCTGATCGGTGAAGGAGCAATGGGCAACGTGTATCGCGCCCATGACCCGCTCCTGAACCGCATCGTGGCGGTGAAGGTCATGAATGATGCGATCGCGCGCGACGGCGAGCTGCGCGACCGGTTCATGCGCGAGGCCCGGGCGGCGGGCTCGCTGCAGCACCCGAACGTGGTGACGGTGTACGACTTCGGCGAGTTCGAGGGACACCTCTACATCGCCATGGAGTTCGTGGCGGGAATCGACCTCGAGACCATCATCGCCGAGCGACATCCCCTCCCTCTGCACGAACGACTGCGGATCATCGTGGACGTGCTGTTGGGGCTCTCGTATGCGCACAAGCACGGCGTGGTGCACCGCGACATCAAACCGGCCAACATCCGCGTCGGTGACGATGGCCGCGCCAGGATCATGGACTTCGGCATCGCCCATCTCGACAGCGCGAAGCTGACGAAGACGGGCATCATGATGGGCACGCCGAACTACATGGCTCCGGAGCAGGTGACCGGTGAAGCCGTCACGCCGG
>JBQTIW010000010.1:0-10271 GCA_052387735.1 Gemmatimonadaceae bacterium
GGCGGTGGTGATGCTCACGCTCCTGCTCCACGGCGTCAAGCATGGACACAACCATGGGCACACGGTAGCGTGCAGGCGACATCGACCACGTGAAGGCGGCACATCTCGCTCGTTCGTCATGGACGCCGTTGGCGCCAGGTGGGGAAGGATCTCCATGCACAGTGAGAAATGACAGATCACCTCGAGCCGTCGCGGCGCGACTTCCTCGCCGCGTCCGCGCTGGGGCTCGTCGGAATCGCGAGTCGTGCAACGGATCTCGCGGTGAGCGGCAAGTCGCGGTCCGACAGTGAGCTCCTCTACGTGGGCACGTATACCCAGGGCGATCGCGCCGAGGGGATCCATCTGGTTCGCCTGGATACGCGATCCGGGGAATTGCGTCTCGTGGGCGCGTTCCATGCGGGAGCGAATCCCTCCTTCCTCGCCATCCACCCGAACGGCCGTGTGCTCTACGCAGTGAACGAGGTCACTGAGCGCAACGGGAGGGCAACCGGTACGGTGGGCGCCTTCGCCATCTCCAGCGACACCGGCGAACTGACGCGACTCAACGAGCAGCAGTCGGAAGGGGGCGCTCCCTGCTACGTGAGCGTGGATCGCAGCGGTCGGGCCGTGCTCGTCGCCAACTATGTTGGAGGCAATGTCGCGCTTCTCCCGATCCAGGCAGCGGGCGGGCTCTCGGCAGCGACGCACGTCGCGCAGCATCGCGGCCGCGGGCCGAACGCGGCGCGGCAGGAAGGAGCGCACGCCCACTGCATCGTGGCTGACCCATCCAACCGCTTCGCGCTCGCGGCGGACCTCGGGATCGACCGCGTTCTCCTCTATCGACTCGACCTGAACGGCGGATCGCTACAACACATCGAGAGCGGCGACGCCATCCTCAGCCCAGGGGCTGGGCCCCGTCACCTCGCCTTCCATCCGCGCCTCCCGCTGGTATTCGTGGCGAACGAACTGGACTCTACGGTGACGACGCTTCGGCTAAACGGCGAGAGCGGCACGCTGTCCACGCTCCAGACGCGCTCGACCCTCCCGGCCGGGTGGACCGGAACGAGCTACCCGGCCGACATCCACTGCTCGCCGTCCGGCCACACGCTTTACGTCTCGAACCGCGGCCACAACAGCATCGCCGTCTTCTCTGTCGCAGACTCGACCGGCGCGCTTGCGATGGACCAGGTGGTCCCAACGGAAGGCGACTGGCCGCGCAACTTCAGCCTGGACCCGACAGGGCGGTGGCTGCTCGTGGCCAATCAGCGCTCCGGCTCTGTTGTCGTCTTCGGACGGGACCAGGAGAGCGGCCGGTTGACTCCGACCGGTCAGCGGCTCGCGGTGGCTACTCCGGCCTGCCTGCGCTTCCGGGCCCACGTCGGAGTGACGACTTGACCAGTCACGGTGCTGTGCGATAGGTGCGGTGGCGTCAGCAGCAACGGCTCGCCTCGCGGGGCGGCCACCGGCCGCCCCGAGTCCCGCTCCGCCAGGCGCGCCGTCACGCCCGAGTTGTTAGGCCCGTGGCATAACCTGATCCCCGGCGATCCTCCCCGAACAGCGCCCCACTCTCACGCGCCTTGCGTGCAAGACCCTGCAGCTCGCGCACGGCTGGAGCCGTTGACAGGTGTTCGCCGTAAATTCGGCCTGCGAACAGGTCGATCAGCGTCGGTCTCGTCCGCGGGTGGTTCACCAGGTAGGCGAAACCGGTGGGCTCTCCCCAGAAGCCGTCGATCAGATCCTGCAGATGATCGATCGCGCGCTCCATGTCGCGCATATGCCCCTCGAAGGGATTCGCCGCATCGCGGTTCTCCCCCTCCAGGTATCTGCGGATCGCGGGGGCCGCGAACTGCGCCTCCTTCATGGAGACGTAGAGCCCGAATGAGAAGATGGGATCGATGAAACGATGCGTGTCGCCGAGGCACAGCCACCCTTGGCCGGTGAACTGCTCCACCTGATACGAGTAGTTCGGGATGGCGCGCGCTTCCTCGATCAGGGTGAAGTCGTTGAGGCGTCGCGCGAGCTCAGGGTTGAGCTCCGCGAGCTCGCGTCGCAGGAACGCTTCGCGCGTCTCGCCGCGCGCCGTGAAGTACGACGACGGAACGACAACGCCCACCGAGACCACGTCCTCGTCCAGCGGAATGAACCACGCCCAGTGGTACTGCTCGGCGTAGAAGATGAGCGTATTGTCCGGGTGCGCCGGGCTGCCGTCGCCGGGCCACCCTTCCCCGCGGACGGTGTTCCGCACCTGCGAGAAGATCGCGATCTGCTTGTCGTATCGTCCGGGGGCCTTCGTGCCTGTGACTCCCTGGTGGGCGAGCCAGGTGTACTGGCCCGTCGCGTCCACGACGACCTCGGTCTCCACATCCAGCGTGCCACCGTCGGCCACCGCCACGCGCACGCCTCGCACGGCCCCGTCGTCGCTCCGCAACGCCTTGATCGCCTTGCCCGGCAGATACTCGGCGCCGCGCGCGATCGCTTCGCGGAGCATCGCTTGATCGAAGTCCGAGCGTCTCACTTGCCACGTTTCGGCGTCGGCGAGCGTGTCGTCGGGAGTGCGCTGCATCACCGGCACCCACCACGTGCTTCGACCGCCCTTCCCCACGACCTTGACCCCCTGCTTGCGCGGGTGTCGCCCTTCCATCATCAGGTCCTGCAGTCCAAGCCCCCGCAGCAGATTGCCGGCCTCGCCGGTCATCGACTCGCCGATGTGGTATCGCGGGAAGGACTCCTTCTCGATGATGAGGGGCGTGATTCCTTCGCGAAGCAGGAACATGGCCTGCGCGCACCCACCCGGTCCTCCACCGATGATCGCGACGGTCTTTTTCATGCGGATGTAGTCAGGGACGGGCCGGGACGGCGCGGTTGACGCCCGCCGGTGCAATGCGGCTCGCCGTGCGACCGTACACGAGGTCGAAGAGTGGCGAGGCCATCAGGGTCGTCACGATCGCCATGATGACCATCATGGTGAACAGCGTCGGCGTGATGATGCCGCGCTCCAGACCGATGTTGAGGATGATGAGCTCCATGAGGCCGCGCGCGTTCATCAGCGTGGCGATGCCCATGGCCTCGCGGTGTGGCTCGCGGTTGAGTCGCGCGGCTACGTAGCAACCGCCGAACTTCCCGAGGCAGGCGATCGCGAGCAGCAGCAGCGTCACCCCCCACATGGTCGCCGAGCCCACAGCTAAACCGATCTGGGTGTTGAGACCGGAGTACACGAAGAAGAGGGGGAGCATGAAGTTCACGACCAACGGCTCGAACATGCGCTGCAGCTCGTGCGTGACGATCCCGCGCGGCATGGCCAGCCCCATGATGAACGCGCCGAACACGGCGTAGATGCGGATGTAGTCCGTCCACCACGCAGCCACCATCAGCAGCACGAGGACGAACGACACCACCGGCGCCGTGAGCCCGTGGTTGCGTTCCACGATCCTGGTGAGCGGGGTGAGCATCGGCCGGAGCGCACGGAGTACCACGAGCGCATAGGCGAGTCCACCACCGATCGCGAACACGGCGACCGTGGGGTCGCCGCCGAACGAGGCCAGGACCAGCGCGAGAACGCACCACGCCGCAGCATCGTCGGTGGATCCGGCGGCGAGCGCCAGGGTGCCGAGCGACGTGCCGGCCAGCCCGCGTTCGTGGATGATCCGCGCGAGCATGGGGAACGCCGTGATCGACATCGACGCCCCGAGGTAGAGCATGGCCTCGGTGGTCGTGGTGTCGGCCGAGAAGAAGCGTGTGTCACCGGCGAGAAAGAGGGCGGCCACACCCCCCAGCGCGAACGGTACTGCGATTCCCGCGAATGACACCGAGAGCGCGCTGCGTGCGCGCGTGCGGATGAGCCCCAGGTCGAACTCGCAGCCCACGAGGAACATGTAGAGCACCAGGCCGACCTGCGCGACCGAGTACACCACCGGCATCGTGGCCTTTGGAAAAAGCGCTGCATGCGCTGCCGGGAAGAACAGCCCAAAGAGCGACGGCCCAATGAGCACACCGGCGATCATCTCCGACGTTACTTTGGGCTGACCTGCGTACCGGGCCGCTGTGCTGACGACGTAGCAGACCGCGAGGATGACCGCGAGCTGCAGGAAGAACTGGATGGAGATGTCGAGGTTCGTCACGTGCCGCCGGGTCGCTTCAGGCGGCGGCGTGCTTGGATCGGACGAGATGACCGATCGCCGCGAGTGTGTTGAGGTTCTCGGTTCCGGTTTCGTGCGCCGCGATCTCCACGTGGAAGTGCTGCTCGAGGAAGATCGACAGCTGCACCGTGGCCAGTGAATCGAGGATGCCGCCCGTGATCAGCGGTGTATCCTCGGTCAGCTGCGCCGGGTCGGCGCCGGGGAGGAACGAGTCGAGAATGAACGACTTTACGGTCTGTTCGATCGTATCCATAGGAGGAGGCAGAGCGGGGGGCGGCGGTCGGCGTTACCGCAGGTTCGACGTCACTGCAGGTTCCGCGCCGCCGAGTAGCCGCGGCCGGGCAACCAGCCCTCTAGCCTCCCGTCACGCGCACCGTTTCGCGATGTGCCAGTGATACGATCTTCGCGGCCGCTTCGTCGGTGTTCGCCCGACCGGCGAAGGCGACGGCGTGCATGAACGCCGCGACATTGTGCCGCCGCGCCAGTCCTTCGAGGGAGCTGAAGGCGTCCGACCACGCGACGAGCGGAGTCGGGCTACCCGCGCTGGTGAACCAGCTGTCCCACCACGCGTCAGGCACCACGCCGCGACGGTGGATGAAGAAGACCGCACGCGCGAGGCGCTCCGGCTCGCCGAACGTGTAGAAGGCAGCTCCCTTCGGCGCGATCTGCGTCGCGACCGCATCGAGCAGCACCTGCAGTCCCTCCGCCTCGATCTGCGCGTTGAGGCCGAGTTGAAGGACGAGATCCGCGGTGTGTGCGACGCCGTGTCGCCAGCCTTCCTTCGGATCGAAGCCGCGGTAATCCGTGATTTGTCTCATGTACGCCGCGGCGCCGGCAACGAAGGCGTTGCGCAGCGAGTCGGAGAACATGGGGGTGATGCGGTCCGCACGCGCAACCTCGGAGAGAATGAGCGCGGCAAAGGGTTTACGGAATCCGCGGGCATCGTCGGCGCTGCGCAGCGCGGGAAGCAGCGTCGCGGCGAGAGTGTGGATGGTAGCCGGCTCGAGCTCCCTGGCGCGGAGCCATTTCGAGAGCGCTTCGAAGACGATACCGTCGCGAACGGCGGGATCGGGATCGTCGAAGCAGGAGAGCAGGAGCACGGCGAGCCGATTGCGCTCCTCGGCCGCGGCAACGGCAAAACCGCCGCGTTTGAGCGCATCGAGATCTGCACGCGATCGTTGGGGCGGCGGGCACGCGGGAGCGCCGTGCGCGATGGTCGGGCTGACCACAGCGAGCAGCGCGGGGATGAGCAGCAGACGAAGAACGACGAGCACGCGTCGTTCGGCAGTGGCTCGGGTCATGATCGGGGTGATCGGGTTGCGTCCGGAGCGAGTGGGGCGACGCAAGCTAGCCCGGGCAGACGCGGACGGGAGCGTGACAGGGATGAAGGGATGTTGGTGGCGTCGACTCGTGAGAAGGCGCCGCCCACGCGATCAACTTGGGGTAGTTCACTGGCCGTCAGGCAAACCCGCCTGCAGGTTAGGCATCACGCCGCCTGCACACGAACGAGCAACTGCACACCACCCTCGACAGGCGATCTCCCTCCCCTGCCATGCGCCTCCGGCCATCTGCCGCATTCTGCGTTCTCATCGCCACTGCCGCGTCGTGCAGCAAGGGCAACGTGGACTGGCCCGTCTATCAGGGCAGTCACGACAAGACCCACTACACCACCCTTTCGCAGATCTCCCCCGTGAACGTGGCGACGCTCCAGGTGGCCTGGACCTACGACACCAAGGACGCGTTCGAAGGTTCCGAGATGCAGTCGAACCCCGTGATCATCGACGGAGTGCTCTACGCCATGTCGCCAAAACAGCGCGCCTTCGCGCTCGACGCCGCGACGGGCAGGGAGCTGTGGCGCTTCGACCCTACGGGAGGAAAGTTCACGGGGCCGCGCATCCGCTATCGCGGTGTTGTGGTGCACGACGGCCGCTTCTATTTCAACTATCGCTATCGCCTCTTTTCGCTCGACGCGAAGACGGGACGCAAGGCCGAGGGCTGGGGGAACGACAGCGGGTGGGTGGACCTTCGCGCTGGTCTGGATCGCCCGGTGGGTGGTCTCTCGGTGAGCGCCAGTACGCCGGGTGCCGTCTACAAGGACATGCTCATCGTCGGCACGTCGGTGCCGGAGGCGCTGCCGTCAGCGCCAGGGGACATTCGCGCCTTCGACGTGAAGACCGGCGCCATCCGCTGGAGCTTTCACACCATCCCGCACCCCGGCGAGTTCGGCTACGACACCTGGCCACCCGAAGCCTGGAAGGTCGCGGGGGGCGCGAATGCGTGGTCAGGAGTGACGGTCGACCAGCAGCGCGGGATGGTGTTCTTCGCCACCGGGTCGGCGTCGTTCGACTTCTACGGCGCGAATCGTCTTGGGGACAACCTCTTCGCCAACTCCATCGTCGCGCTCGATGCTAACACGGGAAAGCGTGTCTGGCACTTCCAGGGACTCCGGCACGATCTCTGGGACCGCGACTTCCCCGCTGCCCCCACCCTCGTCACCGTCACCCGCGACGGCAAGACGGTGGACGCGGTCGCGCAGATCACCAAGACCGGACACGTGTGGCTGCTCGACCGCGCGACGGGGACCGAGCTCTTCCCGAGCGAGTGGCAGCGAATGCCGCCGGCCATCCTCGACGGAGAGGTCACGGCCGACTCGCAGCGATTCCCCACGGTGCCAAAGCCATTCGCGCGACAGCAGCTCACCGAGGATCTGCTCACCGACCGCACCCCCGAGGCGCGCGCCGCGGCGCTCAAGATATTCCGCGCGAATCCCACGCCACACCCATGGACGCCGCCGAACACCGCCGGGATCATCATCTTCCCCGGCGTGGACGGCGGTGGGGAATACGGGGGCCCCGCGTTCGACCCGAAGACGGGCCTCCTCTACGTGAACTCGAACGAGATGGGGTGGATCCTCAAGATCGTGCCGCGCGAGGAGAAGTCACTGTTCGGCGCGTACTGCGCCGAGTGCCACGGTTCCACCTCCACACCGATGGCGCCGACGCTGCGAGGGGTCGCAAAGCGGCTCTCACGAGAACAGATCACCAACGCCATCCGTGGCGGCACAGGGCGGATGCCCGCCTTCGCCACCGCGCTCGGCGACACCTCGATCGCCGAACTGACGGAGTACCTCATCAGCGGCAAGGAGCCGACGCGCACGCCGAAGAGTGTCCCCACGTTTCTCAAGTACCGCAATACGGTGTTCGACATCTTCCTCGACCACGAGGGGTACCCGGGCATCAAGCCGCCGTGGGGGACGCTCAACGCCATTGACCTGAACACCGGAGAGACGAAGTGGTCGATCCCGTTCGGCGAGTACCCCAAGCTCGTCGCGCAGGGGCTCGAGAACACCGGCAGCGACAACTACGGCGGCTCGATCGTGACGGAGAACGGATTGCTCATCATCGCGGCGACGACGTACGACAACAAGATCCGTGCATTCGACAAGTCGAATGGAAAGCTGCTGTGGGAGGGTCAGCTACCCGCAGCGGGGAACACGACGCCGTCCACGTACATGGTGAACGGGAAGCAGTACATCGTGATTGCCTGCGGCGGTGGAAAGAACGGGGCGCCGAGTGGGGGAACGTACGTGGCTTTCGCCCTGCCGTAGGGGCCTGGCGTTCGAGTTCCCGCTCGGCCCAGGGCTACACCCCCGCGGCAACGTATTTCCCGATGGCTCCAACCGTGCGCTCGATGTCCTCCATCGTGTTATACAGGTGCGGCGCAAACCGAAGACCCGGACGATCCTGCCCCGCGCGCACGGTGCACACAATCTTCTCCTTCTCCGTCAGGGCCGTGCCAAGCTTGCGCGGATCCAGGCTCGCGGGCTGTATCACGACGATGGACGCCGAGCGATCGGGGGCCGCGTCCGTCCACAGCTTGACGCCATTCATGTTGCGGAAGCCAGCGATGAGCGCCTGTGCCAGGTGCCGCACACGGTCCTCGATCACCTGGCGGCCGATGGCCTCGCGGAACCGAAGCGATTCCGCCAACGCCACGAGGCGCGCGTCGTCGCGCTGCCCCATCCCTTCCAGCTTGCGCGAAATGCCCACCGCCCCCGCGTACAGGCCGATCATGCTCGGCCAGATCCGATCGTGCACGTCCGTGCGCACGTACAGCACCCCACACTCCTTGGGGCCGCACGGCCACTTGTGCGCCGAGCCTGTGAAGAAATCGGGCTTGATCTTCGACAGGTCAACGTTCAGGCCACCAAAGGTCTGCGCACCATCCAGCAGCGTGAGCACGCCATTCTGACGCGCCATGGCGCAGATCTCGGCCGCCGGAAAGAGGTCGCCCGAGTTGCTGGTGAGGTGTGTGAAGCCGATCAACCGCGTGCGAGTCGTGATCGCCTTGCGGAACGCCTCGATGTAGTAATCGCCGCCGGGATGCGGCGTCACGTGCTGCACGACGCTCACCGTGAACCCGAAGCGCTTCGACTTCTCCCGCCAGGCCATGAGGTTCGTGGGATGGTTGTCGGAGAAGAGGATGACCTCATCGTCGGGACCCAGCTGAAGCCCGCTGGATACCCAATTGTTCCCCTCGCTCGTGTTGCGCGTGATCACGATCTCTACCGGCGTGACGCCGAGCATCGTCGCCAGCAGCTTGCGCGATTCCTCCCTGCCTTCGCGCATCAGCTGTGAGCGAATTTCGGGTGAGGGATCGGGTTCGTAGCGGCGGTTCTGCCGGTCGATCGCTTCCAGCACCGGCAGCGGCATGGGACAGAGGTTTGCCGCGTTCAGGAACGCGACATCGCGTGGGACGAGGTATCGTGCCCGCACCTCCCTCCAGAACCGCTCGTCCGGTAGCAGCGGCGTGCGTGGCAGGGCGTCGGCCTTGTATCCGTCCAGGTCGAGCGCGCTTGCGCTCCGTGGCAGGAGGGCGGCCGACGTGGAGAGCGTCAGGAGTTCGGCGAAACGGCGTCGAGAGAGCGTCATGAGCGGGTGCCTCGAGGTGTCCTAACGTGCGGTTGCCGCGACGAATTCAAGGTCGCGCCCGGACGACGCGGAGTCCAGTGCGCGATCGTGCGGTTGCGTCGCGCCGTGTTGCATCCGGTGATCGTCGTCAGTCGGCGCCAACAAGCCGCCGATGGATCGTTCGGGGCGACGCCTTCGCGGCGGACGTCGGCGTTGGAATGATGACGTTTGCAACGGAATGGGTGCGGGCGATAGGCGCGCCAGGGTTACAATCGTGAGATGCCGCCGCAGCATCCCGCTATTCGGCTCGACGATCGTCCGCTCACGCTGATCGGGCAGCTGCGACGGTCGTTGCGGTTACGACGTTACAGCCCGCGAACTGAGGAGGCGTATGTTGCGTGGACGCGTCGGTTCGTCCGGTTTCACGGCATGCGACATCCGAGTGGCCTTGAACCCGCGGACGTGCGGACGTTTCTCTCCGACCTCGCGATCGAGCGCGGGGTGAGCGCGTCCACCCAGAATCAGGCGCTGTCGGCACTGAGGTTCCTGTATCTCGACGTGCTCCGGATGCCCTTGCCGTGGCTCGAAGGGCTTACTCGGGCAAAGCGTCCCAAGCGGCTGCCCGTCGTCCTGACCAGGGGTGAGGTGGAACAGGTCATTGTGGGATTGAGCGCGACGTCTCGCCTGCTGGCTATTCTGATGTACGGGAGCGGCTTGCGACTCATGGAAGCCGTGTCGCTGCGGGTGCAGGACGTTGACATTGCGACGCGATCGATCACCGTGCGATCGGGCACGGGGGCGAAGGATCGCATCACCGTGCTGCCGGAACGTTTGGTGCAACCATTGCGCGATCACATCGACGCGGTCGAGCGGACGCACCGCAGTGATCTGCGCGAACCCGCCTTTGGGGTCGTGCTGCCCGACGCGTTGGCGCGGAAGAACCCGTCCGCCGCGCGTTCGCTGGGATGGTATTGGCTCTTTCCGGCGACGCGGACGTACGTCGATCGCCAGGCTGGCGTGCGGCGACGGCATCATGTGCACGAGACGGTGGTCCAGCGAGCCGTGCGTTTCGCCGCGCGCGCCGCGGGGAGTTCGAAGCGCGTGACCTGTCACAGTTTCCGGCATAATGCCGACTGCCGGATTATGCCGCGTCCTAGTTGGAGTGTCCGGGTAGACTGCCCTTGTGAAGGCGGCATAATCTCGGTCCCCTCTCCTGATCTCAGATCAGACAGGAGGGGAACATGCT
>JBQTIW010000011.1:0-6369 GCA_052387735.1 Gemmatimonadaceae bacterium
CGCCACGTGGACCGACCCCGGCCCGAACAGGTACGGCGTGCCCCAGTTCGTGAGCGCTGGAATGTCCGTGGCAAAGGCGGCGACCGAGGTTGGGAATCCGTCCACCACGCCTAGCCGCACGGGTGGCACCATCACCCCCCACTCCAGCTCCGCCCTCCCTCGCGCCCACACCTCGACCTGCTCGTGGATCAGGGAAGCGGGAGTTACCAAACGGAACATGAGCCGCGCCTCCGCACTTGGCGCGAGAACATTGTCCGCGACCCCGCCGGCCAGCGAACCGATGTTGACCGTGGTTTCCCCGAGCAGGTCATCCCGCGGCCACGTCATGGCATCCAGCTCGGCCAGCAACCTGACGAGATCGCGCGTCGCCGAGTGTCCCATGGCCGGATAGGCCGAGTGCGCGGCCTTTCCGCGAGTGCGGACGATGAGGCGCTGCGCGCCCTTGGTTCCCACACCTAACGTGCTGTCGGTAGGCTCGCCATTGATCAGCACGCGCGGACGACGGGGCAGGTGGTCCAGGATCCACTGATTGGCGGCATGCGCGCCGTCGTGGCAGGTCTCCTCGCCAACGACAAACAGCAACGCCGTCGCCACCCCGCGGTCCCGGAGTCGCTCACCCGCCACGATCATCGCGGCGGCAATTCCCTTGGCGTCGCAGGACCCGCGGCCTCGCAGCACGTCGCCCCGGAGCGTGGGCGGGATGTACGGCGGCACGGTATCGAGGTGCGTCGACAACGTGACGTCGCAGTCGCCCTCCGACATCGCCAACACGCACTGTCGTCCGTCGGGCGTGACGTCAATGCGCTGTGTGGACCAGCCTTGCTCGCGCAGCAGGGCATCGGCTTCGGCGACGACCTTGTGCTCCTGACCGCTGGTGGAGTCTATGGCCATGAGGCGAACGGCGATGTCGGCGCAGGAGGGCATGCATCGACATGGGAGACGGGAGAACCGCTGGTTAGGCGTTCCGCAGCAGGTGGCAAGCTAGCGGAGGAAGCGCCTGGCGAGATGCTCCAGGCGCTCGTCCCCGGCGTTCACAGCTTCCTCCAGGATGCGCCGGACGTGGGGCGCGAGCACGGGTTCGCCCCAGTAGTAGCCGGTTGCGGACTCGGCTGCGGCCGTCTCGCCGGCTCGCGCCGCCTCGAGCAGCACGCGCGCGGCTGCCTCGTCGAAGGCGGGATCAGCCTTGGGCGGGAGCCCATAGAAGCGACGGGGTACCGCATCGTCCTTGTCGTCGTCGACGAATGCGCGTGACATGAGGGTAGGTGGCACGGGTTCCGGAACGACATGGGCGCCTGCGTTCGCAGGAGCACGGTCCCGGCTCTGTCGGCTACATTATGGCCAGCGGGCCCCACTCGTCCACTCGTCCCGATGGCACATCCCAATTCCTTCGGTAGCCGCTCGACGCTGAACGTCGGCGGAAAGTCGTATTCGATGTTCCGGCTCGATGCCCTGCGCGAGATGTCGGGCGGCAACCTCGACCGGCTCCCATTCTCGCTCAAGATCCTGCTCGAAAACCTGCTCCGCAGCGAAGACGGGGCGTTCGTGAAGAAAGGGGACATCGAGACGCTGGCACGCTGGGACGTGAAGAGGCCGGTCGACAAGGAGATCGCATTCCGGACCGCCCGCGTGCTGCTGCAGGTCTTCACCGGCGTACCGTGCGTGGTCGACCTCGCGGCGATGCGCGATGCCATCGCCGCGCTCGCCGGCGACCCCAACCGCATCAATCCGCTCCAACCGGTGGATCTGGTGATCGATCACTCGGTGCAGGTAGACGAGTACGGCACGGATGCCGCGTTCCTGCTCAACGTTGGCCTGGAGTACGAGCGGAACCGCGAGCGCTATCAGTTCCTGCGATGGGGGCAGACGGCGCTCGCAAACTTCCGGGTCGTTCCCCCAGGCACCGGCATCTGTCACCAGGTGAACCTCGAGTATCTCGGGCGGGTGGTGTTTACGCAGCAGGAACAGGGAGAAACGTTGGCGTACTGCGATTCGTTGGTGGGCACCGATTCGCACACCACCATGATCAACGGCCTCGGCGTGCTGGGCTGGGGCGTTGGTGGGATCGAAGCGGAGGCGGCCATGCTCGGCCAGCCCGTGTCGATGCTGATACCCGAAGTCGTTGGCTTCAAGTTTACCGGCAAGCTTCCGCTAGGGGCGACGGCCACCGATCTCGTGCTGACCTGCACCGAGATGCTCCGCAAGAAGAAGGTCGTGGGCAAATTCGTGGAGTACTACGGCGACGGGTTGTCGACGCTCTCCCTCGCCGACCGGGCGACGATCGCCAACATGGCGCCGGAGTATGGCGCCACGATGGGATTCTTCCCGGCAGATAGGGAGACGCTCAAGTATCTGCAGCTCAGTGGCCGCAGCGAAGAACATGTGGCCCTGGTCGAGGCATACTGCCGGGCGCAGGGGCTGTTTCGGGAGGACGGGATGGCCGAGCCGGTCTTCACGGATGTGCTGGAGCTCGATCTCTCCGCGGTCGTGCCTTCACTGGCCGGACCCAAGCGCCCGCAAGATCGCATCCCGCTGACCGAGGTGAAGGCGAACTACGCGGCGTCTCTCAAGGCCCACCGCGAACAGATGGCCGTGGCGAAGAGGCCGGATCCCGCCGTCGCGGTGATGGAGGCCGAAGGACCCGTGCACGACAGTCCAAGCGTGCCGTGCGAGTGGCGGGGCGAGCAGTTCGACCTCAAGGACGGTCACGTCGTGATCGCAGCGATCACCTCGTGCACCAACACGTCCAATCCCAGCGTCATGCTCGCGGCCGGCCTGCTCGCCCGGAAAGCGGTGGCGAAGGGGCTTCGCGTGAAGCCGTGGGTGAAGACGTCGCTTGCGCCGGGATCTAAAGTCGTGAAGGAATACTTCGCCAAGGCCGGCGTGCAGCCCTCGCTCGACGCGTTAGGCTTCCAGATCGTCGGGTACGGCTGCACGACCTGCATCGGCAACTCCGGCCCCCTCCCGGAGCCCATCAGCAAGGCGATCGACGACGGCAAGCTCACGGTGGCGGCCGTGCTTTCGGGGAACCGCAACTTCGAGGGACGGGTGAATCCGCAGACGCGGTTCAACTACCTCGCGTCGCCGCCGCTGGTCGTGGCCTATGCGCTGGCGGGGCGGATGGACATCGATTTCGATCGCGAGCCGATTGGCGTGGGGGCGGCGGGGCCGGTGTTCCTGCGTGAGATCTGGCCTTCGCCACAGGAAGTGGAGGACATCGTCCTGAGCGCGGTGAAACGTGAGCAGTTCCAGCGCGAGTACGGCGACGTGTTCGCCGGCGACGCGCAGTGGCAGGCGATCGAGATTCCAACCGGCGATCGCTATGCCTGGGACGCGAAGTCCACGTACGTAAAGCTCCCGCCGTACTTCGACGGCATGACGATGACGCCACCGGGCGTGCAGCCGATCGCGATGGCGCGCGTGCTCGGGATGTTCGGCGATTCGATCACGACCGACCACATTTCACCCGCCGGCTCGATCGCGGAGAAGTCTCCCGCCGGGCAGTGGCTGCTCTCGTTAGGTGTGCCCAAACGGGATTTCAATTCCTACGGCGCGCGCCGCGGCAATCACGAGGTGATGATGCGCGGCACCTTCGCCAACATCCGGCTCAAGAACGATCTCACGCCGGGAATGGAGGGCTGGTGGACGCGCACGTCGCCCGACGCGCCGCCCAGCTCGTTTTTCGAGGCAAGCGCGGTCTACCGGGAGTCCGGCACACCGCTGATCGTGATCGCCGGCAAGGAATACGGGACCGGCTCGTCGCGCGACTGGGCGGCCAAGGGGACGATGCTGCTCGGCGTGCGCGCCGTCATCGCCGAGTCGTTCGAGCGCATCCACCGATCGAACCTGGTGGGGATGGGCGTCCTGCCACTCGAGTTCGCCGCCGGCCAGACCCGCCAATCGTTAGGCCTGACCGGTTTCGAAACCTACACCATCGAGGGACTCAGCGAGACCCTGTCTCCCCGCGCCCGACTCACGGTCATCGCCCAGGCCGCCGACGGAAGCGTGACGTCGTTCACGACGCTCTCTCGCATCGACACCCCGGAAGAGCTGAACTACTACCGCCACGGCGGCATTCTACACTACGTGCTGCGGCAGCTGGCAAGGGGTGCAAACGGGTAAACGGGCAAACGCGTAGACGTTTGCCCGTTTGCCCGTTTGCCCTTGCTACGCGCAACTCACCAGATACCCCGAGAAGTGATCGACCGGGAAACTGACCCATCCGCCGATTGACAGCGCGCGGATGATCTCGTCCACCAGCGCGGTGCCCTTCCTCGGATCGAGCTGGCTCACGTCCTTGAAGTAGCCACCTTGCAGCCCGAGGTCGAGCCCGAGGAGCGCGTTCGTGTAGCTCAGGTTCTGCTGGAAGACCGTGGGCACCTTGAACGTGAGCCCGTGCGGCGCGAACTCGTACGCAACCTGCTTCCCCTTGATCGCCGTCACGGAGATCGCGACGTCCTTGTCGAGCGCGCCCGGCGGGATGACAAAGCGCATGCCCGTCTGCGGGATCTCGATGATGCCGCCCGCGCGTCCGATGGTCTTCTTCACCACGATCGCGCTTTTCACTTCCTGCTTGCGCTCCAGCACCTTGACCTGGAGCAGCTTGCCCACCGTGTTCCCCACGCCCCCGAGCAGGTCACCGACGAGGCCTGCATCTGCCGCGGCCGGCGCGGCAATCTGGGGGGCCGGCGCGAAGGCGTCACCGCCGCACGCCGCCACTACGAGCATGCCGCTCAACACCACCGCGCGGCGGATTCCCTTTCTGATTGTGTCAACCATGTTCGCTGTCCTTGTCTCTATGATGGAGGTAGCTGGATTCGTCAGGCCCACACGTTGTAGCCACTGAAGTGCCGGATCATGCGCCACACCCAACCCGTCGATGGATCGCGCTTCGTCTGGAGCCGGTAGTCCGTCACCGACTCGTTGGTGCAGGTGTCCGTTCCGTCGATGCAGTACAGGATCGCCGACGATCCCTGCTCTGCACCGTACTGGTCCTTCAGGTACAGCCACACATTCTTGCCGGGCGCGAACCGGAGATCCGGGCGGAACTCGGCCCGAACGTAGCCGCGGCTGTCGGTCCACCACTTCGCGGTGATCGTGCTATTGACCGTCTTCGCCGTGCACGGCTGCAGCCAATAGCTTGGGCCGTAGCCGCTGGTTGCCGGATCGCAGATCGCCATCGATGGCATGTAGAGCTTGTGTGGACCGAACAGGTACCAGGCCGACGCGTCGTCATCGATGGTGAACGTCTTGTACTGCGTGTCGGCCACGGCGACGGACGGTGCGAGCATGCCTCCGGCAATTTCACCGTTGGACAGAAGCGCCCGGTTCATGACCGTCGTGGGAGCCACCGGATCACTCACCGAGCATGCTGCCACGAATGTCAGCGTGCCGACGAGCGCCAGGTTGCGGTGGAGTCGATGCAATCTCATGGAGGTCAGGAGTGAAGGCTTCCGGTGAGTCGCTGCTCGTGCGCTGGATCACGCACGGCCTTCTAAGGCATGGTGTGTTCCGCATCACAATTCTGTGACGTCATTGGTCGCCGCTTACCACGCCGCGGCAGCTTCATCCGGGTCCGGCGCGGCGCGGACGGTTCAATCTTTCCGGCACCAGTCGTTTTGTCCGCGGAGACGCGCACGCAGACAAGGTCGGCGGATCGCCTCCGACGCGCGCCGCGCACGGAGGGGCCGCGAACGCCGCGGCATCCTGCAAGACCTCTGGCGTTTTGTGGTGTCCCGGGCGCGCCCGAGTGGAGGGCGCGAGGTCGGTCAGGTGATCGCCAGCAGATTGGGCTGCGTGCCCTTCGTGCCGCGGGCGATCGTCCCCAGGCGCTTGGCCAGGGGAACAAAGCCGAGGCGCTCCGCCTCTGACCGCGCCCGTTCGAGGCAGACCTGGAGCGTCGGATCGGGACTCGCCCGGAAGAGCGGGGCGCACTCTGCAACCAGCCAGGCGCTGTCGTACGGGTCGGCGCGAAGCGCCTCGGCCGCCCGATGGAACAGCGCGGCGGCACCGGCCACGTCACCTATATGAAGGGCGTGGCGTGACATGAAGGCTTCGACCGACTCGCGACCCGTGAACCAGGTCGGCGTGGCATCGCGGTACGCGGTGAGTTGGCGCGCCACCTGCTCGATTTCGTGCTGCGTACCCAGTGCCAGTGCGGCCAGGCCCACGCGGGCGAGCGCGGCCGCGTGCACGTGCTGCATGCCGACTTCAATGGCGAGATCGGCCGCCGCCTGCGACAGATCATGCGCCTTGGCCGCATCGCCCTGCTCGTGCGCGAGGTGCGACAGGTTGTAAAGCGTGGCCAGCCGCCGTGGTTCGTTCTTCACCTTCTTGAACGAGCGCATGGCCCGCTGGAATTGCTCGTCCGCC
>JBQTIW010000012.1:0-63051 GCA_052387735.1 Gemmatimonadaceae bacterium
CTCTGCGAAGGTGCTGAGCGCGCGACATCGCGACGGTATGCGATTCTCACGGACACCCGCTCTCGGGGGAGCAGCTCAGCCGCGTCCGCCGTCACCAGAGGGAACACCGGCTTGGCGCAACGGTAGTCCGTGGTATCCACACGCGCACAGGGAGGTGGCCGCCCGTGCTGAGGCTCCCGGATCGACGCGTCGCCGGGCGAATGCTCGCCGAATCGCTGGGCGAATTCGCGCACCGTGACGACGTGCTGGTACTCGGCCTTCCACGCGGAGGCGTGCTCGTCGCCGCGGAGGTGGCCCGCGCGCTCGGAGCGCCGCTCGATGTATTCACCGTGCGGAAGATCGGCGTCCCCTGGCACCGCGAGTTGGCGGTCGGCGCCATAGCGAGCGGTGGGGTGCGCGTGTTCGATGTACTCCTGCTGGCTGAATTGGGCCTGTCGGTGTCCGACCTGCGAAGCGTGATCGAGGCCGAAGAAGTCGAGCTGAGCCGTCGCGAGACTCTGTACCGGCGGACCCGGCCTCCCCTCGACGTGCATGGTAAGACAGTCATTGTGGTCGATGATGGCCTGGCGACTGGCTCGACCATGGCTGCTGCCGTGGATGCCCTGCGGGAGCTCGGATCGAGAAACATCGTCGCCGCGGGGCCGGTGGGCTCTCCGAGCGCGTGTGCGGCACTGGCGGAGCGCGCCGATGCATGCGTCTGCCTGACGATGCCAGATCCCTTCTATGGGGTGGGCCGCTGGTACCACGATTTTCACGACGTGAGCGACGACGAGGTTCTGGCGGCGCTTGGCGAGCCGGTGCCGGTGCTGCGTTCTGGCTAATCAACGGCAGCCGGTTAGAGCGAGCAGGCGCCGACGGCGCCTGCCCGCTGGTGATTCACCCGGCCCGTCCTACTGGCAGTACGTGCTTCGCGCGATCGCGGGCTGCGGCGCGTCCAGGTTCGACTGCCGCTCGATGAACGCAATCGGGAAGAAACAGGCCTTGCGAAACGAGACCGACGCTGGCAACCATCGGTCCGCCTTGAGGCCGAAACGATAGAGGTCGTGCAGCCGGCGTCCCTGGAGAAACAGATTCACGCGTCGTTCGTGTACCAGCATGTCGCGCGCACGCGGCGTCACTCCGTCCCACGCCGGCAGGTTGTCGGCACTCCGCACGGTGTTGATCCGCGTTCGGGCTTCAGCCGTGTTGCCCGCGGCAAGTGCGGCTTCGGCCAGAATCAGCTGCATCTCTTTGGCTGACACCATGGTCATAGGGATCTGCTGTCCGGAGGCGACGCGGCAGCACTCGTCGATGGTCGCGGCGATGACCGGATCCGGCTGGTTGGTGATCGGATCGCGCAACTTGATGCCCGCCAGGCCCGCCACTGGCGTCAGGTTGTTGCGCGTGGCGTCCGGATTGATGTATTCACCGCCCGCGCGCAGTTCCTGTCGTCCGTTCATCTCCGATCCAAAGTTGTTCGTCCCCACGTTCCCAGTGCTCGGCGTCAAGCGATAGCGGAAGTTGCTCGCCATGAGCGCGAGGGCCGCCGTAGCGTCGGTGTTGGCGGCAGCATCATTGATGTAGGGATTGGCCGGTACGGTGCGCGCGGGCTTGAGGAGCCGCCACACGGCACGCGCGAACTTCACCCGTGCACGAAGGCCCAGGGCCTGCGTCCTGAGGTCCGTGGCATTGAGCGCCGTGGCAATGGTCAGCGCGCGGTCGAGATACGTGCTGGCCGAGTCGTAGAACACGGCCATGTTTGCCTCACCCACCGGCGGCGCCGAGGTCGTGCGGTCGGAGGCGAGGACGAAGTCATCGTACATGTCGGCGATCGTCATGTACGTGATGGCTGCCCAGATGTAGGTCCGGGCCAGGTCTCCGCGGTTGCGCAGCTTCCCCGCCTTGTCGAAGGCGTCGAGCTTATTGATGGTGTAGTTGGATAACCACCGCGCCTCGCTCATGAGCGGGTACGCAGCGTTGGTATACTCGTTCACCGGATCGGAAACGTCGCCGGCATCGAGCAGACCCCAGTTCTCTCGGGAGCCGACCCAGGTGAGCTCGTCGCTCGTGACGGCATACGGGCCGAACGACGAGGTAAAGGCGCGAGTGACCGCGCTGTTCAGTCCGATGGCCAGGATGGTGGCGCTGGCCGCGTCGTCGAGGGCCGCCTCTTCCACCGCATTCGGATTCTTGATGTCGGTGTCGAACATGCCGCAGGCGGAGAGCACGCCGGCGCAGGCCACGAGGGCGACTGGCAGGATTCGCATGGTCGTCTCCGTCAGAAGCCGAGGTTGACGAGCAGCGAGAATCGTCGCGGCACGGGCATGCCGAACGAGTCGCTCGCCTCATTGAAGTTCGCCTGCAGTCCGCCCCCCGGTTCCCGCCCACTGTAGGCGATCTCGGGATCGACGCCTGAGTACTTCGTCCACAGCGCCAGGTTTCGTCCCGATAGGGTGAGCGAGAGATTCCGCGCACGGAGGCGGTTGGCGATGCTGTTGGGCGCGGTCCAGGTGAGGGCCAACTCGCGCATGCGCAAGAAGTCACCGGGCTCCATTTCGCTCAGACCCGGCTCGAGCAGCCGCCGGTAGTTGCGGATGTACTTGTCGGCGGCGTCCACGCGCTGCTCCGGCGTGCTCGCCGGGTTCGCCAGCACGGCCTCGATCTCCACGTAGTCCTTGAGATTGGAACCAATGGTCGCGTGCTGCGAGCCGCGGAACGCGTCGGTGAGGTTGTGCACCATGAAGCCGGTGCGCCACTCGAAGTTCGTCGTCAGGCGCCAGTTGCGACGGAAGGTGAGAGTTCCGCCAATGTTTCCGGTCCAGTCAGGGAAGATGTCTCCGACCAGCTGCTCACTGACGTTGCCACTGCCATCAAAGTCGGCGAGGAGCGGGCGCAGCGCGTTCTGTACGGCCGTGGTCTTGAGATCGCGGGACTGCGCCAGATAGGCGAGGAGCTCCGCGCGCGTTGCGGCGCGACCGTTGCCGTTGAGACTGATCGGAAACTGGTCCGGTCCGTAGCACACGATCGGTTTGCCGAGCGAGTTGTTGGCCGGCGTGGTCCCACCCCCGGGGCATGTGGTGGCGAGCCGCGGCGTGTAGATCGCGCCTAACGGGGCCCCCGCCTTGAGGAACACGCGATGACGAATGTATCCGGCGTTGGTCTTGAGGTTGGGGGCGCCGCCGAGCGAGGTCATCGTTTGCTCGAGCCAGGCGGCATTGGCGTTGAGCTCCAGCTGCAGCGTCGGCGTGCTGATGGCATAGGCCCGGGCGCCAAGCTCGTAGCCTGTGGCATCCACCTGTCCGATGTTGTCCAGCTGCGAACGACGGAACCCGCCGGACACCGGGAATTGTCGCGCAACGAGCAAGTCGTCCACACGCCGCTTCCACACGGTGGCGTTGAGTCCCAGACGGTCACCGAACAGTCCGGCTTCGAAGCCGCCCTCGATCTCGGTGGCGATTTCCGGCTTGAGGTCCTGGTTGCCGAGCTGCGAGGGGACGAGTCCGGCCCCCAGCTCACCGCGAATCGGAGCAAAGGTCGTGAACTTGTCGAACGCACCGGGCTGGCGGCCGGACTGCCCCCAGGCCGCGCGCAACCGCAGGGTGTTGAGGCCCAGGGGACTGTTCCACGAGGCGAGATCGGAGGGCACGACCGAGAGGCTGGCCTTGGGATAGAACACCCCTGGTGCATTGGAACCGAACGCCGACGCGAAGTCGTACCGGCCGCCTAACGTGAGGAAGGCCACGTTCTTATAGCCCAGTTGCTCCTGCGCGAAGTACCCACCGTTGATCTGGGTCTGGAACGACTCACCGACCACGATGTTCAGTCCCCCCGCGCCCACGACTTCGATCCCCGGTCCCGGAAGACTGGTCGAGGATCCCGAGGAGGCCGTGGCTCGCTCATTGAACACCTGCAATCCAGCGACGAAGGCCGACGAGAGATCGGACGTCACGTTGCGATTCCAGGAGGCCTTGCCGTCGAGCGTGAGCATGCGCGTGTTGGAGGCCGAGACGCTCCTCGATCCCTCGATGTTGTTCTGTGTGTACAGGTCGATGTCGTAGCGGAACCGGGAGAAGCTGAAGGCATCGCGCGCCGTGACATCCCATCCGCCGGTGAGGTCGACGCTCACCTCGTTATGCGGCGTGTAGGTAGCGTTGACCGACCCGGTCGTGCGGTTGATGCGTTCCTCGGTGATCTGCTGCAACGATTCGCGGACGCTCATGAACGCCGCGTTGCCAAACGGGTTGCCCGGACCACTACACTGCCCGGGCGCCACGTACGACGAGAGGTTGCAGTTGGCGACTTCGGGTCGGGCATAGCCGGTGAGCGCGTAGGTGCCGTAAATGCTGTTGCCGATGATCCCGCCGCCGGGGATCCCGTTGTACACGTTGAAGAATCCCGACCGGACGCCGAGGCGGAGTGAGTTGAACGGAACGAGCGAGATGTTGGCCAGGGATTGGACACGACGCAGGTTGTCACGAGCGGGACCCACCGACTCGCCACCAATCGGACCGTCCTCGGTCTGGAAGCGACCCGACGCGAAATAGCTCACGTTTGGACCGCCACCATCGACCTGCGCGGCCAGCGTCGAGGCTGCACCGGTTTCCGTGAAGTAGTCGTTCCAGATCGGGACCTCGAACACCTGGAACGGCCTGAGCCCGGGGATATTCCAGAACTGGGCCAGTGAATCGGCCCGCGCCTGCGTGCGCGCGTAGCCGGCGTTAGGGTCCACGCGATCGGGGAACTGGATGCCTTCCTGCTGCGCCGAGAAGGTCCACTTGGGCGACCCCGTGGAGCCTTTTTTGGTGAAGATCTGGATCACCCCATTGGAGGCTTCGGTGCCGTAGAGCGTTGCCGCTGCCGCTCCTTTGAGCACTTCGACCCGTTCGATCGTCGCGGGATCGATATCGTCGAGCCGAGAGGTCTGGCCACCGCCCGAGTTGATGCGCACGCCATCCACGAACACGACGGGCTCGTTGGATTGTGTGATGCTGGCGTTGCCGCGGATGCGGATCCTGGCGCCCTGTCCCGTGAGCCCGGCGCTCGTGACGGCAGAGATTCCGGGCTCACGCGCCGTGAGCAAGGCCGACACGTCGGCGATCGGCATGTCCGGAGGTACCTGCACCACGGCGACGGTATTCCCAAGCCGTTTGACTTCGGTGGCCTGGCCCGAGCCGGTCACGACGACCTGCTCGAGCTGCAGCGCGGATAGTTGCAATTCAAAGTTAGCCGATGCGACCTGGCCGGCCGTGACCACGAGGGGGCGGGCGGCCGGCGCATAGCCCAGGAGTCGAGCGCGGATCTCGACCTGGCGCGCCGGAACGGTCGTGATCCGATACGATCCGTCGTTGGCGGAGACCGTTCCGAGTGGCGTGCCGGCAACGAAGACCTGAACGCCGGCGAGCGGCCGATTCGAGCCGCCTTCGACGACCTTGCCTTCGACCGTGCCTGCAGTCTGCTGCGCCGAGAGAGAAGGGACGTGTGTCATTGCAGCGGCGACCGTCGCCGCTGCGACGAGTCGCAGACAGACTGAGGAGCGCATGCGCGTTTCTCCGATCCACGGAAAGACCGACCAGGGACCTCAAGCGGGCGCGTCAAGATTGCGGCTGCCGGTCGAGTCACGCAACTGGTGAGCGGTGCGACCGTGTTGACGGCGGCGAGCCGCGGCCCCCGCGTCGGGCGTGAATGCCCGTCGGAACCGCCGCCGCGGCGCAGCGGGGCCCCGCGAGGCCGTCGACGGCGACGGACGGCTGGTTTCCTCGCGTCCGACCGTCTATCGTTCCACCCTCTCTTTGGAGCCAGCTCGACCAAGCGCCCTTAGCTCAATCGGATAGAGCGTCTGACTTCGGATCAGAAGGTTGGGGGTTCGAGTCCCTCAGGGCGCGCTCGCGACACACCGCAGATTCGCGTGACCCGGCGTCCTCGGCGTGTAGCCTAACGACCACAAGCTCGCGGCAGATGCACACGAGTCGCGCAGGCAAACGCCTCCAGCCTGCTCAGCGGCCGCTGGTCCTCGCGACGATTTCGTCTGCCACCGCCTGGCGCTCTTCGCGATTCTGCGTCGAGGCGTTGGGATCCCAGGTGACACCCGCGACCGGGACGTTCGCTTGCTGGCCGGTGATCTCGTTGAGGGCGGGATTGAGAATCCCCACGAGGCGAGCCACGCGCGCTTCCATGTCGGTCAGCACCGCCGATGCATACGACAGCTGCTGGCTGGTGATGTCCTGGAACTGCATGTGCCCCATGAGAGCAAAGAGCTCGTCGCGCATCGCCGCGCGGATGGCGGCGCCCTTACCCACATCTTCCTCGGTTCCGGCCAGCGTGTCGAGCTCGTCGACCATGCCGGAGGCCCGCTCGAGTCCATTGAGGATGTCGGTCGCGGCGACCTCGGTGGCGGCAGACACTTCGCGCAGTTTGTCGTGCGTGTGCTGGATCTTTTCCACCGCCGACCGCTCGAGCACATTCCGGCTCTGTCGGAGGCTCTCCAGCACGCGATTCAATTCGCCGAATCCCTGCAATACGAGGGACACGAATTCGGTGAGCCCTCGGTTGCCCCCCTGCGGGGCCACGGGCGCGGCCGGGGCCGCGTGTGGGGCTTCGCCGGTCATGTCTTGCAAGGCAGAGTCGACGAGACGGAGCGCCGCCTCGGAATCATAGAGCACTTCCTGCGCGGGCTTGCTCATGATCACGCCGCCGCCGTCTGGCCGGCCAGCACCGCATCGATCTTTTCCTTGAGCACCTGCGGCGTGAACGGCTTCACGACGTAGTTGTTCACTCCCGCTTCGATCGCCGCGATGATGTCTTCCCGCACGCTGCGCGTGGTGACCATCAGGATCGGGACCGTCACGCCCTGGCCGCGGAGCCCTTTGGCGAGCTCGAGACCCGACATGTTCGGCATGTTCCAGTCGGTGATCACGAACTGGATCGAGGCATCGCACTTCTCGAGTGCTTCCTTGCCATCGGCGGCCTCGACGCACTCGGTGTAACCGATGCGCTGAAGCGAGTTCACCAGAATGCGCCGCATGGTCGCGGAATCATCCACTACGAGAAACTTCATTGTCTATGGTCTCCTGAGAGCTACACGTCGCCGCGATCGAGGATGCGGCGGGCCAGGTCGGCAAGGACTGCATCGGCCTCATACGCGCCTTCGAGCACGCGGCGGCGAATCTGGGCAATACGGTCGGTGGATTCCGCGGCGACGGGTTCGACGTGCGTCGCTTTCGCCCGCCCGGCCGCCGAGATCTCGACGCGATCGAAGCGCTCGACCGTCGATGGCGTGGGCTTGCGGGACTGATCGATGGGCAGCGCATGAGCGCCCCCCGGCTCGGCCTTGCGGGGCCGATCCGCGGGAAGAATGCGAACCTCACGCGGCTCGGACTTGCGGGCCTGTTCGACGGGCAACGCATGAGCGCCACCGGGTTCTCGCTTGCGTTCCGGGCGAACGGGACCCGAGTTCCCATTGTTCACTTTCATGGGCTTCCTCCTTGGCCTTTAGGATCGGCAGGTTTTGGGCCGGACTTGAGGGACGGCAGGTCTGAGACGCGAGACGGGAGTACGGACGGCGCATGACCAGCGAACGGCTGGACCGCGGGTGTGGCGCGGCTCGGTGGAGTGGCCGGCTATTCTCCCGTCTCCCGACTCTACCGCTTCTCGTCCACTCTACTCGCGCGTGCCGGCAGGATCGCCAGTCCCTCCCGCCGGCGCCGCAGCAGCTCCTGCAGGACCCCCGCGCCAAGGACCGGAGCGATCGCGCCGACGGGAGGGGGGGCGCCGGTGATACGCTGCAGCTCGGCCACGGCGTGCGAGACCAGGTCTTCGACCTCGGGGGGAACGGCCTGCGGGTCGGTGCCCTCTTCCAGCTGTCCTCGAAGCGTGCGCAGCACCTCGGCAAGCATGGCGGTGTCGCGGACCGAAGGCCCATCGATGGCCGACTCCCAGCGCCTGGTCACGGGCCTAACGGGCGACGTCGAAGGCGCCGGATGCTCTGCGGCCGCCGGCGGCCTGGTACGCTGAGCTGGCTTCCGTGTCCCGGCGCAGCTGGTCGATCTGCTTGCCGATGTCCAGGCGGAGGGCGCCCGCCCGCTCGAGGAGCTGCGCATTGAGCGCGGCTGCGTGCTGACCTGCGCGCTGCACGGGCAGGAGGAGGGCGTCGGCGCTGGTGCGCTGTTCGGGGGGCAGCGCCAATCGCAGGGCAGCGAGTCTCACCGCCAGCGCCGCCACGCGGGCGGTCACGAGGTCGCGCGCGTCGAGCGCTCCGGCGAGGGCGGCGGCGTCTGCGGAGGCGCAGGCGCGAAGGGCTGACTCGGAGAGCGACGAAAAACGCTCGACCAGGTCACGCAGTTCGATCGCGCCGCGCGCCAGCGCGTTCATGACACCGCGCGCGCGGCCTGCGGCGTGGCCAGCACGATCGCCTGCGAAAAGGCGTTGCGCAGCTCGGTCACCATCGCGCTGATCGCATCCATCCGATCCGCCTTGGGCTTGACGCCGAGGACCGACAGCTCGGAGAGCCAAAAGGTGTACAGCGAGGCAAGGCGCAGGGCGATGTCACCGCCCCGCTCGCGATCCAGCGTCACGAGGAGCTCGGTCACGCCGGCACGAGCTCGGTCGAGCGCATCGCTGCGGGCCGAGCCGTCCACGTCGGCAATACGCAGGCGCGCGCGGGAAAGGTTGACCAGCACGTGATCATAGATCGTCAACACAAGCTGCGCCGGCGAGGCTGATCCCACCTCGGCCTCGCGGTAACGGTTGGTCTGCTTGGTGACTGCGGCGTACGACATTGGACCTCGAGACGTGGGGAAGACGTTGCGTTATTGCCGCTGGGACTGCATCTGGGCGATGAAGCTTCCCAGTGCCGTGCCCTGTTGCTGAATGCGGCTCATCGCCCGCTCCATCTCGACAAACTGCTTCACCAGCGCCTGTCGTTTGCGATCGAGCGATTGCTGGACAGTATCGGCACGCGATTGGAGTTCCAGCAGCGAGGCGTCCAGCAGGTCCTTCTGTCCGACGAGCGCGCCATTCGGATCGACGATCAGGTCGGACGCATTCGCCAGCATGCCGCCGACGCCGAGCGTGAAGTTGATGTTGCCGACCGCGCCTAGCGCTGCCCCTGTGTAGGTCAGTCCCAGTCCTTCGGTGACCCCGCCCGAGTTGCCGGTGAGCACCTGGCCGGAGCCCGTCGCTACGAGGCCGCCAATGGTGCCGGCCACGTCGGCGCCGGCGAAGGTTCCGGCGGCGATGCCCAACTGCGCGGTGCCGTTGGTTCCCCCTGCCGTGTAGGCGACGGTGAATGTCGCGGCGCTGCCATACCGGCCTCCGGTGATCACGAGGTCGTTCCCGCTCTTCGACGCGGTGAGCGCCATCTTGCTGGTGGTGAAGAGCGTGTTGAGCTTCGTGACGATGGTGTCGATGGTATCGCCGTTGGCCAGCGCGACGTTGCCGGTGACCCCGCTCGACGAATCGGTGATCGTGAGTGTGTCGGCGGTCGCGTCGTCCGCGTACGTGCCGGTGAATCCGGCGCCCGTGACGGTGGCCGTCGTGGCGACGCTGGTGATGGCCACGGCGTACAGGCCGGGGACACTCTTCGGCGTGGAGATGAAGTAACTGAGCGACCCGTTGGTCGATGAGCCGCCGGTGGTGAAAAGACTGACCACATCGGCAAACCCGGCCTGCAGCACCGTCTTCAGTGCCGCACTATCGAGTTTGAGTGTTCCGTCCGCCTGCAGGGAAAGCCCCGCGGATCCGGCGCGCTTGTAGGACCCGGTCAGGCCGCTGACGTCGGAGAGGAGCTGCGACGTGAGGGTGGAGATCGACCCGCGAAGGGTGGAATTGCCGCGGAGCGCCGCCCCTTCCTTGGACTGCTCGGTGCGGAACTTGACGAGCTCGTTGTATGCGTTGGCCACGTCGGTCAGCTTCGAACCGATTGCGTCGGTGTCTCGCGTGACCGTGAGGGTCGTGGTGGATCCGACCTCGGCCTGCTGGAGGCTGAGGGTCACGCCACTGATGGCGTCGGAGATGGTATTGCTCCGTCGCTGAATCACGACGCCATCGACCCGCGCCTGGGCGTCGGTGCCGCGGACGACCTCGCGCTGTCGGCCAACGGTGGTCACGAGCTGGCGGCCGACCGCGACGGTGCTGGAATCCGAAAGGCGCGTGCCGGTGATCGACAGGGCAAGCTGCGAGTCCCCGGAGACGCTGTCGGTGAGTACGATCTTGCCGTTCACGAGCGACGCGGTCGCCGTGCGGCTGCCGGCGCCGAACCCGGTGGTCGCGTCGTTGATCTTGCCGAGCAGCGTCTGCATCGTGTCGCTGGCGCCGACGGTGAGGCTCACGGCGACGTTCGTGCCGTCGCCGCGCTTGCCGGCGATGGCGATGGTATCACCGGCGACGAAGCCTAACGCGTTGCCCGACACCCGCAGGTCGGACAGCAGCGTTGCGGCCGTGGCGTTGGCCCCGACCCCATTGGTGTAGGTGTTCTCGCTGGTGACCGTCTGGGCAACGCTCGAGCGGCCGTTCTTGACGAAGCCGAGCAACTCGAGCGTCCGCTGGCCGTCGACCGTCGAGGCGGTGACCGTGCTGCTGGTGACGAGCCGGTGTTCCGTTTTGCCCCCGACCGTTTCCGAGACGACGTTGGCCGTGCCGCCGGCGGCCGCGATCCGCGAGGCGATCACCGAGAGCGAATCCACCGTGAGGTCGACGGTGATCACCTGACCGCCGATCGTGATCGTGCTGGGCGGCGGCAGTGAAACACCGAGCATCGTGGCAATCGCGGCAGTGGCCGACGAGATGCGGTACGACTGTGCGCCGCCATCGGCGCCCACGTTGAGCGTCTTGGTGCCGTCGACGATTCCTAACGACTGCAGTGTGCCGGCCGCGTCATCGATCAGCTCGATGCCGCGCTCGCCGGTCTGGTCGGCGGTGAGCACGAGGCGATGCTGCGCGGCGCCCGTGGAGAGCACGCTGGCAGTAACGCCGGTGGCATTGGCGCCGCTGTTGAGCGCGGTGATCTTGTCGCGCACCTGGGCCAGCGTATCGCTGGCCGTAACGGTGACCTTCTGCCCATTGATGGCGAACTCGCCTGTGATTCCGAGCGCGGT
The DNA here is from genome assembly GCA_052387735.1 of Gemmatimonadaceae bacterium. Lineage (GTDB taxonomy): Bacteria > Gemmatimonadota > Gemmatimonadetes > Gemmatimonadales > Gemmatimonadaceae > RBC101. The sequence continues at coordinate 11,070 of JBQTIW010000012.1, forward strand.
GGACGAGCTGGCGACGATCGACCCACTGAGCTTGTTGGCGCGGGCGAGGTCGAGCACCTCCACGGCGTACGTGCCCGGCGCAGCGCCCACGCTCGCGGTGGCCGAGACGAGGCTGCGACCGGTTGCGGCGCTGGTGCCGCCGGAGACGCTGAAGGCAGCGAATGCGGCGTTGTCGCGCACGACGCGCGACGCGTCGCGAAACTTGGTGATCAGACCCTGGTACTTGTTCCACGCGTCGAGACGCGACTGGGCAAGCGTCTTCCGGTTCTTGACGGGATCGAGACGGCGCCGCGAATCGAGCGCGATGATCTGGTCGACCAGATCGCGCCACTGGATGCCGCTCGTGAGTCCGCTGAAACTGCCGATGGGGTCTGACATGTCGTGATCCTCCTTCTTGCGCGAAGGCCCGGAATCGGCGGTGAGCCGATCCCGGGTTCATCAGATCCCTCCGCCAGGTTCGACGGAGGGTCCTTCGATTGCCGCGCTTACCCGCGGAGCAGGGTGAGAACGTTCTGACCAGCGGCGTTCGCCTGGGCGAGCATCGCTGTACCAGCCTGCTGCAGGATCTGATTCTTCGTGAACGTGGTCATCTCTGCCGCCATGTCGAGATCGCGGATCGTGCTCTCGGCGGAGGCAAAGTTCTGCATGCTCGTGCGGACGTTTTCCGTCGCGGTTTCGATCCGGCTCTGCAGCGCACCGATGACACCGATCGCAACGTTCGCGTTGGTGATGGCCACGTCGATCTGCGACAGCGCGGTCTGCGCGTTGGCGAGGGTCGTCGGGTCGGTGGCGATCGTCAGGGTCGACGACGTCAAGTTGAGCTGCGAACCGCTGATGGCGATCGCGTCGTTGCCGGAGTACTGACCCGACGAGGACACGAGGAACGTACCCGAACCACCGCCAACCGTGACGTTACCGGCGATCGTCGCGGCACCAACCGTCTGGTTGGTCTCGAGCGTGAGGCCCAGCGAGGTGAAGTTCAGGGTCTGCTTCGTCGCGGCCGTGACGCCGAGGGTCTGCGACACCGAACCGTTGGTCAGCGTGACGACGCTACTTCCGGACGACAGCGTGTAGGCACCGGTGCTGGCGCCGGTCAGCTTGACGTCGTAAACGCCGGTCGTGGTGGCCAGTGCGGTGGACGAGCTGTTGATCGTCGCGCCGAACGCGCCGTTGAGCAGGGTGTTGCCCTGGAACTTGACCGTCGCAACCGTGCGGTCGATTTCGTTACGGAGCGCCTGGTACTCGGTGGTGATGCGAGCGCGACCAGCTGAATCCACGTTGTCCGACGCCGCCTGAGCCGCAAGTTCCTTCATGCGCTCGAGCATCTTCTGGATCGTCGACGACGCGCCTTCCGCAATGTTCAGAACCGAGTTGGCCTGCTCCGAGTTACGTGCCGCCTGACCGAGAGCGCGGATGTCCGCACGAAGGACGTTCGCGATACCGAGACCAGCGGCGTCGTCAGCTGCGCGCGTGATGCGGAAGCCCGAGGACAGCTTCGCCATCGACTTGGCGACATCGTCGTTGACGCGGGTGAGGTTTCCGTGGGCGCGCAGGGCGCTGACGTTCGTATTGATCTTCATTGTGCTGCTCCTTGGGAGTTATGGTCGGGGAATCCGTTCCCCGTAGGGCAGCAGGCGGGGTGCCTGATGACCTCCAAGGGGGTGTATCGTCGGGTGCGACGCGAGACTTTAGCGTTTGATGAGACGGGAGACGGGAGAGACGCAGGTCGGTCATGATGTCTATATCTCACCGTCGCGCTGTCGGGATCGGGCAGGGCGCGGGACGCACCAGATTCCACCGACGCGGGCTCCCGTCTCCCGTCTCGACTATGCGGCGAGCGCCGGCGCCATGGGATGCCGGAATAGCAGGTTGAACACGTAGTTCGATTCGGGCGTTTCGTCCGACTGCAGCCGCTGCACGAAGGTCTGACCCGGCTGGAACAGGTAGGTTTCGTAGCCGAGGTCACTCATGAAGCCGCGGAGGTGCTGCTCGCTCGCGCCCATCGATTCCAGACCGAAGCGGTTCACCTCGGCGATCACGAACGGGACGTGGTGGCGGGTGAGCAGGCCACGCGCGCCGACGAGGATGGCAAACTCCGCTCCCTCGGCGTCGATCTTGATCGCGCGGAGACGGCTCATGTCCCGGTCACTGAACATGTGATCCAGCGAGGTCACGAACACCTTGCGGGTCGTCGGTGCCTGACGAGTGCGCTCGTTGAAGGGATGGCGCCCCACTTCCCACAACGCGTGGCCGCCGTCGTTGTCGGTATTGACGAAGAACTCGGCGACCGCCGGCTTTGCCCCAACTGCCATGTGCATCGGGCGGATGTTGGTGGCGCCATTGGCGTCGATGTGCTCGACGAGGTGCGCGTAGTTCGTGGTGTCCGGTTCGAACGAGAACACCGCGCCGGAGGGTCCGACGAGGGCCGAGGCCAGCATCGAGAAGTAGCCGACGTGCGCGCCGATGTCGATGAAGGTGTCGCCGGGCTGGAGGAGCGAACCGATGAAATTGCTGGTCTCGGCCTCGTACAGGCGCCCTCCGGCCAGTTCGCCGAGGATGAAGCGCTGACTCATGTACGCGGGGTCCAGCAGGTAGGTGAGCCGGTGCGCCCCGTTAGGTGCGGTCAGCGTGAAGGTGAATGCCTGGCGCATGGCTGGGGAATGGAGAATGGAGAATGGAGAATGGAGATGGAGGCGCGTTCGGCGGCTCCAGCTCACCAGAGAGGTTGGAGGGCGTCCAGCAGTTTGCCGACCTGATGAGACCACGTCATGCGCGACATGGCGTCGGCGCCTCGGGCGGCGATCGACTGCATGTGTGCACGGTCCGTATAGGCGAGCTCGAGGTGCTCGAGGATCTCGTCCACGTCCGATTCGCCCCAGCCGTCGACCTCCTGGAAGAACCGCGTGGGATGCGGTGAAGGTGCCTGTCTGGTCAGAGGGAGGCAGCCGCCGGTCGCGACGAGATCGAGGTGACCGGTGTTGGCCGAGACGATGGTGGGCACACCCGCCGCCATACACTCCATGGCGACGAGATTCGTGCCGCCTTCGCACCGATTGGGAAAGAGCGCGACGTCGGCCTCGCGCACGAGCTGTCCCATGAGCGCGTTAGGCTGACGGCCGATGTCGATGACCGAGTGTGCGGGAATACCGTTGGCCACGAGCCAGGGAGCGACGTCGAGCTGGCCCTCGCGCAGGCCGGGCTGCCCGAAGACGTGCCCGGCGAGATCGAGATCGCTGATGAGCGTGGGCCAGGCATTGTGCCAGGCCACGATCAGGAGAGCGTCGGAGTGACGGCGCACAAACGCGCGGAACGCGGCGGCCACGAGATCCTGTCCCTTGCGATACTCGAGCTTTCCACCCGAGAAGATCACGAAGCGGTCGCCGAACAGGCCGGCTCGCGGTGCGGGATGGAAGATCGACGGGTCGATCCCCTGTGGCACCGTCACCACTCGCGCAATGCCCCGCGCCTGCATGACGCTGGCATTCCAGCTCGAGCCGGCCACCACGAGATCGAGGGACGCGGCACGCGCGAGCGCCTGCGCGTCGAAGGCCGTGTCTTCGAAGAAGATCACGCCGGCGTTGCGTCGGGCGCGCATCGACCACAGCGGGCCGTGGCTGAAGTTGTTGCCTAACGCGCGCAGCATCACGCCGCCAAACTCGCCGGCCGTGCGCCGCGCCGCGGCCGACACGACGGTGGTGAGCCGCGCCGCCACCAGTGGCGACACATCGAGGACGCCGGCGCCAAGGACCGCCGGTTCGGTGGTCCCGCGACGCAGCAGGTCGAGCGTCAAGTTGATGCCGTAGACACCCCATCCCGTGTCCGACCGCAGCTCCCAATCGATGCCGAGCGTCCGGCGGGCCACCGTCGAGTCCTCGTGGTCGATCGGCGTAGCGGTCAGCGCCGCCAGCACATGGGGGGCGAGCGAGACCACCACCTGGACGTCTTCGGGTGCGGCGATCGGATCGAGCGCCGCTTCGCCGTCGATCAGCGACAGGCTCAAGTTCGCAAACTGCGATCGCTCGAGCCGTTCGAGGAAGGGGACCCGCGCAGGCGCGACTCCCTCCCATACGATCACATCGGGCAGTGACGCGCCAGAATCCAACCCGCGCGCATCATGGCTCCCGAGGCGCACGATCCGACGTTGACCGCTTCGTCCGCTAAGCGCAGCCGTGATCGACGTCGCGCCGGTGACCTGAACGCCCGGATTGCGGATCGAGACCATCGACCGCAGGCGTTCCTGCGTCCCATCATCACCGATGACGCGGACTTCGCGTGGCGCCGCCGGCGCCAGAACTGCCTCCATTGCCACCAGTCCGAGGCCCGGCACTCCTTCTATATACATGTCCCCCGGCTGCAGCAGCTCGCGAAGAAAGGCGCGAGTGGCCAGGTGCGCTCCTCCGCCGATCAGTTCGGCCTCGTACTCGGCGAACGTGTTCGGGTCCGACAGGTCGGCCAGCGGCACCCACACGTCGAACCGTGGACGCCCGTCGTCTGTTCGAGTGGCCGACGGGATCGTGACGATGTCCGACGCGACCGCTCGACCCACCGGCTCCACGGCAGGACGGCCACCGGCCATCTCACGCAGCGCCTGCGTGACGTGGGCGAACACACCGTCCCAATCGCGGAGGGCCGGTTGCCGAAAGAGCCGCATCGTGGGATACCACGGCGAGTCGGTGCGGTCCAGCATCCAGCGGAAGTCAGGGACGTGAGGGAGGAGCAGCCAGGTGGCCTTGCCTAACGAACCAGCGAGGTGGGCCACCGACGTATCAACGGCGATCACCAGGTCGAGCGCCTCGATGGCGGCAGCCGTATCACGGAAGTCGGTCAGGTGCGGCGCCAGGTCGGTGATCGACGGATCGCGAAGCTCGCGCAGCTCGCGCTCGGGTCCTTCCCCTTTCTGAAGGGAGAAGAAGGCTGTGCCCGGTGTTTGGGCCAGCGCGGTAAAGGCCGCGAGCGGCGCGGATCGCAGGAAGTCGCGCGCGTGCACGGGGTTCCCCGCCCAGACGATGCCCACCTTGAGGGCGTCGGGCCGAGCGGCCACGATCGACGTGGGAGTGCGTGGTTCTGCCCGCAGATATGGCACGGTCGCCGGAATGGTCTCGAGCGTGGTGCCTACCAGTCCCGGCAACGACATCAGATTGGTATGAACATCGAAGTGCGGTAATGGCGCGCCGCGGGCGACGGCCGAGTCGACTCCTATCGCGCCGGCCAGCAACGGCACGATGGGATAGGGGGCCTCCACGATGATCCGAGCCGCACCCCGCTCCTTGAGCAGTGGTGCATAACGAATGAACTGGATCGCGTCACCGATCCCCTGCTCCGAGTGCAGGAGGACCGTCTTTCCCTCGAGGGAATCACCCGTCCAGTGATTCGGTCCGTAGTCGCCGTGATCGAAGACCACCGACTGCAGCCTCTTGCGCCATTCGAACTGCCGCCACCCGCGCGCGAACTCGCCCCGCAGCAGCCAGATGAGCGCCAGGTTCCAGTTGGCGTTGCGATTCTGTGCATCGAGCGAGACGGCCGTCTCGTAGAGGCGTTCTGCGTCGTCGTACCGACCCGACTCCATCTCCGCGTTGGCGAGCAGGTTGTACGCCTCGGGATACGCGGGATCGGCATCACGCGCACGCATCGCCAGCACACGGACCTGGTCGTATTCCCCCTGTCGCTCGAAGACCGAGGCGAAGTTGGTGAGGATTGCGGGATTCTCCGGGTCGATGCTCAGCGCACGCTCGAAGGTCTGCCGTGCGTCATCGAACCTGCGCGACTCCTTGTAGAGCACCCCGAGATTGCTCAGGGCATTGAGGTGGCGCGGATCGATTCGCGTGGCGTGTTCGAGCGAGCGAATGGCCTCGTCGTTCTCGCGCAGGCCGCGCAGCGCGATCCCTCGGTTGCTCCAGTAGTCTGCGTTGGTGGCATCGATGGCGATGGCGCGATCGTAAGCGGCAACGGCATCCCGAAAGCGGAACAGCTCGACGAGGGTGTTGGCGTGGTTGTTGTGCCAGCCGGCCTTTCCCGGTTCCAGGACGGTCGCGCGATCGAAGCACCGGCAGGCTTCGTCGTGGGCGCCGCCTCCGGCGAGGAGGATGCCCAGGTTGTTCAGGGCCTCGCCATAGTCGGGCTGCAGGCGGGTGGCCTGACGGAAGAGCGTTTCGGCTTCGGATCGGTTGCCAACGGTGGCGAGCAGGGTCCCGAGGTTGTTGGCGGCTGGGGCGTGACGCGGATTGGCGTGCAGCGCCTGGCGGTAGAGCCGCTCCGCTGCTGCGGTGTTGCCTCCGAGGTGCTGATGGACCGCTCGATGAAAGGCGTCGTCGGGGGCGCGCGAACTTCTGGCGGACGTCGCCATGGAGGTCAGAGCGCGAACTCTTCGCGAATCCCGAATCCGTCGTCGGTTCGGATCGACTGGTGGCCCTGGCCGCGACGCGCATTCAGCAAGATCGGCGCGTGCAGGTTGGCCGTGCAGGGCGTACTCTGGTCGCCCGACATGGTCACGATCGCGAGTACCAGAATGTCCTCGACGCTGGTCGTGCCCAGCCGCGCTTTGTCCACTTCGGTGAGGTCGATATGGAAGTGCGCGAACAGCGGGAAGGGATCGACGAGCAGGAACACGAGCGCCGAGTACTCGACCGACTGCAGCCAGAAGAGCCCCTCGCGCGGCGTAGGGAGGAGCGCAAACCGCGTGGCCTGCGGAAAGCCGTACACTCCTTCGGGAAACTCGACCAGCTGGTCGGCAGGGACGGGCAGCGCTCCCAGGAGCTCGGAGTGCAGCGTGATGGAACCGGTGGATTCCACGGTACCAGCGGTCATCGGAGGTACTCCGTGAGGTTCATTCCCATGATCCGTGCCGTCGACAGCATCGCGGCCTGATACGCGGTCTGCCGGCTGACCAGTTCGGTCACGGCCTTTTCGAGGTCGGCGTCCTGAAGGTTCGACTTGAAGGCGCGGAGCGAAGTATCGAGCGCGCCGAGATTGGAGCCGGCGATTTCCAGCTGTGCGGCCTGCGCACCCGCCTCGCCCGTCAACACCTGCACGTTGGAATGCGCGGTGTCGATCGAGAAGATCGAGGTCTGGATCGCGGTGATGTCGTCAGCGCCTAACGCCTGCGAAAGCTGATCGATGGCGCTCAGCACGCCCGACGTGAGGAACACCTCGGTGCCATTGTGCGTGGCCTTCACGTAGAGACCTGACGAGATTTCCGCGCGCCGGAATCCTGTGGGTGGTACGGCGGAGAACGGCGGGGTGGCCGTCTGGAACGGCGCAGTGCCCGACTGGTCGCCGCCGAAGAGGTATTCGCCCTCGTGCTGCTGGTTCCCCAGCTGCATCGCTGTTTGCAGGAGCTGGTCGATTTCGGCCTTGGTCGTCAGCCGGGTCTGGGTGTTCGCCGTGGCGGTGCCCTGACTGATGGCCAACTCCTTGGCTCGCTCCAGCAGCTGCGTGATCGACCCTAACGCCATCTCTTCGGCGCCGAGCCGGGCACTGGCGGAGTTGATGTTGCGCTGATACTGCTCGATCGCGCGGAGCGACGATCCGGCGCCGACGATCGAGCTGGCAGCGCTCGGATCGTCCGAGGCGAGTTCGACGCGGAGACCGGTCGTGGCCCGGTGCTGTGCCTCGTCGACCGCACGGAGCGACTTCTGGAGCCCGTGAAGGGCGTTTCGCGTCGTGGTGTTGTTCGTAATGCGCATGCGTCGGGGGCGGCGAGGGAACGGTGCGCCGGCCGGGCGGAAGAAGTTGCCTATGCGCGGACGGAGCGTCTTGTGAGCAGTATCGGCCGGAATTTCCGGCCCTGAAGCCCCCGCGCTCCACAGGACCTGCCGCTCTGCATGGCGAACATCCTCTACGTCGATGACGAACCGTCCGTCGGACTGGTTCTCGAAGACACCCTGACCCGCGCTGGTCATCGAGCCCTCGGTGCCCAGAACGTCGTAGAAGCGCTGCAGATCCTCTCCCGTGAGACGATCGACCTGATCCTCTCGGACTATCGGATGCCGGGACTCACCGGCCTCGAGTTCCTCGCGCTCCTCCAGCGAGAGGGATACGACATCCCGCTGATCATGGTCACCGGGTACGCGAGCATCGAACACGCCGTGTCGGCAATCAAAGCCGGAGCGATCGACTACATCACCAAGCCGATTCGGACGCAACAATTGGAATTGGCGGTCGAGCAAGCATTGGAATACGTCAAGCTTCGGCGCGAAAACGAAGCGCTGCGTCGTGAAGTCATGGAGTTTCGCAACGAACGGGCGGTCGTGGGTGAGGCGGCAGCGATTCGCCGGATCCAGCAGACGATTGCCATGGTCGCACCGACGCGGGCGACGATTCTGTTGCAGGGCGAGAGCGGAACGGGAAAGGAGCTGTTCGCGCGGGCCATTCACGATCAGAGCGATCGACGGGACAAACCCTTCATCAAGTTGAACTGTGCGGCCCTCCCCGAGGGCCTGATCGAGAGTGCGCTCTTCGGTCACGAGCGCGGTGCCTTCACCGGCGCGGTCAAACGGGTGGAGGGAGCATTTGAACGCGCCAATGGCGGGACATTGCTGCTCGACGAAGTATCGGAGATGAAGCTCGAGCTGCAGGCCAAGCTTCTGCGCGTGCTGCAGGAACAGGAGTTCGAACGGGTGGGAGGAACGTCGCCGATTCGCGTGGACGTGCGCGTCGTGGCCACCACCAATCGGCAGCTCGCCGAGTACGCGGCAACGGGAGCGTTCCGCCAGGACCTCTTCTATAGATTGAGCGTGGTCCCGGTCGAGATTCCTCCGCTGCGCGAGCGCCCCGAGGACGTTCCGATGCTGGCGTACCGGTTTGCCCTGCGCACCGCGGCCGACGTGGGCAAGGAGATCACCGGCATTGCGCCCGACGCCCTGCAGTTGCTGCAGTCGTATCCCTGGCCGGGCAACGTTCGTGAGCTACAGCACGCTGTCGAGCGCGCCGTGATCCTCTCACACGACAAGACGCTGCAAGCGCACCTGTTTGATCAGCAACGTGGCGGAAGCCTTCAATCGTTGGTGCAGCAGGTGCTGCAACGCGCGACGCCGTCAACCCTTGCCGCGTTGAACATCGGATCCAATCACCCGCCGAACGGGATCGTCCTGGCGACGCTCAATGTCGACGAGGCAGAACGAGCGATGATCACGCGCGCGCTGGAGATGACGGGCGGCAATCGCACCAGGACCGCGGAGCTGCTTGGCATCTCGGTACGGACGCTCCGGAACAAGCTGAACGGACCGCAACGGAGTCCGGTGTCAGTGGACTGAGGGAGGCGAGTCGTCTACGACGGCTGATGGCAAGTCCGTCCTTGCCAGTTAGGCAAAGTCTTCCGCGCGGGAAAAAGATGCGCTCTCGTTGATCGAGCGCGATTGGCGAGTTCAGGACTCGGATTGGCCGTTCATAACGTGAGGCAGATCGCTACTGCATAACGACTTAGGCAAGCTCTCAGAGCGTCTCGAGACCCGAGGCGCTCTTGTCGTTTGGGGAGCTCGGCCTTTGGTCCGCGCATTGCCCTAGCACGGGTTGTCGCAGTGGCTCCGAACTCTCACCAACACGGTCAAACAGATGCTCTTCGGGTTCTTTGGGCGTGTGTCGAATGCGCCGCAGATGCGAGAGGCGCTGGACGCGAGCAGTCAGCGCGTGCGGGGGATCGCGCAGCGCGTGTCGGCGGCGAACGTGCAGAACCAGACCGGCTTCGCACTGCCCGGCGCAGTCGATGGCACCCAGGCGGTCGATCTCGAAGCCGAGATGACCAGCCTGGCCGACGAACAGATTCGATATGAAACGACGGCGAAGCTGCTGGAGCGTACCTACGCCAAGCTTCGCCTCACGATCCGGGAGCGCTGATGGCCGTCCCGCCGATCCGCCTGCTGCCGCTCCTCACCAACTCGATGGAGCAGGCATCGCGTCCTCCCTATTTCCGCCCGCTGGACATCGCGAAGAGCGGGATGTCGGTGCAGCGGCTGCGTATGGAGACGACGGCGACGAACATCGCCAACGCCGAGACCACGCGCACGGAGGCCGGTGGACCGTATCGTCGACGCGTGGTGCGAATGGAGGAGGCCGTGCGCGAGGGTGGCCTGCCGCAGTTCCCGCCCCTGCCGCTCGATCCGACCCGGCCCTCGGTCGTGCCCGATCCGACGGAGCTGCACGAGGGCGTGCGCGCCGTCGCGATCGAAGAGGATACGACAGAAGGGCCGCTCGTGTACAACCCCGGCCATCCGGACGCCGACGCCAGCGGCTACGTACGCATGCCTAACGTGCGCGTGACGGACGAGCTCGTAGACCTGATGGAGGCCAAGCGGGTGTACGAGGCGAATGCAACGGTGTTTCAGGCGGCGAAGCAGCTTCTGCGGCGCGCCCTGGATATCTAGGCGATAGGCGATAGGACGGGCGGTGGGCGCTGGGCGGTGTGAGTCACTCTCTCGAGACGAGCATCATGAGCATCAACGGAATTCGTGGACCATACGGAAACGTCCCGGCCCGGCCGGCGGCTCCGGCCAGGCCGGAGCAGGCGCCGGTCGGCGGTGCGCGTCCGGGGCAGATTGCCCGGCAGCAACCCTCGGCGCCCGGCGCCGCACCAGTCGCCGGCGCGCCGGTGTCGGTGCAGCCGCCGGCGGGAACCGATCCCGAGCTCTGGACGGTGCTCACGCAGGACGAGCGCGCCTACTTTGCGAAGTTAGGGGCCATGGGCCCGTTGACATACGGCCGCGTGCTGTCCGGTCAGATGCAGCCTCCGGCACCGTCGGTGCGCGGTGGACGACTCGACGTCAAGGCCTGAGATGAGCGACCCCATTGGCGCGGCCCGGATGGGCCTCGGCACGACCCAGACGGGCGGCGCGGACCAGGCCAAACGCTATACGGCGGACCTCGGCAAGGATGCGCCGGCGTCCGGTGCGGGATCGTTCGGCGACACGATCGCGGGATTCATCGACAACGTGTCCCGCGCTCAGGACGCCGCTGGTGATCTGCAGCAGCGATACCTCGCGGGCGAACAGATCGAGCTTCATCAGATGACGGCGGCGGCAGAGGAAGCGGGCATTGCGCTGGACCTGATGGTGGAGATCAGGAACAAGGTGCTCGATGCGTACCGCACCCTGGTCAACATGCAGAGCTAGGAGCGGTAGCCGACCATGCTCGATGCGTTGAATCCGATGCTGGCGCGCTTTGGCGGCGCCCGGCGCGTCGCCACGTTGGGCGTCGGCCTCCTGGCTGTGGCACTGATCGTGGCAGTTTCACGATGGGCCACGCGCCCGGCGCTCGTCCCCATGGCCTCTGGCGTCGCGCTCGAAGCCAGCAGTACGATCGGGGACCGCCTCACCCAGGCGGGGATCCCGTTCGAGTTCGCCCGCGGCGGCGCCGACATCATGGTCGCCGAGGTGGATCTCGCCCGCGCACGCGTCGCCGTGGCGAAGGACGGACTGCCGTCGTCGGGTCGCCCAGGCCTCGAGATCTTCGACAAGCCGGCCTACGCGATGACGGACTTCACGCAGCGGATCAACTACCGGCGCGCCCTGGAGGGTGAGCTGGAGCGCACGATCGGACAGATGCGCGGCGTGGCCACGGCCCAGGTGCATCTCGCCATCCATGAGACGTCCACCTTTCGCCGCAGCGACACGCCGTCGGAAGCGAGCGTCGTCCTCAAGCTGCGCGGAAACGAGACGCCGTCAGAGGGCGTGGTGCGGGGCATCGCTCAGATGGTCGCCTCCAGCGTCGACGGGCTCGACGCGCAGCACGTGAGCGTGATCGACGACGCCGGCCGGCTGCTCTCGCGGCCGGCAGATGAATCCTCCACGGGCCTGACGAGCCGCCAGCTCGAAATTCAGCGCGAGATCGAGGACCACTTTCAGCGAAAGGCCGACGAGCTCGTGAACCAGGTCGTTGGGCGCGGCAACGGAAAGGTCGAGGTCACGGCTTCGGTCAACTTCGACCGGATGGAACGCACGACGCAGACGGTGGATCCTGAGCGGCAGGTCGCAGCCACGGAGCAGAAGGCAGAGATCGTGCCCGGCGCGCAGGGCGGTGCCGGGTCGACGAACCAGGCCACGACATACGAGAACAGCAAGAGTACCGAGTCGTTCGCGCAGGCCGTGGGCGGTCTCCGACGCCTCACGGTGTCCGTGCTGGTGAATGACCGGCAGGTGGGGTCGGGCGACAGTGCGCGTTTCGAGCGTCGCACCGCCGAAGAACTGGCCCGCATCGACACGCTCGTTCGAAACGCCGTCGGCTTCGACTCGGCGCGCGGCGACCAGATGACGGTGGTGTCGGTTCCCTTCTACGTCCCCGAGAAGACGCCAGATCCCGTGGTGGCGGCTCCGTCACTCATTGAAAACGTGCAGCGCAATCAGTCGATGATCCTGAATGCGGTGGCGCTCGTCTTCGCGTTCGTCATCGGCTTCTTCGCCCTGAAGTCCATGCGCGCGATACCGGCGCCGACCCTCGCGTCGAGCACGCCAGCCGCCTCAGTCTCCGGCGCCGCGCACCTCGCGGCGCTTCCTGCGGGTGAACGGTACGACTATGCCGCGTTGCCGAGTGGCGGATCGCACGACGTTTCCGATCCCTCGCGGCTGGTGACGATGACGCCGGAGCTGGCTGCCCTGCAGGCGAATCAGGAATCGAAGAACCGGGTCACCACGACCGTCGACCAGCAGCCCGATGTCGCGGCGAAGCTGATTCGCGCCTGGATGAAAGAATAGCATGGGAACAGCACTTGCCCCCCGCCAGTCGGGCATCGACCTGGTCGACCCCAGCACGATGTCGGGTCGGCAGAAGGCGGCCATCCTGTGCCTCGCGTTAGGCACCGACACCGCGGCCAAGATCACCCAGAAGCTTCTCCCCGACGAAGTCGACGCACTGTCGTTCGAGATCGCTCGCGTCGAGCAGATCTCACCAGAAGTCGTGGACTCGGTGCTGGAGGAATGGCTGACGCGTATTCGCGTGGCCGACTCGCTGGCATCAGGCGGGATCGACGCCGCTCGCGAGATCCTGGAGAAAGCGTTCGGATCGCGCAAGGCGACGCAGGTGCTGGAGCGCATTCAGGGGCAACTGCAGAACACCATTGGGCTGCACCGCCTCCGCAATGCCGACGCGCAACAGCTCGGCCAGATGCTGGGTGGCGAGCACCCGCAAACGATCGCGCTCATCCTGTCGCATCTCGAGCCGCAACAGACCGCCAGCATCCTCAAGGAACTGGACACCACCATCGGAGCCGAGGTGGTGTTCCGGATGGCGCGCATGGAAAAGGTCTCACCCGAGCTGATCCTGCTCATCGAGCGCACACTCAGCGCCGATGCGGACCTCACGACGACACAGGGGATGAGTGCCTCGGGTGGCCCGGCGGCGGTGGCCTCGGTGCTCAACTACGTGGCGGCTTCGCTGGAGAAGGTGCTCCTCGATGGTGTCGCGACCATGGATCAGGCGCTCTGCGACCAGATCAAGAACCTCATGTTCGTGTTCGAGGACCTCACGAGCCTCGACAGCCGTGCCCTGCAGCGCTTGCTGCGCGACGTGGACTCCAAGGAGCTCGCGCTCGCGCTCAAGGCTGCGAGCGTGGACCTCAAGGGAAAGATCACCGCGGCGATGTCACAGCGCGCGGTGCAGGCACTGAACGACGAAATGGAAATGATGGGGCCCGTGCGCATGAAGGACGTCGAGTCGGCGCAGGCGAACATCGTGGCCATGGTGCGCAAGCTCGAGGAAGCAGGCGAGGTCGTCCTGAGCGGAGGCGACGACGATGTTGTCCTCTAGTCCTCCGCGCACCGCGCAGGGCCGGCCGGGGGCGATGGCCCCCGCACGCTGGGCGCTGGAGGAGCTGGCGCCGACGCCGGGGAGCGCCGGCACCTTCGGCGAGAGCGTGCCCGAATCGCCCGCCATCGACATCGATGCCGTCGCGCGCGAGGCGTACGAGCGAGGCTTCGAGGAAGGGCGTCAGGCAGGCGCGCACAACGAGGCCGAGCGACTGCGCTCGGTGCTGACATCGCTCAACGACGCGCTGCTGACACTCCATGACGAGATGAACCACTGGATCGGCAATGCACAGGAGAACGTCTGCGCGCTGTCCATCGCCGTGGCTCGGCAGATCCTGGCGCGGGAAGTCCAGGGAGACTCGGCGTCGATCGACCTTCTCGTCAGGCAGGCGCTGGCCGAGTTTCCGATGGACCAGCCGGTGATCGTGCGACTCAACCCCGCCGATCTGAGCATCCTCAGCGCACTCAAGACGGGCATGGCGGCGAGCCGTCCCGCGCCGTTCGCGGGCGATCGACCCGAAGTGCAGTGGCTCTCCGACGCACGGATCACACCCGGTGGCTGCGTGATCGAAGGACGCGACCGCATCATCGACGGTCGCATCGACACGGCGCTCGAGCGCCTGTACCGTCAACTGACATCGACCGGTGCCTGAGTCCCTCCTGCACCGGCTCGCCGAGACGCCGCGCCTCGCCCGATATGGGCGGGTGACGCGTGTCGTCGGTCTCGTCATCGAGGCGGTCGGGCTCGACGTCGGCGTGGGCGAACTGTGCCGCATCAACAGCCTGACGTCGGATCATTCGGTGCTCGCCGAGGTCGTCGGGTTCCACGAGCGCGGCGTGCTGCTCATGCCGTTAGGCGATCTCTCCGGCCTGCACCCCGGCAGCAGCGTGCTGCCACTCGGTCGCTCGTTCGGTGTCGATGTCGGACCGGGGATGCTCGGCCGCGTGCTCAACGGACTCGGGCACCCCATCGACGGCAAAGGAAAGCTCGAAGCGCGCGAGCGTGTCCCGCTCGCCGGCGAGCCGCCGCATCCACTGGAGCGTCAGACGATCGATACGCCGCTGGCGACGAGCGTTCGGGCCATCGATGGACTCCTCACGCTCGGTCGGGGGCAGCGGGTCGGCATCTTCTCCGGTTCCGGCGTGGGCAAGAGCACCCTGCTGGGCATGATCGCGCGCCGCGCCACTGCCGACGTGAACGTGATCGCGCTGCTCGGCGAACGCGGCCGCGAAGTGCGCGACTTCATCGAGCACGCGTGAGGTCCGGAGGGACGGGCGCGTTCCGTGATCATCGTGGCGACCGGCGACCAGGCGGCGCTCGTGCGCGCCCGCGGTGCCCTGGTGGCCACCTCGATCGCCGAGTACTTCCGTGACCAGGGGAAGCAGGTGCTGCTGATGGTCGATTCGATCACCCGCGTCGCGATGGCGTGGCGCGAGATCGGTCTGGCCGTGGGGGAACCCCCGACGACCAAGGGCTATCCGCCCTCCGTGTTCGCGCACCTACCGCGATTGCTCGAGCGCGCCGGCAACGCGGCGCGTGGCGGCATCACGGGCATTTACACGGTGTTGGTGGACGGTGACGACTTCAATGAGCCGGTCGCCGACGCCTCGCGATCCATCCTCGACGGCCACATCGTGCTCACGCGACGACTGGCGAGCGCGGGGCACTTTCCCGCCATCGACGTCCTGGAGAGCAAGAGCCGCGTGCGCGACCAGATCATCGACGAGCAGCAACGGGCGTCGGCGAGCACGCTGATGCGCCTCGAAGCTGCCTATCGAGAGAAGGAAGACCTCATTCTCGTCGGCGCGTACCAGAAAGGCAGCGATCCGATGGTCGACGCCGCGTTGCGGTCCCGCGACAAGGCGACGGCATTCCTACAGCAGCGGCCCGACGAGGCGACGCAATTCGCCGAGACTCGTCAGGCACTCCTCACCATGTTCCCGCGAGCCGCCTGATGTTCAAGTTTCCTCTCCAACGTCTGCTCGATCTCAAGGCCAAGCGGGAACAGGAAATGGCGCGTCGGCTCGCCGCCGCCCGGACCGACGCCGTCCGCGAGGACGAGCAGCGTGACGCCATTGCGTCACTTCCGGACGCCGGAAATGAACAGGTGGCCGCAGGCGCCGAGTCGGCGCTCTCGGTGGGTGAACTGGTGAGCATGCGTCACGCGCTGACCCAGCTGGGACAGCGACTCGAAGCGGCGCAGGAGCGGGCCGATGCCGCACACCAGGTGGTCAGTGCGACGAACAACGCGCTCGCCGGCGCCATCCAGGAACGACAGGTGCTCGACCGCTTGCGGGAACGACGCCTCGAGGAGCACCGGGCCGACGAGAACATGCAGGAACGCGCGGCCATGGATGCCGTGGCGCTGTCGCGCTTCAACGCGACGCGGCCGGGCCGCAGCGATTCAACGACGCAGTAAGCCATGATCAAGCTCATCATCTTTGGAGTACTCGGACTGGTAGTCGGCCTTGGCGGTGGATCCGCCATGTCGGTCATGACGGCAAAGAAGGCGTTTGCCTCGTTCGAGGCCGCAAAGGCCAAAACGGTCGCCGATTCGATCGCGACCGCCGCGGAGCACGGCGGCCAGGAACCCGCAGTCGCCGGGGCCGACAGCGTGGCAGCTGACACGAGCGCCACTGATTCCACGCTCGCGCATGCCGCGGACTCGACCGCTCGCCCCGACGCTCCCGCCGCCGCCACGACGAAGCCAGCAGCGGACAAGGGCCATGGTGGTGCACCCGCGCCGACCGTTGCCGCGCACAAGCCCGACAGCACACGGGCGCCCGTCTCACAATCGGCAAAGCCGGCATTCTCGAAAGCGGTGGAAACCGTGGAGTCTCACGGTAGCGCCAAGCCAGCGGTCGGGCGCCCGAGGCTTCCCGGACTGCCACCCAAACCGATCGAGACACCGGTCACGCTGAAGAACGAGAAGGTCTCGAAGGTCTTTGGTGCGATGCCGGCCAAGGATGCGGCGAAAGTGCTCGAGCTGCTGGACGATACGGAGGTGCAGTCGATCCTTTCCGGACTCTCGGACAAACAGGCCGCAGGGATCCTGCAGCACCTTCCTCCTGCGCGCGCCGCCGCGATCAGCAAGCTCGCGCTCCGGAGCACACGCTGATGACGCTGCCGATCATGCCGCCGACGATCATGCCGCCGACGATCATGCCTGACGCGAGCGCCCCAGGCGCAGGTGCTGGAACGAGTCCCGGCCTTGCCGGCGTGGCGACCGTCGCCGCCGAATTCCGCTTGGCCCTCGCCACCGCGTTAGGCGAAGCACGCGTTGCGGCGACGGCGACACCGGGCAAGAGGACACGTGTCGCACGTGAGGCCGCGAGCGCAGAGCAGGCCGCGGCTCGGCCCGGGCTGGTGAACACGAGCGAAACGGAGACCGAAGCCCCTGACGGCGCGAGAATTCTTCCCGTACAGACTCCTCCGTCCGACAAACCGCCCCTTGCGTTGGTCGGTGGCGAGAGCACGAAGGTAGGTGCGCGGGAACGGGAGTTTGCACCGGTCGATCTGGCGGCCTTCCTCGCTCCGGCGTCGACGACCCCTGGCGATGAGCAGCCGGAGGCGGCTGAGACTTCGTCATTGGCTGCGGTTGCGGATGGCGCCGGAGCTGTCACGGCTGAACTGACGGGGATCGCCCCGATGGTCCTGGCCAGCTCCGACACTCGCGCGGTGTCCGCACTGCCGTCGTCGGTCACCCTGGACCCGCGCCACCAGCCAGCGCTGCCCCCGCTGTCATCGGTTCCGGCACTGCCCTCTGCGCCGGCGAAGGAGCCACGACGGGACGTGAGCGAGCTGGCACCGGAATTCCGCATCAGACTGGAACGCGTGGTTGACCGCATGCAGCAGGAGTTTGGCTACACCGTCGAAGTGGTGGAGACCGTTCGATCGCAGGAGCGCCAGGATGATCTGTTCGCCCAGGGACGCTCCAGACCCGGTTCGATCGTCACGTGGACCCGCGCATCGCATCACACGACAGGTGGTGCCGCGGACGTCACCGTGAATGGTGGGTGGAGTGACCGCACGGGCTTCGAGCGACTGGCCACGGTGGCACGGGAGGAAGGACTCCGCACGCTGGGCCCCCGCGACCCGGGACATATCGAGCTCGTGACCCCCACGACGAAGTATGATCGTGTAGCGCACACCGGCCCCGATCATGCGCCGCCGCGGATCCTGCCGATTGATGAACGGGCGGCGATTCTTCCGTTCGGAAACGCGCCGTCCGGCGTTCGCGCCGGAGCGTCGGAGGCCAGCACGCGCGTCGCGGCGCCAGCGACGGTCGCACCGGTAGCGCCGGTCGCGACAGTCGCACACGTCGCGAGCGTTGCGCAGGTCGCTCGGGTGGCACCGGTCGCACCAACGGTCACGGTCGCGACGGCGGCCACGGTCGCGACGGCGGCCACGGGTGCAGCGCCGCCAGCAGCGCCTAACGCGGAGCGTCTCGCTGCAGAGCCGGAAGCCCGCATCCTGCCTCGGCCTCGCCATGGTCACCGCGGCGAGCCGGTCGGCCCCAGGGCGGCGGGCGAAGGCGTGATGAGGTCCGTCGCTGCCGCGGCGGCTCCGGTCGAATCGGGGGTCGGTTCGCAGTCACGCGATTCGACCTCTCGCGATCGGAACTCCGCGGACAGCCGCGACCCGCAGCGCGTCGCGACCGAAGTGCTCCGTCACGCCGACACAGACCTCATGCGCGCCGCCATGTCCAGCGAACCGTCGACCACCGAGCGCTCGTCAGGCGGGTTACTCGGCGCGGAGGCCATTGAACGCAGCGACGCTGCCGAACGCATTGCCCGCGTGCTCAGGGTGCAGGAGTCGATGGGAGAACGCCCTGTGTCGTCCGTGGTGTTGCGTCTGGACCATCCCGATGGCGGCGAGGATCGTGTTCGGGTCGACCTGCGAGGTACGACAGTGGGTGCGACGTTCGACGTGCGCGACGCCGGCGCCGCCGACAATCTTCGGGCACATGCCGCCGAGCTGCAGAGCGCCCTGGAGCGCCGCGGACTCGATGGCGACGGGATCGCCGTCCGCGCGCTGTCGCGAACCGACGCCGGGACCGGTCTTGCGTCGGCAGCGGCCGCGGAGCGTGAAGGCGTGCGTGGCGCCGGCGCTGGAACGAGCGGCAACGGAACGAACACAGGGTCCCGCGATCCCCGCTCCGCGCCTCGCGGAGACGGTGGCGCGCGCGATGACGATCAACCGGCGTCGCGTCAGCGGCGCGACCAGAGAGGACAACGCTGATGGCTACCGACATTTCCACCGGGTCGCTCGCGAGCTCGCTCGTCGGCCCGACGCGCAACGGCTCGGTCGTGGGCCCCGGCGGCAAGATGGGCAAGGATGAATTCCTGCGCTTGCTCACGACGCAGTTGCGGTACCAGGATCCGCTGGATCCGATGGACGCCAAGGACATGGCGGCGGACCTGGCGCAGTTCTCCGGGCTGGAGCAGCTGCTCAACATCAACGAACAACTGGAGGCTCAACAGGGGCAGTACGCATCCCTCGTCACGGCGATCAACAACAGTGTCGCCATGAACACCATCGGCAAGTCGGTCGTGATCGACGCGGACAAGGTCGTTCTCGCCAAGGACGCGCAGGGCGTCGTGGACGGGAAGGTCATGGCCGACATCGTCACGAGCGGAAATGCGAAGCTCACGCTGTATGACAAGTCCGGCAAGGAGGTCGGATCACGGTCGTTAGGGTATCTGGGAACGGGTGCGCGTCAGGAGTTCGACATCGGCTCGGCCGCACAGGGGGTCACCGAAGGCGCCTACTCGTTCAAGATCACCGTCACTGACGCCGCCAGCGGCAAGGAAGTGCCGCAGCAGACGTACACCGTCGGGAAGATCGACGGCATGACCATCGGACAAGACGGAAAGGCCATGTTGATGATGGGCCCGTTCGTCCTCGACTTCGCATCGATCGTCGAGATCCTGTCCTGACCTCCACCACCCTTTCGAGGACTTTTCACCCATGATGCGATCGCTGTTTTCCGGCGTGTCCGGTCTGCGCAACCACCAGGTGCGGATGGACGTGATCGGCAACAACATTTCCAACGTCAACACCGTGGCGTTCAAGGCGGGCCGCGTGACCTTCAAGGAAGGTTTCGCGCAGCTGCTCCAGGGCGCGTCGCGTCCGCCCGGCGACCTCGGCGGCATCAACCCGATCCAGATCGGACTCGGGATGCAGATCGGATCGGTCGACATGATGTTCAACCAGGGGAACCTGGAAACGACCGGTCTGACCACCGACCTCGCCATTCAGGGCGACGCCTTCTTCGTCGTGAAGAAGGGCACGCAGAACTACTACACGCGGTCCGGCAACTTTCAGTTGGACGCCACCGGCAAGCTGGTGTCGCCGACCAACGGGTTCGTCGTGCAGGGACGGATGGCCGACAACGGGCAGTTCCTCGACGGGATCCAGGACATCGTGCTCCCGGTGGGCCAGAAGACGGCGGCACAGGCGACGACCGGAACGGCACTCGCCGGTAACCTCGACGCGTCCGCGCCGATCTTCACCGGTGCGTTCGACGCGGTTGGCCGGGCCGATCCCGTGAACCAGGATTCGTGGACCGAGACCTCCATCACGGTCTTCGATTCGTTAGGTAACCAGCACGACCTCAAGATCCAGTTCTGGAAGACGGCAGCCGACACGTGGTCGTGGCAGCTGGACGGCACGAACCTGCCGGCGGGTTTCACGCCGCCGAACGCGACGGCGCAGACGCTGCAGTTCGACACGCAGGGTCTTCTGTCCGTTGTGGCGCCCACGGATCCGCCAGTGGTCACGTTCCAACCCTCGGGCGCCGACCTCGTGTCGATCACCCTCGAGCTGGGCACCGGGACGGTCAACGGCATCACGTCGTTTGCCGGCACGAGCACGGCTGTGCTGAAGGACCAGGACGGCTACGCGGCCGGTCAGCTCGAGAACTTCTCGATCGATCGCACGGGCCTCATCACGGGCGCGTTCACGAACGGCACCAACGTGATCCTCGGTCAGATCGTGCTCTCGGACTTCAACAATCCGGGCGGTCTGCTCCGGGTGGGCGACAACATGTACGCGGTGTCCGGCAACTCGGGCGGCGCGGTGCTCGGCTTCGCGCTCGAGGGCATTCAGTCGACGCTCACCAGCGGCGCACTGGAAATGTCGAACGTCGATCTGGCGCAAGAGTTCACGAACATGATCGTGACGCAGCGCGGGTTCCAGGCCAACAGCCGCGTGATCACGAATTCCGATGAGATGTTGCAGGAGCTGGTGAACCTGAAGCGGTAGTCCAGGGTTGATGCCCGCACAGACAACGCCGTAGCGCCGATCGCGCTACGGCGTTGTTCTCGCCTGGACACGAACCCGCGCGCCGAGCCGTCGGCAATCGTGACCGCGATCGCCCGGAAATTCGTGCCGCACTGCGCACCATTGCCGGTCGCGCGGCGAGCGCCGGGTCGCAGGCTGACATGATCTAACTAGCTGCTGTAACGCGAGTTATCCTCCTTAGCTGGCTCCCAGCTATGGTGAGATGGGCCTGGCCCACGGCGTGCCTTTCCCTGGTGATGGCGAACCAGCTCTCTCCACCAGCCCGAGGCGCATGTCAGACGAAACCACAGCGGCCGAATCAGAAGACGCGGCTCCTCCACCACCGCGAAAGGCGCCCAGGGGCGTGGTGCTGATCGGCGCCCTGGTCGGAGGCCTGGTCGCAGGTGCTGCTGCCGGTCTCTTCGCCGTGGGGCCGATGGTCGCCAAACGCTCGGGCTATGCGGTGAGCGACTCAGTCCTCGCCGCGGTCGCCGCGGACAGCGCGGCGAGTGACGGAGAACACGCGGCCGAAGGGGAGCACGCCGGGAAAGAAGGGGAAGCCGGCCCGTCGAATCTCCATCTGATCGACAACCTCGTGCTCAATCCCGCCGGCTCGGGAGGGACGCGGTTTCTGATGGTCGCCGCCGCGGTCGAGTTCAAAGATGCGCAGCTGGTCGAGCAGTTCAAGGCGCGCGACGCCGAAGTGCGCGACCTCGTGCTGCGCGTGATGGGTGCCAGGTCCGTGGAGCAGCTGGCGGACATGACGACCCGGGAGGCGCTCCGCAGGGAGATCGCCGACTCGCTGGTGATGATGGTGCCGAAGGCCGCGCGAAAGCAGGCGATTCGCCGGGTCTTCTTCCCACAGTTCGTCATCCAGTAGACACGTGGCCTCGGAATCCCTTTCGCAGAACGAGATCGATGCACTGCTCGGCAGTGCGGGCAGTCGTGCGTCGGGTCCCAAGGAAGTGGCCCCTCCACCGAGTGCGCTGCCGGCGGAGACGCAGGTCTACGATTTTCGGCGACCACACCGCATTTCCAAGGACAAGTTGCGGTCCCTCGAGGCCATCTACGAGCGATTTGCCAAGTCCCTCGAGGGCTGGCTGCTGGGCCGCGTGCGTGGCGGCGTGCAGTTGCAGCTGCAGAGCGTCGAGCACTACAGCTTCGGCGAGTTCACCCTGTCGCTGCCGACGCCTTGTGCGTCGTACACGTTCGAGATCCGTGAAAGCGGCACTCAGCTCGGCGTCATCGACTTCGGGCACGAGTTCGCCTACTTCCTGGTCGACCGCCTGTTCGGCGGCAGCGGCACGCCGTCGATTCCCGGCCGCACGCTGACGCCGATCGAACGCATGGCAGTCCGCGTGGCGGCCGATCGCGTGATGGCCGTGCTCATGGAGGTCTGGCAGGACTATCTCGGTCTCGATCTTCAGCTCGCGGGGTTCGAGTCGATCCCGGAAATCCTGCGTGTCGCCAACCGCGAAGACCCGGTCCTCGTGGCGAACATCGAAGTGACGGCCGGCGACACACGCAGTCTGCTGCTTGTCTGTCTGCCGTTTGCCGTGCTCGAGAAGTTCTTCGTCGGCGGCAGCGAAGGGCGCATCGCCACGCACGGGTCCCTGACAGAGCAGGACGCCAATCGCGCCCTCGCCGAGCATTCCCTGCGCGGCGCACGCACCTTCGTGTCGGCTCGGCTCCCGACCTTCCAGATGTCCATGCGCGAGCTGCTCGCGCTCTCGTCAGGCAGCGTGCTGGAGACCGGCATCTCCAGAACGGCGGAGCTGGACGTCTTCGTCGGCGCGCAACGTCGCTTCCGCGCAACACCAGGCCGTATCGGCCCGGCACTCGCTGTTCGTCTCACCGACGGTCTCCTCACTGCCCCGGAAACCGACGGCATCCCGCTCAACCGAATCAAGCCATGACCGCTGGCGCATCGCAGGACCCCATGGAAGCCGCGTTCGAAGAACTCCAGGCGGTGATGGCCGCCGGCGGCGAGGTGCCGCTCGGATTGCTCCTCGACCTCACACTTCCCGTCTCCATCGAGTTAGGCCGAACCTCCATGACCGTGCAGGACGTGCTGCGCCTCGGTCGGGGATCGGTGATCCAGCTCGAACGTCTCGCCGGCGAGCCCATCGACATCTTCGTCGGGGATCGTCGCTTCGCCGAGGGCGAAGTGGTGGTGCTCGGCGAGCACTTCGGCGTTCGCATCACTCGCATCCTGTCCAAGAAGGGACCCGCGGAGGCGGCGGCGTGACCTTCGGCTCCTTCGTCGGCGTCTGTCTGACGCTGGCCTTTGTCCTCGGACTCGTCGCGATCACCATGCGCTTGCTGCGCAAGGTCTCGCTCGCGTCGCCCGCGTCGCGTCACGGCCCGAAGCTCGCGCTCGAGGTCGTGCAGCGCATTCCGTTGGGCCCGCGGCAGGGGATCGCGGTGGTCCGCATCGGAGAGCAGCTGGTCGCGGTGAGTGTGGGCGACGGCGGCGTACGGCCGATCGTGGAGATCGATACGGAGGAGCCGAACGCCGAGGCCAGCAACGGCGCGGCGCCGGCCGCCGAACCGACGTCGGGCTTCGCGCCGGCGCTCGTCTCACGCTTGCGTGCGGCGGGACTTCCGCTGCTCGTCGCGCTCACCGCCTGGCAGTCGCCGCTCGGCGCGCAGGCCACGGGGGAGGGGGATTCCACGGCGTCGCGAACGACGCAGGGCGCGCCTAACGCAAACTCGGGTGGCCGGGTGACCGGTGTCGCCGGCGCGCCGCCATCCGTGCAGGGGCTCGGCGTCGCCCGCCCGGCCACGGTCGCGCTTCCCCCGCAGCCAGCCGGCGCCTCGACGCTGGACCGGGCTCTCGGTCAGGGTCTGCCGACCCTCGATCTCAGTGTGGCCAAGACGGGCGAAGGGAACGGTCTGCGCCTCAGCGGCTCGGTGGGCATCGTCATCATGCTCGGCCTGCTCACGCTGCTGCCGTCGCTGATCCTGATGATGACGAGCTTCACGCGCATTCTCATCGTCCTCAACTTCGTCAAACAGGCGTTAGGCACGCAGAACGCGCCGCCCGGCCAGCTGATCGCCGCTCTGTCGCTGATCCTCACGGGTTTCGTCATGGCACCGACGATGGAGCAGGTGAATCAGAACGCGATCAAGCCGTGGATGGATGGCACGATCGAACAGGGAGCGATGATGAGCGCCGCGATCGGACCGATGCGCGAGTTCATGCTGCGCCAGACCCGTGAGCGGGACCTCACGACCTTCGTGGAACTGAGCGGCGCCCAGCCGAGCAAGCCCGAAGAGGTGTCCACGGTCGTGCTGATGTCGGCCTTCGTGACCAGCGAGCTGCGCACCGCGTTCCAGCTCGGGTTCGTGCTGTTCCTGCCGTTCATCGTCATCGACGTCGTGGTGTCATCGGTGTTGATGAGCATGGGCATGTTCATGCTCCCGCCGGCGATGATCTCGCTGCCGTTCAAGCTCCTGCTGTTCGTGCTGGTCGACGGATGGTCGCTGCTGATCCAGAGCCTGGTCCAGGGCTTCCGCTGAGTCTCGTGCCTCCCGCCTCCCGTCTCCCGTCTCGCCCGTGACTTACAGTCTCGTCACCGACCTCGCACGAAACGCCATGATGGTCACCGCTCTCGTCGCGGCTCCGCTGCTCATCGTGGCGCTGCTCATCGGGCTGCTGGTCAGCGTGTTCCAAACGGTCACCCAGATCCAGGAACAAACGCTGTCGTTCGTGCCGAAGTTGCTGGGCGTCGGCCTCACGTTCCTCGTGGCGCTCCCCTGGATGCTGCAACTGCTCGTGGAGTACACGACGCAGCTTTTCCGCTCGCTCCCCGCGCTCACGTCATGAACGCGGCGCTGGGCTTTGACCTCTTCGCGCCAGGCGCGCTGCCGCTGCTCGTGTTGTTCGGGTCACGGGTGACGGGTCTGATGCTCATTGCGCCTCTGTATTCGGCGCGTCCGATCCCGGTGATGATGCGGGCTGGCGTGCTCGTGACGTTGGTCGTGCTGATGCTCCCCGTGGTGAGCCGCGGCACGAGCACGCCACCGGCCGTCACCGCCCCTGCGCTGCTCAGCGAAGCGATGGTCGGTTTCACCATTGGGCTTGGCGCGGCCTTGATCGTGGGCGCGGCGGAGACGGCTGGCGAACTGCTGGCGATTCAGATCGGGCTGCAGGGCAGCGCCATCGTCGACCCGCTGCAGATGCACCAGACGACGGCCCTCGGACAGTTCATGCAGCTCTTTGCCATCGCGCTGCTGCTGTCGCTCAACGCCCACGTGGTGATGCTCGATGCGCTCCGCTCGAGCGTCGAGCTGATTCCGGTCGGTACGGTTGGGCACCTGCAGGACGGCTTCGGCCGGATCGTTTCGTTAGGTGGATGGCTGTTCGTGGCCGGGCTGCGGTTCGCGGCGCCGGTCGTCGCCGTCGTGCTGATGGTCAACGTGGCCATGGCGGTGCTGAGCCGCGCGGCGCCGCAGCTCAACATCCTGGCCCTCGCCTTCCCGGTGCAGATCCTGGCAGGGATCGCGGCCCTCATCGCCCTGATGCCCATCCTCGCCTCCTGGTTCCTTGGCTGGGAAACGTCGTACGCCGATCTGATCGGCCGCGGCCTCGAACCCTTCGTCCCCGGGAGGCGCTAGAATGGCGCTGAGCGACCAGGAGAAGACCGAAGCCCCTACCCCACGACGGCGCGACGAGGCAAGAAAGGAAGGCCGCATCCCGCGCAGCCCGGAGCTCACGACGTCGTTCGTGCTGCTGGGAAGCGCGCTCCTGCTCAACGTCGCCTCACCGTTAGGCGCCCAGCTGGTCGGCCTGTTCGCCGATGGCCTGCGGGCCGTGGGCGCCGCGCCGCTCGGTACCGATTCGGCCGTGTCGCTCCTGCGGTCGACCGGCGCGCGCACGCTGGTTGTGATCGGCGGCTGGGGTGGAGCCCTCATGCTCCTCGGCCTGGCCATCGCCGCTCCGCAGGCGCGCGGCGTGCTCTCGTCGAAGCCCCTGCAGCCCGACTTCCAGCGCCTCAATCCGGTGAAGAATGCGGGGCGCATCCTCGGCATTCAGTCGATCGCCGACCTCGTCAAGTCGCTGCTCAAGCTGACGGTCGTATCGTTCGCCGTCTATTCGGCGATGCGTGCGGCCTGGCAGGACATCATGTCGCTGTCGCAGCACTCGAGCTACGCGTTCCTGGCCGTCACCAAACTGTACGTCGTCAAGCTCCTCACGACATCGGGACTCTGCTACCTCGGCCTGGCCGCCGCGGACTACGTCTTTCAGCTGTGGCGTCACGAGCAGTCGCTCAAGATGAGCCGCGACGAGATCAAGGAAGAGATGAAGCAGTCGGAAGGCGATCCCCTGGTCAAGCAGCGGATGCGTTCCTTCGCGCGCGCGATCGCCCGCCGCCAGATGCTGCGCGCCGTGCCGAAGGCCGACGTCGTCATCACCAACCCGACGCACATCGCCATCGCCCTGCAGTACGATCCCGACAAGGCGCCGGCCCCGATCGTGCTCGCCATGGGACAGCGCAAGGTCGCGGAGAAGATCAAGCAGATCGCGCGCGAAAACGGTGTCCCCTGCATCGAGAACAAACCACTGGCCCGCGCACTGCTCGGCTCGGCGCGAATCGGACAGCTGATTCCTGCGGAGCTGTACGTCGCCGTCGCCGAGATCCTCGCCTTCGTCATTCGCCGCCGGCTCATTCGTGGCCGCCCACTGGGTGAAATGGTCGCATGACGGCCGCCGTCCGCCCCATGCCGGTCGTCGAAGGACCAGCGAAGCGCAACGCGGAAGTCGGGCTGGCGATCGCGGTCGTCTTCGTCATCGCGTTGCTGATCGTTCCGCTGCCGGCGTTCCTGCTCGACCTGTTCCTCGCTGCGAGCATCGGTGTGTCGCTGGTGGTGCTGCTCACGGCGATGCAGACGTCGGACGCGCTCGAGTTCTCATCGTTCCCCGCTTTGCTGCTGCTGCTCACGCTGTTCCGACTCGCCCTCAACGTCGCGAGCACGCGGCTCATTCTGGGCCAGGGTCACGCCGGCGAGGTGATCGAGGCGTTCGGCAAGTTCGTGATCGGCGGGAACTACGCCGTGGGTCTGGTGCTCTTCCTGATCCTGATCGGGATCAACTTCATCGTGATCACCAAGGGTGCCGGGCGCGTGGCCGAAGTCGCGGCGCGCTTCACCCTGGACGCGATGCCTGGCAAACAGATGGCGATCGACGCCGACCTCTCGGCGGGCATCATCGACGACGGCGAGGCCCGCCGGCGGCGCGAGGAGATTTCTCGTCAGGCGGACTTCTACGGCGCGATGGACGGTGCGTCGAAGTTCGTGAAGGGTGATGCGATCGCCGCCCTCCTCATCACGGGCATCAACATCGTCGGTGGCATTTTCATCGCAGTGGTCCAGAAGAACCTCGCGCTGACCGACGCTGCCACGAAATACACGATTCTCACCGTCGGGGAAGGACTGGTGGCGCAGATTCCGGCGCTGATCGTGTCGACGGCCGCCGGTATCATGGTCACGCGTGCGTCGGGACAGACGCGGATGGGGGCACAGCTCGCCGGCCAGCTGGCCGCGCACCCGCGCGCGTTGTGGGTTGCCACCGGTGTCGTCGCGATGTTCGGGCTGATTCCGGGTTTGCCCAAGGTGCCGTTTCTCGCGCTGGCCGCTTTCATGGCGGTGCTCGCGCGTGCCGCCGGGACGGCCGAGGACCGCCGCGACGCCGACGCGCGCGCAGTCCTCGAAGCACCGGCACCGGAAACGGCGGTGGCGCCGGACCCTGTCCGCGACCTCCTCCAGCTCGACCCGATCGAGCTCGAAGTCGGCTACGCCCTGATCCCCCTGGTGGATGAACGTCAGGGGGGTGACCTGCTCGAGCGCATCCAGCTGCTGCGCAAGCAGGCTGCGCTGGAAGTGGGCATCCTGATTCCGCCCATTCGGGTGCGCGACGACATCCGCCTGCCGGCAAACGAGTACGTCATCAAGCTGCGGGGCGCCGAAATTGCCCGCGCCGAGGTCATGCCGCGGTTCCAGCTGGCCCTGGACACCGGCAGCGTGGCCTATCCGATCGAAGGCATCGAGACGATCGACCCGGCATTCGGCCTCACCGCCCGCTGGATCGCCTCGGCCCGCCGTCTCGAAGCCGAGTCGTTAGGCTACGTGGTCGTGGAGCCGACCACCGTGGTCGCCACGCATCTGATGGAGTCGCTCAAGGCCAACGCTGCCGAGCTGCTGGGCCGCCAGGACGTGCAGCAGATGATCGAGATGCTCAAGCAGACGCATCCGGCGCTCGTCGACGACCTGATCCCGGGCAAGATCTCGTTAGGGCTGCTGCACCGGGTGCTGCAGCGTCTGCTGCGCGAACGGCTCCCGATCCGCGACCTCGTCACCGTGCTCGAGGCAATGGGCGACGGTATCGAACAGACCAAGGACGCCGAGGTGCTCACCGAGCACGTGCGGCGTGCCATGTCCAACAGCATCGCCCGCATGTACGCCGACGAAACGGGTGCGGTGCGTGGCGTGTCGCTCGGCCCCAGGCTCGAGAACGCGCTGATGGCGCTGTTCTCCCCGCGCACGGCGGCGCCGGGCTCCACGCCGCTCACACCCGACTCGCTCGCTGCGCTGTTGCGCGAGCTCAACCTGCTCGCGACCACGCACGCGGTGGAGGGACGCATGCCGCCGCTCATCACGCCGCCGTCGTTGCGGGTCGGCATCCGCCGGCTGGTCGAGCCTGTGCTCGCCTCGTTGCCGGTCATCTCGCTCGCCGAACTGCCACCGGCCGTGAAGCTCAACTCCGTCGCCACCTGGGAATTGCCCTATGCTGCTTGAGACCTTCACCGGAAGCGACCTGCGTCTCGTGTTCGACGAGGCCCGTCGCGCGTTAGGCGACGACGTCCTCGTCCTGCGCACGTCGATCCAGCGGGAGAACCGGCGCACGCGCGTGGAGCTGGTCGCCGCGTCCCAGACCGCGATCGCCCAGCTGCGGCAGCGGCTCGAGCCGCCCGCCCCGTCGCTTCCCAAGGCGCAGGGTGGACGGGGCAAGAGCGGACCGTTCGTCGTCGCGATCGTCGGTCCGACCGGCGCCGGCAAGACGACCACTGCCGCCAAGCTCGCCCTGCACCCGCGCGCGTTCGGCGCGCGCCGCGTAGGCCTGCTCACGCTCGACACGTTCCGCGTCGGTGCGATCGAGCAGATCGCGCAATACGCCGAAGTCACGAACCTGCCCCTCGAAGTGGTCTACGATGCGCGCGAGATGCCGGCGGCGCTCAAACGGCTCGAAGAGTGCGAAGTTGTCATCATCGACACGCCGGGACGGAGCCCACGGTCGAAGGACGCCAACTCGCAGTGGCAGACGATGCTGCGCGCCGCCGCCCCCGACGAGGTGCATCTCGTCGTTCCGGCGACGTTGCGTCCCGACGCCATCCCCGCGCTCGCGGCGTCCCTCACCCCGTGTCGCATCACGCACGCCTGCGTGACCAAGCTCGACGAGCTCCACGACGACCGGGCCGTCGCCGACGTTGCCACGCGGCTGGAGTACCCGATCCGCTGGGTGGCCACCGGCCAGTCGGTGCCTGACGATCTGCACGCCGCCAAGGGGGCCATCCTGGGCGCGTTAGGTCTGGGCACGCTGCCCAAACGAGGAGCGGCGGCGTGAGGACCCCCGTGGACGCGACGCGCACGGCACCACCGCCGGCTCGGCCGGCGGGAACCGCGCCCCCCGTTGTCGCCTTCGGGGCGGGCAAGGGAGGCGTCGGTACGTCCACGGTGTCGGCACTCCTCGCTTCCACCGCGGCCGCCGACGGGAGTCGCGTCCTGCTCATCGACATGTCGCAGCATTTCGGAGGGCTGGGCGCCTTGTTCGGCGTCGAACCCTCCGTCACGCTCGCCCACCTGCGGGGCGGCTCGCGCGGCCTTCACGAGCTCGCGGTCGCCCTCTCGCCCCGGCTCTCGCTCATTTGTGCCGGGCACGTGCCCGACGGCGTGAGTGTCACCGAGCATCAGTTGTTGTTACGGCGGCTGGTCGACCTGTACCGGGAGTACGACCTGGTGATCATCGACGCCGGCGCCACCGCCGCGTCGTTGCGCAATGCCATTCGATGCGGCGCGACCCGCGTGCTCGCCGTCACGGCGCACGAGCGCATCGCCCTCATCGCCACCTACGCGCTCGTCAAGCTGCTGCACGAACAGGCGCCCGACGTCCGCGTCGACGTCCTCGCCAATCGCGTGGATTCGACCGGCGCCGACCGCCTGCACGAGTATCTCAACGGGGCGTCGGTCCGGTTCCTCTCGCGCACCGTGCCCTTCGCCGGCGTGGTGCCTGACGACCCGGCCTTCGGCAGGGTGCTGGCCGCCGGCCTCGGTACCGACGAGGCCGCGTTAGGCTCACCGGCCGCCGCCGCCGTTCGCGAGATCGGGGCGCTCCTCCTCGCCGATTCCGCGTCTCCACCATTTCTCCGACTTCTCCGCAAAGGTTGATCGTATGGCTACCCAGCAGGTCTGGCAGGCGTTCGCGAGTGGTGATGACCGGGCGCGCGACCTTCTCCTCCAGGAGAACCTCAACCTCGTGCACCACGTGGCGCGACAGCTGTCACGCGCGCTCGCGGCACCGGCGGACTTCGACGAGCTGGTCTCGTGCGGCACGATCGGCCTCATGAGCGCGCTCGAAGCATTCGAACCGGCGCGTGGGCTGGCGTTCAGCACCTTCGCCGTCCCGCGGATCCGCGGCGCCATTCTCGATGAGCTGCGACGGCAGGATCACGTCCCACGCTCCATTCGCCGCAAGACGCGCGACATCTCGCAGGCGCGTGAAACGCTGACGCGCATCTTCGGCCGTCCGGCTGCCGATCAGGAAGTCGCTGAGCACCTGGGCGTCGACCTCGTGACCTTGTGGCGCTGGCAGGCGGAGACAGAGAGCGCGGTCCACATTTCGCTCGACCACTCCTCGACCGACCAGGAAGGCCAGGGGGCCTTTCCGCCCGAGATGCTCGGCGTCGAGACCGAGTCGTCGGTCGAAGATGACATCAACCGTGATCAGGAGCGCGAGATCCTCAAGCAGGCGCTCAAGCGTCTCAAGGAGCAAGAGCGCATCGTGCTCACGCTGTACTACTTCGAGGAGCTCAAGCTGCACGAGATCGCCGAGGTGCTCGAGCTCACCGAATCGCGTGTCTCGCAGATCCGGACCAAGGCCCTCGCCAAGCTCCGCACCGAGCTCGCTCACTTCCGGACCCCGGCCTAACGATGTCCACGCTCATTCGCCTGTTCGACCTCGTCACCAGCGACGCGCTCACGCTCACCGCCGCGGGCGTGCTGGCAGCGGCGATTCTCGGCCTGCTGCTGGTGATCAGCTGGCCGTCGAACGACGTGGCCCGGGGCGGCGGATCGACGCGCACCTCCACGGCGCGCACCCTCGCCGCCGCGGGAACGCCGGCGCAGGAGATCGCCCGCCGCACCGGCCTCTCCCGCGACGCGCTCGCCCTCGCGATGCGCGCCACCGGAAAATCGACTCGGCAGCTTTCGCCGCGGCCGGTACGTTTTTCCCTGTTCCGACGGCTCCGGCCGCGAGGAAGCCAGCTGGCCAGCGCGGCACAACTCACGGCATGACAGAGACTTGCGCGATTGTGTGGAGCCAGGGGCAACCGGCACACCGGTTGCCCTTTGCGCTGGGAGCACCTCGAACCCTCGAACCCGGGGCCACATGAAGACCGACGGCATTGCCAGCGCTGCGAGCGCCCTCCGCTATTGGGAGCGGCGTCAGGAAATCGCTGCGAACAACCTGGCGAACGTCAACACCGACGGCTTCAAGGCCGAGCGGGCGTTCGCGCAGCTCATCGGCGACAACGGCCCGGAAACAGGCGCCATGACCGACTGGACCGAGGGGTCGCTCAATCCGACGGCGAACCCGCTGGACATGGCGCTCCGTGGTCATGCGTTCTTCGTAGTGAACACGCCGAATGGCGAGCGCTTCTCCCGCGGCGGCGCCTGGAGCATCGATCCGGAAGGCTACCTGGCCGACACCGCTGGGAATCGCGTGTTAGGCGAGAAGGGCGCGATCCGTGTGGCCGGCCGCGAGGTCAGCATCGACCGCGGGGGCCGCGTGGCGGTCGATGGTGTCTGGATCGACCGCCTGCGAATAGAGACGGTCCCTCCCGGCACGACGCTGCAGCATGACGCCGGCACGACCTGGATCCCCGATGCGTCGCGCACGTCGGTCGCGATCGAGGCCCGCGATGTCCGCCAGGGTCACCTCGAAGGCAGCAACGTGAATTCGATCGACGCCCTCGTCGACATGATCTCGATCCAGCGGAACTTCGCGTTCACGCAGAAGGCGATCTCCACTCTGGACGACGTCCGCGCCACGATCACCAACCAGCTCGGGAAGCCGACGCCGTAATCCGCCGGCTCTCCGCTCCCCGCTCACCCCGCCCGCTCAATGGATCCCGCGCTTCGCACGTCGGCCACCGGCATGATGGCCCAGCAGCTTCGCACCGAGGTCATTGCCAACAACCTGGCCAACGTCAATACGACGGGCTTCAAGCGCAGCCGCGCGCATTTCGAGGACCTGCTCTATCAGACCGTCCAGAGCCCCTCGGTCGTCGGCACGCCGGACAACAACACGAACCCCGCGATCCAGGTGGGACGGGGCACCCACCTCTCGGCGGTACAGCGCCTGCACTCGCAGGGGCCCGTGGAACAGACGGGGCGTTCGCTCGATCTGGCGATCGAGGGCGAGGGGTTCTTTCAGATCCAGATGCCTAACGGCACGGTCGCCTACAGCCGTGACGGCAGCTTCAGCATCTCCGACACGGGCGCGCTCGTCACCTCCGGCGGTTATGGAGTCATCCCGGGGATCAAGATCCCCAACGATGCGTCGACGGTGAGCATCTCGACGAGCGGCGTGGTGTCGGTCCAGGTCGGGGCGGAGACCGCGACGGTCCAGGAGCTGGGCCGCATCGAGATTGCCCGGTTCATGAATCCCACCGGCCTCACCGCCGTCGGCGAGAACCTCTACACCGAGACACCGGCCTCCGGTGCCCCGATCGTCGGGTTCCCGCAGGATGAGGGCATGGGACGGATTCTGCAGGGACACCTCGAGGGGAGCAACGTCGAGATCGTGCAGGAAATGGTCGACATGATCACCTCCATGCGCGCGTACGAGATCAACTCCAAGGCGATCAAGAACGCCGAAGAGATGCTGCAGATCGCCAACAACATGGTGCGGTAGGCCATGTCCGCGTCCCGTCCGGTCCTGGTGCGCCTGCTGGCGGCCGTCGTCCTGATGACGGCTGTGGCGCTGCTCAGCGCACGCCCACTGTTTCCCCAGAGCGTGCCTGCCGGGATGGATGCGTCGTGGATCGACCGCGTGCGGCGCACCGCAGCCGCTGTGCTACACGTGGGGCCGGCCGCCGTTGTGCTCGAATGGCGCACGATGAGTCCCGGAACGCCGATGCCAAACGCTTTGCTGCATCTGGACCGCCCCACGAACGCCGTCCACTGGACGCTGACCACGACGGCGAGCGCCACGCCGCCTGCCAGATGGATGGCGGAGCTGCGCATCGGCGTGGAGGAGTTGGCCGCGGTGGCGACGCGTCGCATCGCCCGCGGCACGGTCCTCACGGCATCGGACATCTCCGTCGCACGCGTCGTGACGTGGGGGCCGCCCTCCAGCGACCGCACACGAGTAGGTCCCGGGTGGATCACCCGTCGCGTGATCCTGGAGAACGAGCTTCTCCGGGAACCGGCAGTCTCCCCCGCCCCTCTCGTCGCGCCGGGCCAACCGGTGCTTTTCGTGTTTGAACAGCAGGGTATCCGCCTCACGATCGACGGCCGAGCCACGGGTGCCGGCTCACTCGGCGATCGCGTCGCCGTACGACTGGGCGCGAGGCGCCGTGTCGAAGGGATCGTCACGGGGGCAGGTCAGGTGACCGCTTCCGATTCTCCAAGGACCTCATGATTCACTATTGCGATGTCGTCGTCACGCCCCGTCGTGTGACGGTGATCCCTTCTGTCCCCGCCACCGTGCCGTCATCGGCGCGCCGGATGGCCACCGCGCTCATTGGCACGTTGCTGCTCGTGCTCGTGACGGCCGTGTCGCTCGGCGCGCAGGCGTCGTCTCCGGCGCGAGCCGACTCCGCCCCCACGACTCCGGCGCGCAACATCAACTGGACCTCGGACAAGCGGGCGTTCGGTGTCGGTGACGTGCTGCAGGTCATGGTGGACGAGGCCACGATCGCGGCGGCGACCAAGGACAACACCAACAGCGCGTCGCGCCGACGCCGAATGGACATGGGCATCAACCCGCCAACGCCTCCCGGCGGTGCCAGTTCGTTAGGCAAGATCGACGGCTCGCTGGAAACGGGTGATGGCAGCAGCTCCCAGCAGCGGGGCAATGCCACACGCAGTACCCGGTACGTGGGTGACCTCGCCGTGCGCGTGGTGGCCGTGACACCCGAAGGACTGCTGCAGATCAAGGGAACGAAGACCATCGACGTGGACAAGAACAAGGCCGTCCTCACGCTGACCGGTCTGGTGCGACCGATCGACGTGAGCGCTCGTGACATCGTGCGGTCCGAGACGATCGCCGATGCGCAGATCAGCTATCAGGCCAAGGGCGGCCTGGGCAAGCCAAACAACGGCATCGTATCGAAACTCATCGGACTCTTCTGGCCGTGACCCCGCGCCACGTATCTCGCGCATCGGCGGCGCTGGCCCTCGGGTTGGCCGCCGCCCTCGTCGCACCATCGCCGCTGCACGCGCAGGGCGTCCCGATCCGCGACCTGATCGTCGAGGATCAGGCGGTGCCGCTGCGTCTCGTTGGTTATGGCATCGTGACCGGCCTGTCCGGCACCGGCGACAACGCCTACAGCGGACGCACCGCGCAGCACACCGTCCAGAGCGTCGCCAACCTGCTGCGTCGCTTCGACATCGTCGTCCCCCCCGAGCTGCTCCGGCTGCGCAATGTGGCCGCGGTGCTGGTGACGGCCGAAGTCTCCCCGTATCTGCGTCCCGGAGGCCGTTTCGATGCGCAGGTGAGCTCAGTGGGCGATGCGCGGTCGTTGCGTGGTGGTGTGCTGTGGATGACGCCTCTCGTGGCCGAAGCCGGCGGCAAGCCGATGGCGACCGCTCAGGGTGAACTGCTGGTGGAAGAGAACGACTTCGGGCGCCGGCGTGTCGGCTACTCCGCCGCCAGCGGGCGCCTGACGAGTGGCGGTATTCTGGAAGTGGACCTCCCACGCCCACAGTTCACGGCGGCGTCGCGTTTGCTGCTGCGCCAGCCTGACATCGGCGTCGCGGCACGAATGGCCGCGGTCATCGATTCCGTGATCGGCGCCGAAACGGCGAAGGTCGAGGATCCGGGGTCCGTGGCGCTCACCCTCAACGACAGCGGGGGGGGTCCGGCGGCGACGCTGGCCCGCATCCGCGACCTCAAGGTGGAGCTCACGCGGGTGGCCCGAATCATCATCGATCAGCGCTCCGGGACGGTGGTGGCGGGGGGTGACCTCACCCTGGGCCCCGGCATGGTGAGCGTCGGGGGTCTGGCGCTCTCGATTGGTGCCGCCTCGGCCGATACTAGTCAGCAGGGAACCGGTCAGGTGCGGGTGCCGACGGGAGCGACGGTCCAGCAGTTGGCCGCGGCGCTCCACGCCGTGCGAACGCCGCCACAGCAGATCGCCCTCGTGTTCGAGGCCCTGCGCAGCGTCGGCGCGCTGTCGGCGGAGGTAATCGCCCGATGAACCGGATTGATGGCCTGCAAGCGTCAGGCGCCCGCGACGTACCGAACGACCGCCGCCTCGAACAGGCGGTACGCCAACTCGAGGGGGTCTTTGTGGAGCAACTGTTCAAAGCCATGCGCGAAACCGTGCCTGACGATGGTGTGGTGAATGGCGGCGCGGGTGAGAACATGTTCACGAGCATGCTCGACCAGCGGATGGCGGACCTCGTGCCCCAGCAGTGGTCCAGCAGCCTGGGCGAAGCCCTGCTGCAGCGCTTCCGCGGCGCCCTCGCGGCGTCGCCTGACGGGGAGACCAGGTGATGACCGCGATTCCCGTGTATCCCGCGGCGCCGCTCTCGCCGGCTACGTCGTCGCACTGGCAGACGCTCGTCAGCGGGCTGACTGATGCGCTCCGGGGCGAGCGACGCCTGATCGAAGACCTGATCCTGGCCATGCATTCGCAGCGCGAGGCGGTCGCCGCCGACGACCTGGCATCCATCGACGACTCCGTGTTCGCCGTCCAGCGCATCCTGCTCACGTTAGGCGAGGCGCGCAAGCGGCGCCGCACGCTCAACGGTCGGCTGGGTCAGCCCGAGGACCTCGCCCTGCGCGATCTCCTCGAGCGGCTCGGACCCTATGTGAGCGACGAGCTCCGCACGGCGCGCGATGACCTCCAGGACGCCGCACAGCGCCTGGCCCGCGACGTGGCGACCAACCGGCAGATCCTGCGCGAAGCCCTCGCGACCGGCGAGGACGTCGTCCGCACGCTCGCCGGTGTCGCCGCTCCCAAGGTCGGGTACGGCGACGGGATCGGTGTCGCGCCGAACGCCGGGCACTCGTCGTATCTCGTCAACCGGCGGGCGTAAGGCGTGTCCACCTTCGGCAGCATCCTGAGCATCGCCCGAACGGCGATCGCGACCCACCAGGCAGCGCTCCAGACCGTTTCGCACAACCTCGCGAATGCTGAGACCGAGGGATTCTCGCGGCAGCGTGCGGAGCTCGTCCCCCGGTGGCCGCAGAAGCTGCCGTTCTACACGGTGGGGACCGGCGTCGAGGTCACGAACATCGTGCGGATGCGGGACGAGTTGCTCGACACGTCGT
Source organism: Gemmatimonadaceae bacterium (assembly GCA_052387735.1). Taxonomy (GTDB): domain Bacteria; phylum Gemmatimonadota; class Gemmatimonadetes; order Gemmatimonadales; family Gemmatimonadaceae; genus RBC101. The sequence goes on from JBQTIW010000012.1 coordinate 47,863, forward strand.
ATCGCCGCGAAGTCGGGAATCGCGACGCGTTCGCCATGCGACGCGATCTCCTCGGTGAAATCGAATCCGTGCTGGGCGAGCCGAGCGACACCGGTCTCGCGCAGACCCTCGATCAGTTCTGGAATTCGTGGTCGGACCTGTCGAACAACCCGGGGAATGGCGCGACGCAGAGCGTGGTGCGGCAGCGCGGCGCACAGGTGGCCTACACGCTCAACAACTACGCGAACCGGCTGGCTGACCTGAGCAATCGCACGAGGGAACGCCTGGCCAACACGGTCGAGCAGGTCAATACGCTGACGGCGCAGGTGGCGCTGCTCAACCGGCAGATCACGGCGGCCGAAACGGGCGGGATCCAGGCGCCCGACTTGCGCGACCAGCGTGATCGGATTGCCGACCAGCTGGCACAGCTCGCCGGCGCGCGCACCGAAGTGCAGGCCAATGGCACCGTCGGAGTCTATCTCGGCACGGTGATGCTCGTGGACGCATCCAATGCCCGGACGCTGGAAGTGCGCGGCGGAACGGTCATCACCCTCGGCCTCAAGGGCGATCCCGATCCCCTGATGGGCGTGGCGGGACCGCTGGCCGCGATGGTGGAGATGATCGACACGGATGTGCCGGCGATGACCGCCCGCCTCGATCAGCTGGCGCAGGCGCTGGTCAACGGGGTCAACGAGTATCACATGAGCGGCTGGACGGCGGCCGGTGACTTGTTAGGCGGCGCGAACTGGAACCCCCTCAGCGGCCCGACCGGTTCACGCGTCGCCTTCTTCGACGCGGCGTTCACCACGGCGGGTTCCATCCGGCTCTCCGCCGAAGTGACCGCCAATTCGGCGGTGATCGCGTCCGGCGACGCACAGAACGCCCCGGGCAACAACAACGTGGCCCTGGCCCTCGGCGCGCTGCGCGACGACACCGGCGTCGATGCGCTCCGCGTCAGGCTCGGTGCCACCTTCTCGACGCTGATCGGGTTTGCCACCGGCACGTCGTACATGGATCACTACGCGGAGACCGTGACCGACCTGGGCGTTGCCGTCTCCGACGCGGACAACCAACACTCGGTCTACGATACACTGTCTCGTCAGGCAGACACCCGGCGCTCGAGCGTCAATGGGGTTTCGATCGATGAAGAACTGACGCTGATGATGCGCCACCAGCAGGCCTACGCCGCGGCCACCCGGATCGTGCGGGTCGCCGACGAGATGGCGCAGGCGATCCTGGAGATGGTCTAGCCATGCTGATTCTGAGCCGGCGTCCGGGTGACGCCGTGGTCATCGAGGGCGGCATCCGGATCGTGGTCCTCGCCTCGGATCGCCGCGGGGTCCGCCTCGGCATCGAGGCCCCGCCTCACGTGAACATCGTGCGCGAGGAGATCGTCACCCAGGTGGCCGACGAGAACCGCCGCGCGCATGCGGGGGCGGAAGCGAAGGCATTGGTGGGGGGAGTCAAGCAGAGTGGGTAGTGGGTCGTGACGACCCGCTGGACTCACCACTCAGCCTCCCCGCTCCCCCAGCCGATACTCCATAAAGCCCGTTCCGTCCGTTTTCCCGACCGACTCCGCTCTCCTCAGTGTTTCAGATCATTGGCCTCGTCGTGGTGCTGGGCTCAGTCATCCTGGGCTACACCATGCATCACGGCAAGCTGCTCGTCCTCTGGCAGCCCACCGAATTCATCATCATCTTCGGGGCTGGCATCGGATCGTTTGTCATGGCCAATCCGCCCAGCGTGCTCAAGGCGTCGATGGCGGCCTCGCTGGGACTGCTCAAGCCGAACCCCTTCACCAGGAAGGCCTACGGCGAGCTGCTGCAGACGCTGTTTGAAGTGTTCCAGACCGCGCGGAAGGACGGCCTGATCGCGCTCGAATCGCACATCGAAGAGCCGGAGAAGAGCACCATCTTCTCCAAGTACCCCGGCTTCCTCCATCATCACCACGCGGTCGTCTTTCTGTGCGACACGCTCAAAGTGCTCCTGACCGGTGCCGTCGAGGACCATCACCTGGCCGAGATCCTCGACCTCGATCTCGAACGGCTGCATGAAGAGGAGCATCAGGTGCCCAGCGCCATCACCACCGTCAGCGACGCCATGCCGGGGTTCGGCATCGTGGCCGCGGTGCTCGGCGTCGTGATCACCATGGGGTCCATCGGCGGCGCCGCGTCGGAGATCGGCAACAAGGTCGCGGCGGCCCTCGTCGGTACGTTCCTTGGCATCCTGCTCTCGTACGGCATGATCGGGCCGTTCGCCAAGGCCATCGAAGCGCGGCAGCGCGCCGAGGGCGCGTACATGTCGTGTATCCGCACCGCCCTGCTCTCGTTTGCCCGCGGTGATGCCCCCATGACCTGCGTAGAATTCGCGCGGCGCAATATCGAGCCCATGGACCGGCCCAGTTTCGCCGAGCTGGAAGGACTCACGCGCAAGAAGGCGGCCTGACGTGGCCAAGAGCGGGAGCAAGGTCGTCATCGTCAAGAAGAAGTCCAAGGGCGGCCACGGCCATCACGGCGGATCGTGGAAGGTGGCCTACGCGGACTTCGTGACGGCCATGATGGCATTCTTCATGGTGATGTGGATCCTCGGCATGGACGAGAACACGCGAAAGGCCATCGAGGGCTACTTCTCCAACCCGATCGGCTTCAAGAAGGGGTACTCGTCAGGCGCGAGTCCATTGGCCAGCGGCGCGTCCCCGGCATCGGTACAGCAACAGTCCCTGCAGATCGCCCTGCGGTCGCTGCAGGCAAAGCGCTTCGAAGAGGTGAAACAGCTGCTGGCCACGCGCATGGATTCCCTCACGGCACGCGGTGCGATCCGATCCCGCGTCGAAATCTCGATCACGAGTGCCGGGTTGCGGATCGAGATGATCGAGAACTCCGACGGCAACACCTTTTTCGACTTCGGCTCCGCCGTGATGAAGCCGCAGGGCCACCTGGCCCTGAAGGTCGTGGCCTCCGAGCTCGTGACCCTCGAGAATCCTCTGGTCATCGAAGGACACACGGACGCGGCGCAGTACTCGCGACGCAGCTACTCCAACTGGGAATTGTCCAGCGAGCGCGCCAACGCTGCGCGACGGATCCTCGAGACGTTCAGCGTTCCGCGCGAGCGGATCGTCGAAGTGAACGGCCTGGCCGACAAACAACTGAAGTACCCGCTGGATCCGCTCAACCCCTCGAACCGCCGGATCTCCATTCTCCTGCCGTTCCTCACGGCGCCCGAGCCCCGCACCATCGAGGCGTTGAAGAGCAGGTTGGGGCAGGCGGCGGAACCGCTCTCGGCGATAGGCGATGGGCGATAGGCGATACTGTCGCGGGGAGGTACGATTCGCCGGCCGCGCCATCACCAATCGCCCATCGCCTATCCCTAGTTTTCCCCCAGTCTGTCCCTCGCCCACGCCACCGACGCGAGATACATGTCGCCGAGCAGGCCGGCATCCACACCTAACGTGGACGACTCGGCGCTCACCACGTCCCATTTGGCGCGCTCGTAGGCTTCCACCAGCATCAGCGCAGGCGCGTAGGGACCGGCGCGCAACATCAGCGCTCGCTTGATCTCCTCTGCCAGCTCGATCCGCTGGAGGATGTCCGCCAGGGGAATGCGCAGCAGCGCATCGAGCAGCGAGAACAAGCCGACCATGAACAGCCCTTCGGAGCCGCGTCGATCTCCCCGCTGCAGACCGATCAGCTCGGCCAGGCGCGCTCGCGTGAGCGCGACACGCACCAGCTCCACGTCCGTTCCGCCGCGGCTGGCCACCGACGACACGAGCATCAGGGACAGCCACTTGTGCAGTTCACTGCGTCCCACGAGGCGGACCGCGTGGCGGATGGATTCGATGCCCCGCCCGCCCATGCTCGCCGCATTCACCGTGCGCAACAACTTGACGGTCATCGACACATCCCCGCGGAACGCCTCCTCGAGCTGGGAATCCGACGAGGTGGTGTCACGGAGCAGGTTCATCAGGCGCAGGATCGTCAGCTGCGCGGTGCCGAGCTCCTTCTTGACCAGGATCTCCGGCCGCTGGTAGTAGTAACCCTGGAACAGCGTGAACCCTAACGAGCGACACCGGACCTCGACCTCCTTCGTCTCCACTCGCTCGGCCAGCATCGCGACACTGCGCTTGCGGAGCTGCGCGGCCAGTCCGTCCAGATCCTCGAACGACCGGTTCAGCACGTCCACTTTCACGATCGTCGCCAGATCGAGCAGCCGCTCGTAGGCCGGTGAGTATTCGAAATCGTCGAGCGCGATGGTGTAGCCGTTCTTCACCATCGTCTCCACCGTCGCCACCACTTCGTCATCCGGCTCGACGGTCTCGAGGATCTCGATGACGACTTTTTTCGGGTCGAACAGTCCCCACACGCCCTGCACCAGCATATCGCGCGTGAAGTTGAGGTACGCGCTCGCCTCTCCCGTCACGCGGTCCAGTCCCATGTTGAGGAACGTCTGGACCAGGACCTCGGCAGCCATGACGTCCGCCGAGGCGTGTTGTGCCGATTGGTGCTGCTCGGACTTACGATATAGCAGCTCGTATGCCGACAGCCGTCCGTCCAACTGGAAAATCGGTTGGCGAGCGACGAACACGTCGAAACAGGCCGAGGGCAAGGTCACCGCGGATTCTCGAGTCACGTGGTGTGGGGCAAAGGGACCAGGATCTAACGACCCGCGGACGCTGCGAGCGTCGAGAGTGAGTATCGGTCTCTCACGACCCCGACTTGTATGGACTCCCGGCCGGGATTAGTCTTTGCGTCCCGGGTGCGTGGAGCCCCGTGCGCGCGAGTAGCTCAGCTGGATAGAGCGTCGGCCTCCGGAGCCGAAGGTCGTGGGTTCGAATCCCGCCTCGCGCATGTCCCGCGGGAGCGCAAGTTGCTGCCCCGCTGTGTGTTACGGCGCTTCCCCCCCCCACCGCGGAAGCAGAGGATCGCGCCTGATCCACATCAATAGAGAGGGCGGGATCCGCCGCCCTCACCAGTGCCCATGACCGAACGCCAACGGCCAGATTGCCATCCACACGGCGACCCGCGAACAGACTGGGGCGCCCGCCGGGATCTCGTTAGGCTGCGCTTGGCTTTCACGTGCGCTGCATCACATCTGGTCACGTGCGGCCGTGTACCGCCCGGGTCGGCTCTCGCGACCGGGCGGCTGCCTATCGAGGCCGACCGCCATAACCCTAGCCGCACGACTGTCTTGCCCGACCTCGGCCATACCACTACCTTCGCCACTCCTGCGGGTCGGCAGACCGCAACATGCCGGCCCCGACTTTGTCGTCACTCTTCGTGGACATAGCCGAGCTGAAGCGAAAGTCCGTGGCCGAGTTGCAGTCGCTCGCCACCGACCTCCACGTGGAAAACACCGTGGGACTGCGCAAGCAGGACCTGATCTTCCGCATTGAACAGAGTCTGCTCGACCAGAAAGTCGTGCTGCGGAGCGAGGGTGTCCTCGAGATCCTCGCGGAGGGTTACGGATTCCTCCGCAGCCAGGACTGGAGCTATCTGCACGGCCCCGATGACATCTATGTCTCGCCTTCGCAGATCAAGCGGTTCGATCTCCGCACAGGTGACACGATTCACGGCGAGGTTCGGCCGCCGAAGCAGTGGGAACGCTATCTCGCGCTGCTCAAGGTCGACACGATCAACGGTGACGAGCCCGACCCGTCGAAGCCGCGGCTCATTTTTGACAATCTGCGTCCCCGTTATCCGGACCAGCGACTGCGGCTGGAGAACGGAGATCTGTCGATGCGCGTGGTCGACCTCGTGGCGCCCATCGGCAAGGGACAGCGCGGGCTGATTGTCGCGCCGCCGCGCGCTGGCAAAACCATTCTGCTGCAGAAGATGGCGAACGCCATCGTGGAGAATCATCCCGACACGGCACTCATCGTTCTCCTCATCGATGAGCGGCCCGAAGAAGTCACCGATTTCCACGAATCGGTGCCCGGTGCCGAGGTGATCAGCTCGACCTTCGACGAGCCCCCGGAGCGGCACGTCCTCGTCTCGGACATGGTCATCGAAAAGGCGAAGCGTCTCGTCGAGCATGGGAAGGACGTCGTGATTCTGCTCGATTCGATCACCCGATTGGCTCGCGCGCACAACGCTGTGATCCCGCAGACGGGAAAGCTCATGTCGGGCGGGCTCGACGCGACGGCAATGCAGAAACCGAAGAAGTTCTTTGGCTCGGCCCGCAAGATCGACGATGGGGGTTCCCTGACCATCGTCGCGACCGCGCTGGTCGAGACCAACTCGCGGATGGACGAGGTGATTTTCGAGGAGTTCAAGGGCACTGGCAATATGGAGTTGGTGCTGAGCCGCGAGATCGCGAACAAGCGGCTCTTCCCGGCCATCGACATCAACAAATCGGGCACGCGTCGCGAAGAGCTGCTCCTGGACCGCGAGGAGCTGAATCGCGTCTACCTCCTGCGCCAGTTCCTGGGTGACATGCCGTCAGATGAGGCGATCACGTTCCTGACGAAGCAGCTGCAGCGCTCGAAGACCAATCGCGAGTTCTTCGTGCAGATGGCGCAGGGGTAATGCCCACGGGGGGGTCCCGCGTGCTGGCGATTGACTATGGTGAGCGTCGTATTGGATTCGCCATCAGCGATCCCACGAGAACGATCGCGTCACCGGCGGGCTACCTGACGCGTCGCGCCGGCAAGCGGCCGCCAATAGCGGAAATCGTGAGGCGCGTCGACGAGCTCGATGCCGGGGAAGTGGTCCTGGGCCTGCCGCTCGACGGCGAGGGAAACGATACGCCGCGCGCGACCGAGGTCCGTGCCATCGGAGTCGAGATCGCGCGCCGAACCTCGGTGCCCGTGCGCCTGGTGGACGAACGCTTCACCACGGCAGCGGCATTGCGAGCGATCCGCACCGTTGGCGGCAGCACACGGGACCGGAAAGGCGACGTCGATGCGCTCGCGGCGACCGTATTGCTGCAGCACGCGCTGCAACTGGCCGCACCCCCGTCCGACGCGGAGCCCCAGTGACGTCAGGCAGGTGCCTGCTCTGCCCGCTGGCGCTGGTGTTCGCGCTGGCGATCGGCGGCTGCGCCGGTGGCGACGATACACCCCGTCGCGTCCTGATTCCCGCCGGTGCTCCGTTCCGCGCCGCGGCGGATACACTGGCGAAACACGGAATCGTGCGGTTCCCGCGACTGTTTGCCTGGTACGCGGCGCTGACCGGACGCGACCGGGCGATTCGATTCGGGACATACCAGTTCTCGTCGAATCAATCATGGAGCGAGCTGCTCGACGCCCTGGCGGCGGGGCGCGGGCTGGTGCGGACGATCACCGTCCCCGAAGGCTGGAACCTCGGAAAGATCGTGCCGCAACTCGCGCGCGTGCTCGAGGTGGCTCCGGAGTCGGTGACGGCCGCCGTGACCGATACCGCGTTGCGCCGTCGGTTGAATGTCCCGACGTCGACCATCGAGGGATACCTGTTCCCGGATACCTACGCATTCGCACCCAATGCCACGGCTCGCGAGGCAGTGCGGATCATGGTCGAGCGCTTCGAAGACGTGTGGAATCCCGTGTGGGACTCCCTGGGTCGAAACATGGCCATGACCCGACACGACCTCGTGACACTGGCCTCGATCATCGAGACCGAAGCGCGGGTTCCGGAGGAGCGACCCGTGATCTCTGCGGTCTATCACAACCGCCTCAGGATCGGCATGCGCCTGCAGGCCGACCCCACCGTGCAGTATGCGTTAGGCAGGCACGTGGAGCGCGTGTTGTACAAGGACCTGGAGGTCGACTCGCGCTACAATACCTATCGATACGCCGGACTCCCTCCCGGGCCGATCGCGTCGCCCGGCGCTCCGAGCCTGGCAGCGGCCGCCACACCGGCCCGCGTCCCGTTTCTGTACTTCGTCGCGCATCCCGATGGGCATCACGAGTTCCGGCGGACCTTCCGCGAACATGCGGCAGCGATCCGCGCTGCGAAGCGCGCCCGCGAGGCCGCGGCGGGCGCCAAGCAGTAAACCGCCGGACGAATGGCGATCGCCCACGCTGTCGTCTCGCCGAAGGGAGCGCTGCGCTGGTCGGGCGGCCATCCGTGGATCTTTCGCAGTGATGTCGCCGAGTTTCCGGAGATCGAGGCAGGGGTCGTGCGCGTCGTGGACCGTGCTCGTCGTCCGCTGGGCTGGGCGCTGTGGAGTCCGGCGTCCGAGATTTCACTCCGGCTCCTCGACCGCGATGCCGACGCGAGCATCGACGCCCAATGGTGGCGGGATCGCCTTCGCGCGGCGGTCGAGCGGCGTCGTCCACTCCTGGGCGTCGCGAGTGCGTGTCGACTGGTGCACGGCGAGGGCGATGGACTTCCTTCGCTGGTCTGTGATCGATATGACCAGTGGCTCGTGGTCCAGCTGCTCAGTGCAGGGGTGGAGCAGTATCGCAACGAGATTCGCGACGCGCTCCTGGAACTGACGGGGGCGCGGGGTATCCTGGCGAGAAATGACGTCGCGGTGCGCGACCGCGAGGGCCTGCCACGCACGACCGAGCTCCTCTCCGGTGACGTTCCGCGTGAGATCGAGGTTCACGAAGGCGACGTGCGTTATCTCGCGGCCCCATGGACGGGCCAGAAGACCGGGGCATTCCTCGACCAGCGTGAGAACCGCAGCCGTGTCGGTCAGATCACACGTGGCCGGGCACTCGACTGTTTCAGCTACCACGGTTCGTTCGCCCTGCACATGGCCCATCGCGCGGATACCGTCGTGGCCATCGACAGTTCGTCCGAGGCGCTGGCGCGCGCGGCGGCCAACGCGCAACGCAACGGCTTTGCCAACCTATCGTTCGTGGAGGCCAACGCATTCGACTTTCTGCGCGAGGCCGAGCGGGGTGGGGAGCGCTACGAGACCATCGTCGTGGATCCGCCGGCGTTCGCCAAGAATCGGAGCTCGTTAGGCAACGCGTTGCGGGGCTACCACGAGATCAATCTGCGCGCCATGCGATTGCTGGCGCCGGGCGGGCTGCTGTTCACGGCGAGTTGCAGCTATCACCTGACCAAGCCTCGGTTCCTCGAGATGCTGGAGGGCGCGGCCGCAGACAGCGGGCGTCGTCTGGCCCTGCGCGAGCTGTCAGGGCAGCCGCTTGATCATCCGGAAATCCTGTCGATTCCGGAGACAGGGTACCTCAAGGGGGCGCTGGTGGAGGCAATGGAGTAGGGGGACGGGAGACGGGTGACGGGAGACCGACCGTTTGTGACACGAGATTGATGCGTCCAGAGTCGGGTCGCCTGGGCTTTGCGCTCGGCGGGTGCCAGGCGACAGCTTACGTGCGGGTCCTACCTGGATACTCTCATGCGCTGTCGATCTCTTCGTTGTGGTGCAATCGCTCTGTGCTTGTGTGTCGTAAGCGGCTCGGCGCTGTCGCAGCGCACGCAAAAGCCCCCGCTGCACGGCCGCCACTGGGTCGCCGTCACCGGTAAACCACTCGGCGCCACAGCCGGCGCCATGATTTTTCAGAAGGGCGGCAACGCCATCGACGCCGCGTGCGCCATGCTTGGCGCGGTCGCGACGATGTGGGATGTCCTGAGCTGGGGCGGCGAAACGCAGGCCCTGATCTACCATCCCGGGCTCAAGAAGGTGATCGGCATCAATGCGTTAGGCGTCGCGCCGAGCGGGGCAACGCCGGAGTACTTCCGCAGCCGTGGACTGAACGCGCCGCCGGAGTTCGGTCCGAACGCCGCGGTCACGCCGGGGACGCCGGGTGGCCTGATGACGATGCTGGCCGAGTTCGGCACGATGTCGTTGGCCGAGGTTCTTGCCCCTGCGTTGCAGATGGCCGACGGCTATCCCATCGAAGCACAGGCCGCTAATGCGATCGAGAGCAACAAGGCGCGACTCAAGCAGTGGAAGTACTCGCGCGACGTGATGCTCCCTCACGCCGGCGAGGCGCGCGAAGCGCCGGCGGCTGGCGAGATCTTCGTCCAGAAGGACCTGGCGGCGACCCTGCGCAAACTGATCGAAGCTGAAGCAAGCGCGCTCGCGCAGGGCAAGTCGCGCTCGGAGGCGATCTACGCGGCCTACGACCGATTCTACACAGGCGACATCGCCGCAGAAATCGTGCGTGGTGTACGCGAGGAAGGCGGCACGTTTACGCGCGAGGACCTCGCCAACTGGAAGGTGAAGATCGAGGAGCCGATGTCGACGAGCTACCGCGGCGTCGAGGTCTACAAGCTGCAGCAGTGGACGCAGGGTCCGGCGCTCCTGCAGGCGCTCAATATCCTGGAGAACGCCGACCTCAAGTCGATGGCGTACAACAGCACGAAGTACGTCCATACCGTCTACCAGGCCATGTCACTCGCGTTTGCCGACCGTGATTTCTACTACGGGGATCCGGCGTTCGCCCCCGCGGAGCCGATGCGCGGCCTGCTGTCCAAGGAGTATGCGAAGGCTCGTTACGCGCAGATCAAGTGGGACCGCAACGACCCGACCATCAAGCCCGGCGATCCGTATCCCTTCCAGGGAGAGCAGAATCCGTTTGGCGATCTGCTGGCCAGGTGGAGCGTGACCGGTGCACCGGCAGAGCTGCCAAAGAGCGGACAGCAGGACAAGGTCGTGCCCGGCGAGGAGCCCCCGATGACGTTCGAAGAGGGCTTCTACGCCGGGACGACATCGATCCAGGCCGCCGACTCGTCGGGGTGGGTGATCTCGGTGACGCCGTCCGGCGGGTGGATTCCCGCCGTGATCGCGGGTCGCACCGGTGTCGGGCTGAGCCAGCGCGCACAGAGCTTCGTGACGCATCCCGGCGACGGCCCATTCAACGTCGTCGCTCCGGGGAAACGACCGCGCGTGACCCTCACTCCCTCCCTCGCGCTCAAGGACGGCGCGCCATTCATGGCGTTCAGTGTGCAGGGCGGTGACTCGCAGGACCAGAACCTCCTGCAGTTCTTTCTGAACATCGTGGAGTTCGGGATGACTCTCCAGGAAGCGGTAGAGGCACCTAACGTGAACAGCTTCCAGATGCGATCGTCGTTCGGCGGCCACGAGTCGCGCCCCGGTCAACTCATGCTCGCCGAGTCGGTGCCGTCGTGGACTCGCTCGGAGCTCCGGCGCATGGGGTACACGCTGGAGTTCGCGGAACGAACGTCTGGGCCGATCACCGCGATCTGGTTCGATCGGAAGCACCGCACGATGTGGGGAGCGGCGTCCAATCATGGGGAGGATTATGGGATCGCCTGGTAGGGCGGGCGGGTTGCTGGTTGCTGATTGCTGGAACTGGGTGCGTGTGCTGGTCTGGAGCAGGGGCTGTGGCTGGAACGGGGTGCGAGTGGCTGGATGCTTGGTGCTGGGTGGGGGATTGATGGGTGCGCAGCCTCCAGCCAGCACCAGCTCCAGCAGCAGCCCGCAGACCAGCAACCAGCAACCAGCTCCAGCAAGCAGCAACCAGCAACCAGCGATGAAGTGGTACAAGGGCAACACCCACACCCACACGCTCAACTCCGACGGTGACACCTCGCCTGACGAGGTCGCGCGCTGGTATCGCGAGCATGGCTATCACTTCCTCGTGCTCACCGACCACAACTTCCTCACCTCGGTTGACGGACTCAACGCGCTGATGGGCGCCGATGAGCAGTTCGTGATTCTGCCGGGGGAAGAAGTCACCGACCGCTTCGGTCAGGCTCCCCTGCACATCAACGGCTTGCTGGTCGAGCGGATGGTTCCGCCGCAGGGCGGGCAGAGCGTGAGTGACGTGATCCAGCGCAACGTCAACGCGATCCGCGCCGCGAACGGGGTGCCGCACCTGAACCACCCGAACTTCGGCTGGGCGGTGACAGCAGCCGACATCAAGCGAGTGCAGAACGACAAGCTGTTCGAGATTTACAACGGCCATCCGCTGGTGAACAACGAGGGCGGGGGGGACCGCCCGGGACTGGAGGAGATGTGGGACGACATCCTCTCGTCAGGTAAACGGCTCTATGGCATCGCCGTCGATGATGCGCACCATTTCAAGCGGCCCTGGGATCCTGGCGCATCCAAGCCCGGCAAGGGATGGATCTACGTGCGAGCACCGCGACTCAACGGGCGCGAGATCGTCTCAGCGCTTGAGCGTGGCGATTTCTACGCGTCGACCGGCGTGGAACTGAGCAACGTAGAGTTCACCAACCGCCGCCTGACGATCACGGTGAAACAGGAGCCGACGAGCAAGTACCGGATCCGGTTCATCGGAAAGAACGGACGTCTGCTCAAGGAAGTGCTGAGCAGCCCTGGCGAGTATGACGTTCGCGGCGATGAAGGCTACGTGCGCGCGGTGATCGTGGAGTCGAACGGGAAGCGGGCGTGGGTGCAGCCGGTGTTTTGAAGACGCCGGGTGGGTTGCTGTCTCGGTGCTGGTCGCTGGGTGGTGATTGAGCGGGCTGCGGGCTGGCTGATCCGAGCTCCGGCTCGAGCAGCCCCGGTCCAGCCAGAAGCCCCAGCCCCAGCCATCAGCAACCTGCAGCCCGCCCGTCTTTTAGACCTGGCAGCCCCCACACCAATATGTGCTCCTGCCGCCCTGCACCACGCGCTTGATCGGCGCCCCACACCGACGGCACGACCTTCCTTCCCGATCATAGACGTTGAACCTCCCCGCCCCGGCGCCATAGTAGCGCTCGGGATGCGCGAGTGCCTTGCGCATCGCGCGCTTCACCCCACTCACGAGCCGCCGCAGCTCCTGCGCGCCTAACGTGTTGGCCCGGTGGCGGGGATCGAGCCGCGCGAACCAGAGCGCCTCGCTGGCGTAGACGTTGCCGATGCCGGCAACGGCCCGCTGGTCGAGCAGCGCGAGCTTGACCGGACCGGTGCGACGCGCCAGCCAGCGGCCGAGCCAGGCCGCGTTGAACGCCGCGGTATTGGCTTCGGGACCGAGGTCGGGCAGGAGACCGGCGCCGGACTCGTGGAGGGAAACGGTGGCAAGCGCGCGCGCGTCGACCAGGGCGAGCGTGGCAGCGTCATCGAGCTCGATCACCACGCGCGCCCGAGATGGCATCGGGTCGGTCGCTCCGACGAACTCCCAGTCCCCGGTCATGCGAAAGTGCACCACCATCGCGCGCCCGCTGCGCAGATGGAAGATCTGGTACTTCCCGCGGCGCTCGAGCGACTCCACGACGTCGCCAACGAGCGTGCGGCGCTTCGACACGGGCAGTGTCCGCTGCTGGGACCGGTGCAGTACGCGGATCCGGCGGATCGTCCGGCCAACCACCACGCGGCGCGCCAGCTGCGCTGCGTACTCGACCTCCGGCAGTTCCGGCATCGTCAGGCCCCGGCCGCCGGCGGTGCCGTTTTCTTTCGCCAGTACCGCGCCAACCCGAACCACGACGACCGGATCGAGTCGCGGTCGATCCACTTGACCCGGTCCGCCGGGAGCCCGGACGTTAGGCGCTCGAACTCGGCTTCCAGGAACGCATCGGCGCGCGTGTCGTCACTCCCCGGTTGCTCGAGAGACTCGCGAACCCGTCCACTCCATTCCATGAGCCGCGCCCACATCTCGTCGAGGTGCTTCGCCGGGGTGCGCACCTCGCCGTAATGCGTGAGCAGCAGCGACTCCGGCCGCCATTCCAGCAGCACGTCCAGGCTCCCGCGCCAGGATTCGAGATCGATGTCCGGCGGTGGGGTGACCGGGAGCGCCGGTGTCTCGTGCTGCGTGGCTTCTCCCGCGACATCACCGGTGAAGACCACTCCGTCGTGCTCGTCGAGCCATGCGACATGATGCACCGCATGGCCCGGCGTAGCGGCCACCCGCCAGCGTCTCGTGCCGATCGCGAGGCGTTCTCCGCCCGTCAGGACCTCGAGATTGTCCAGCGGCACGGGGAGGAACTCTCCCCAGAGGTGCTCCATCTCGTCGCCGTAGATGCGCCGCGCGCTGTCGAGGAGTCGGGTAGGATCCACGAGGTGTGGTGCGCCACGCTCGTGCACATACACGCGGATGCGCGGGTTTGCCTGCACCAGCGACCCGGCAATGCCTGCGTGATCGAGGTGGATGTGGGTCAGGAACACGTGCCTGACGTCACGGATGCCCGCACCGAACTCCTGCAGCAACCCTTCCAGTGCCTCACGACACGACGATGGTCCGGGATCCACGAGCCCAACACCATCTCCCGTATCGATGAGACAGGCAGCGATCGCCTCGGCGCGTCCGAGGTGCCGGAGATCACCGTACGCCATGTGTTCGCGAAACCAGGCAATCATGAAAACCCTCGTAATGCCTTACGAGTACTTGTCTGCACTCGCAAGGTCTCTAAAGATTCCCTGCCAAAAGCCTTGCGCGCCTGACGAGGGCGCCTAACTTTGTGCCAGCCTAACCGCTCGAGGCGAATGGCCGGGCCGCAGCGATCGCTCAAGCACGAGTACGAATGCTACGTGGAGCAGGAGATCGAGAACTATAAGGACTCGATCCCGCGCTCGGCGATCCTCCGGATCGGAGACGAAGCCGTCGCCGTCCTGCGCACCAGCGAACAGGCCGGGTTCGACGAACTGCTGATCTGTACCGAAGTGGACCGCATCATCCGCAAGCGGATCGGGCTCCCGTCCTACGCCACCTGGCGCCGTCGCCGCGTGAAGCTGATCGAACAGTACCGCCGCCCTGAACACTGGGGCATGACCCGGGATGCACCACTCGTCCAGGCCATCCCATCCGACACCGAGGCGCATGTACTCCTCCTCGGCGCACAGGAAGAGGGAACGACCCTCTACCTCGCGGCCAACGGGTGTCAGGTGACGACCGTGGAGGAGGATCCGGACGTCGTCGAGCGAGTGATCGTCGCAGCCAGCCAGGTGGGCCTGTCCTCCCGGGTCAACGGACAGGTCTCACCGCTGGGGGACTGGTTTCCGGAGTCGCCCCTTCACGCGGTCGTCTCATCGCCCTCGGCCTTCGAACGCCTGACGCTGGACGAACGGAGCCGCGTCATCGAGATCCTCAAGAGTGCGACGCTTGACGGCGGAGTCCACCTGGTCCGGACCCTCGTTGCCGGGCATACCGCCATCGACCTCGAGGAACTCCGCGAGCGCTACCTCGGCTGGGACGTTGCCATGGTCGACAAGAGCACCTTCCTGGCAAGGAAGGGCGCGGCAGCGTAGACGGGCGGGCGCAGAGGCGCAGAGGCGCAGAGGCACACAGGCGCACAGGCGCACAGGCGCACAGGCGCACAGGCGCGCAGGCGCACACGCGCACAGGCGCACAGGCGCACAGGCGCACAGGCGCACAGGCGCACAGGCGCACAGGCGCACAGGCGCACAGGCGCACAGGCG
>JBQTIW010000013.1:0-2613 GCA_052387735.1 Gemmatimonadaceae bacterium
GTTGGCGCAACGCATACCCGCGGGGTCGTGAACAGCCGAGGTGCCGGGCACACACACACGCACACACACACACGCAGTGACGCCAGGATTCACGGCGGCGCCGGTTCAGGACGGTTTGTCATGAGGAGGCTCCGGCGGACGCTTGTCGTCTGAGCCTCGCCTCAAGAAGCGAATCAGAAAGGCGACCACCAGGAGACCGATCGCCACCCAGCGGAGTGCCTCGTTCTCGTACCGGGCGCCGACCGCGAACACGATCAGCCCGACGACGGCGAGGACGAGTTTGAGCGTGGTCGCCGACGGCACGGTGCCTAACGCGCGACCGTGGGCAGTCCCAATGCCGACACCTCGGCCTCCGGAAGATCGAGGACCAGGCGCAGCAGCGCCGTGGAGAATACCTTGCCCTGCGCGTCGGTCTTGAGCGAGAGCGTTCCGCCGCCATCGAGCGCGCCGTGGAGCAGGAAGTTGAGCGCATGGAGGTTGGGAAGCTCGTATCGCACCACGCCCCCGGTGATCATTCCCGCGAAATGCCTGGTCACGCGGTCGACCGTGAGCTCGCGGACGATGAGAGGATACCAGTCGGGTTTGAGGGCGATCACCCCCACGTTAGCGGTATCGCCTTTGTCGCCGGAGCGTGCGTGCGCGATGTCGACGAGTCGAACGTTCATGTGCGTATCTCCACTTCTGGCATCACGACGGTTTTGTCGATCAGCGCCGGCCAGTAGGCGACGATGTCCTCCACCTTCGGGCGCCCGCCGGCGAACCCGGTCACACTCGGCGGGCCGTTGAGCACGAGCGGCGCGATCTCCCGGGAGAAGCGCTCGACCATCGACCGGTCGGTCGATCGCACGCCAACGCGAAGCTGCACCTCGGGCGCATCCTGGCCGTTCGCCGTCAACGGACCGTGGGTGGCGTTGACGCCTACGAACTCGGTGAGGATCGTGTCGAACTGCATGCCTAACATATCGAAGCGGCGGCGGAGCACCTGGTCGGCAAGCGTTGCCTTGGCCATCGCGTCGGGCCAGGCGTACACGAGGGTCCCCACTGCCTTGTACCCCGCCCGGTAGGCGATCGAGACCTTGAGCTTGTCCGTCGCCGGGCGACCCTCGATGCCGGAGACGCGGACCCGATTCTCCCCCGACTGCGTCAGCCGGATCGTGGAGAAATCGGCGACGACGTCGGGGGTGATGTAGGCGTGCGGGTCGCCCATCTCGTAGACCAGCTGCTCGGTGACGGAAGGGACCGAGATGCGCCCGCCGGTCCCGGGGTGCTTGATGATCTCGAAGGACCCATCCGGCGAGGCCTCGACGATGGGGTAGCCGACGTTTGCGAGGTCGGGGATGGCCTGCCACTCGTGGAGGCAGTTGCCTCCCGAACACTGCGCCCCGCATTCGATGATGTGTCCGGCAACGATCCCGGCGGCCAGTCTATTCCAGTCCTCCCGTCCCCAGCCGAACTCGAAGCGCAGTGGGGCCATCGTGAGTGCAGTATCGGTCGAGCGTCCGGTGATCACGATGTTGGCGCCGAAGCCTAACGCGTCCACGATCGGCACCGAACCGATATACGCGTTGGCCGAGAGCACACGATCGCGCACCGTCGACAGCGGTTCCCCCGTATCCATGTTGAGCAACGGGTGGCCCTGGTCGATCAGCTCGTCGAGCCGCGGCAGGAGGTCGTCTCCGGTCACGACCCCCAGCTTGAGTCGGCCCCGGACACCGCGCTGGTCCGCCAGCGCGAGAATCGCGTCGGCGCAGCCATGGGGATTCACCCCACCGGCGTTGGCGATGACGCGCACGCCCCGTGTGACGACGCCATCCAGCACGGAGTCGATCGCGCCGATGAAGTCACGGGCATATCCCATCTTCGGGTCGCGTTCCTTCTGCTTCTGCAGAATGGACATCGTGACTTCGGCCAGGTAATCGAGCATCAGGTAGTCGATGGGACCACCTTCTACCTGGCGCCTGGGCGCAGCGAGCCAATCGCCCCAGAAGCCCTGGCCGGCCGCGACGCGCACCAGCGATTTCATCGGACCGTCTCCGGTTGCGGCGGAAGCACGAACGGTCCGATGTGGGGACCCTCGTTATGCAGCGACGTCTGCAGGGCCATGGCGAGCACGTCACGGGTGTCATCGGGATACACGATCGCGTCGACATACCCACGGGCCGCGGCGTACCTGGCATCGAGCTGGTGCTCGTAGTCGGCGCGCATCGCTTCGACCGACTCCAGCACGTCGGGGGATGGGGCCGTGCCGGCCTTTTTCGCGTCGGCGAGCGAGGGACCATGGACCGCCTGCACCGCGCTCTCGCCCTCCATCACCCCCATGCGGCCGGTAGGCCAGGACAGGATGAAGTCGGGATCGAAGCCCTGCCCCGCCATCGCATAGTAGCCCGCACCGGAGGCATGATTCACCGTGAGGACGATCTTGGGCACGCGCGCACAGGCCATCGCTTCGACGAACCGCGCGCCGGCGCGAATGATTCCTTCGTGCTCGGCCTCGCTGCCGACCATGAAGCCCGAGACGTCCTGGACGAAGAGCAGCGGGATTCCCTCGCGGTCGCAGCGATCGATGTAGTACGCGGTCTTTTCCGCGCTTTCGGCGTAGATGATGCCGCCGAA
>JBQTIW010000014.1:0-8967 GCA_052387735.1 Gemmatimonadaceae bacterium
GGTGTCAGGCTGACGGTCGAGAAGACGCGCGATCTGCCGCGCCTCGACCCGATCGATGTCATACTGCGTCGGGTAGGCGAGAGTCTCGTTCCGGAGCTCTCGGTCCGTCGTGAGGGCGACCTCACGCCGTCACAGCTGGTGATGCTGAAGGCGCTGGCGCAGTCCGATGGACCCTTGAAGGCCACAGCGTGGGAGCATCTCACCGGCATGGTGCACAGCTCGTTCTACCGGGTCCGGCCCGAGTTGATGAAGCTCGGAATGGTCGACGGGACACCGCGGGTTGGCTATTCGATTACCGAGTCGGGGCGTTCGGCGATCCTGAATAGTCCCAAGTCCCACGTTAGTCCCACGCAGTCCCATGGTACCGGGTCAATTAGTCCCACAGTCCCCAGGTCTTTAGACCTGGGACTGGGACTAGACCAGACCGGAGGGACTGAGACCAACGGAATGTCACCGTGGGAGGACGACCCTGCGATTCAGGAGCGTCTCGGATTGCAGGAAGGGCGATGAGCCGCACCAGCGTTCGTCCGTGGTCGGACCTCCGCAACTGGGCCGCGATCGCCAGCTGCCGGCAAAGACGCGACGCAACGGACGGGTATGGGCCTCCAGAAGGCGCGGACCTCGAGACGAATACCGTCGCCACGCCTCGCATATACTCTCGCGAAATTGAGAGGGGGGGGTTGGTGAAATGGAGGGGCCCCGCCGCATTCGTCGGGTCTCGCCCAATCGCCAATTCCATTTCGCGGGCGCGTGAGAACGACCCCGCGTCGGTACTCAGAAGGTCAGGTCCGGACTCTCGACCCTCCCCCCTCGGTGTCCCGCGCAACTGACGATGGGTTCAGCTGCTGACCTTCGAGCCTGGCTCCGCGACGCACCACCGGGGACCTTGGTGCCAGTGGGCTCGCTCGCGCCGTTGCTGGCGGAATCAGCGGACCCTCGAGCCGATCGGCCGCGGGTTCGCTGGCGAGAACAGTTCTGGACGCTGCCGCCTGAGACCAGGATCAACGTTCGCGAGCTCGCGGAGTCTCTGGGTCGCTCGAGCTCCTGGGTGTGGAAGCGGCTCGGTGCGACGGGAGCGCTCGAGACGATCCCGCATCGCCTCGTTGACGGCTCCGCGGTGTTCGTGATCGGCGAGGTTCGGGACTGGATTGCCTCGCGAGAGCGAGGGAAGGACGGATCACCACCGCCGCAACCCTCGAGGCCACGTCTCGAGATGGTGAAGAGGATGCGCAAATGACTTGCAGTCGGCCCACGATCGCAGCTAACGTCGCCGCTCGCTCCGTCCCGACCTTCGGCATGATCCGACGTAAACGAGCGCCTGGCACGATCGACCAGCACGGCAACGTCTATCGCATTCGGCTGATGGTGAACGCGAAGCGCCACACGTTCACGGTGCGGACCGAGGACCGACGTGTCGCCGAGGACTTGGCGTGGTCGAAGATGGCCGAGCTACGCGCGATGGCGACCGCACCGCGGGTGATCGATCAACGTCGCGTCTCCGATCTGTTCGCGTCGTTCGAGCGGCTCCGATTCCCGGCACTCGCGCCGGGAGCTCAGGCCGCGTATCGGGACAGCCTGCGACCCTTCCGCACGTTCTTCGAGGAGCTCCTGAGAGATCCCCTGGTCTCGGAGATCCGAAAGGGTACGATCGTTGAGTATCTCGCTTGGCGTCGCCAGCATCCGAAACGAGGGACCGAGCCACTCAGTGAGCGCACGCTCGAGAAGGATCGCGCGGTGTTGCATCGGGTGTTCCGGCTCGCCGAGGACCTCGAGTGGAGGGAAGGGAACCCCGTAGCAGCGACTGAGAAACCGCGGCCAATGACGCGAGAGCCGGTGATCTTGTCGCCGAAGGAATACGACGCGTTTTTAGGCAAGTGTGGGACAGACGAACGGCTCCGACTATATCTCCTCGTCCTGGGCGAGGCTGGCCTACGGTGTGAGAGCGAGGCACTCTGGCTGCGGTGGGAAGACGTCGACCTCGGCGCCGGTGTCCTGACCGTGCGCAGTGGACGGAATGGCCACCGCACGAAGAATGCGAAGTCTCGGAAAGTCCCGATGACGCCGCGGCTCACCACGGCGATGCGATCCCACTTCGCGCGGTACCGATTCGCGCTGTACCACGGCGAGCCCTCGCCCTGGATCTTCCATCATACCGTCTCGAGGCGACACGCGATCGCCGGCGCTCGGATTGGACGGCTCGACGCGAGCGTCCGAGCGGCCGCGAAACGCGCGAAGCTCGCGCCAGAGTGGCACCAGCACGACCTGAGGCACCGACGCGCAACAACGTGGATCGCCGCAGGGAAGCCCGTGGAAGCGGTGCGCAAGGCCATGGGCCACTCGAGCCTAACGGTGACGCAGCGATACGTTCACCTGGTTGACGAGCACCTCGACTTACTCGAGCCGAAGCGCGCCAACAAGCCGAAGAGGCACGCCTAGTTGATCAGGAGACCCCCCGGCTCTGCCGGGGAGGCAGTACAAGTTTGACAATTCCGGGAGTGTGTCTCACCCCCAACTCCAAGGACACACCTTCAAGCAGTCGCGCGCTCTTGCTGTTGACCTTAAGGCGGTTGCGATCAGGCCCCTTTGAGGGGCCAGCAACCGCTAAAGCCCCCGGCTTTGCCGGGGGATACTTACTAGATCCGCCCCTGAATCGCCCAAATGAGCAAATCACGGAGGCCCTCTGGTGTCGACACGAAGACGGTCCGCGTCGTGTCGAACTCCAAGTATTCGTCAAACCTTTTCGGCCTCCGAAGCGCGCGAATTGTATGACGAAGCCCTGCACCGATGTTTCGCTGAAGTCCGACCCAAGGTACCGATTTGAGCGAAATCTCGGTTTCAGATGGAAGCTTGCCGTCCGTTAGGCGCGTCTTCGCCAGGTCGACCGTACTCGTGAACAATTGTGCAGTGGTCACGAGCACGGGGAATGCTAGGACCTCGCGCGACTGGCTCAGCCAGCTTTCGTGCCTCGCGAAGAGCTCAATGAGGCCGCTCGCCCCTCGCACCGCCTGAGCCACTCCTTTCTCGAGCACATCGGGAGCGCCGAATGGCTCACCGGCCGTTCCGGTGCGCACCTCAAAGCCGTGGTGGACTGGGAACTTGAGGTGCCCCCATCTCCTGCCCGCGGCTCCCATGTGACCCGAGTCGTCGTATGTCAGGGTTTCGAGAATGGCATACGGCCGTTTGGGCTTCCGCGCCGGTGCTGCGCAGAAACACCAGTGGGACGTCTTGGCGTTCGCGCGCTTGCACTCGATCGCCATGACCGCATGCGCATTTTCCGACCAGAGCACGAGATCGATGCTGCCTTCTGCCGCCCCCACGGAAAACGGGTGCTCCGCGCCGATTACCTCCCACCCTGAGACTTCCCCGCAGACTTCCTCTGCGTGCGCCGCAACCGCAGCCTCGAAGCCCTCTCCGTGTGCGTTGATGTAGCCGTGGAGCGCCTGCGAGACCCGTTGGATCTGCGCTGATGTGCCTTCCGCGGGCTCGTCTCCCACTGGTACCCCCAGCCCTATTGGTCCAAAATTGGTCCAAAACCTAACGAGTGCGCCAATCGCGGGAATCGCGTAAGTCGTTGCGTTACAAGGCGGAGGGCGTGGGACTCGAACCCACAAGCGCATCGCTGCGCGCCGGTTTTCAAGACCGGTGCCTTACCAATTAGGTCTAGCCCTCCCAAGGGAGGGAGTATTACCCGGCTCGCACAGCCCGGGCAACGGCCCACCGACCCCTTCACAAGGGCCGGGAGCCCG
This sequence comes from Gemmatimonadaceae bacterium, assembly GCA_052387735.1. Lineage (GTDB taxonomy): Bacteria > Gemmatimonadota > Gemmatimonadetes > Gemmatimonadales > Gemmatimonadaceae > RBC101. Next base: position 3,747 of record JBQTIW010000014.1, read on the forward strand.
TCACCTACAGCAAGCCCTCTTCCTCGGCTGCGAGTTCCCCCTCGCGCCTCGTCCGGTCGACCACGCGTTCCGTCCTGTCGGCGACGTCGGTGACGATGTCGTCGGCGCGGTCGGCCAGTTTGCTCGACGACCTGCCCATGACCTCGACCTCCCGGTCCGTCATCGGCGCGGTGATGCCGAGCGCGAACCCGGCCGCCAGGGTCAGGGCGGCGACCGCGAGCGGATGCTCGTGGTACTTGTCACCGGCCCGTCGCGCCTGACGCTTCGACTGTCGCGCGATGGACTCGGCCGCGCGCCTGGTGCGCTGGCCCACGCCATCCGCTGCGCGCTTCGCGCCGTCGCCGACACGCTCGGCCACGTCCCGGGCTCGATCGGCCGCGTGCTCCGCGACATCTCGCGCGCGATCCTGCACGCGCGCCGCGGTATCACGCACCGACCTGCCTAACGCGGCCACCGGCTCGCGCCGGCGAGGACGGTCGGTCTCGTGCGCTTCCTCGAGATCGTCCAGCTCCTCGTCGAAGAAGTCGCTCGACTCGGTGTCCCGGTCGTAGACGTCCGGGCCGGAGGCGCGTGTGTCCACATCCGTGCCCTGCCAAGTTCGCCACAGGAGCCAGGCCACACCGGCGCCGATCAGCGCCGCGGGCATCGGGTGGTTCCTGATGGTCCGCACGACCGATTGCTCCACTCCAGTGGCCATATCCGCTGCGCTTCGTGCCATATCTGTCATCCTCCCCATTGTGGCGTCGAGAATGGTATCCGTGACCTCTGCCGTCAGTTGCGCCGCAACAACGCGGGGATGGAGTCGCTCGCTCAACTCATCGAGTGTCGCGCTCATCCGTTCGCGTGTGTCGAGGATCTGCTCGCGAATGGCTCCGATCTCCTCGTTGCCTGCCTCGCGTCCTGCGGAAGCGCCGGGACGTGAGGACCGCGTTCCAACGGAGCGCCGGTCCATGCTTACCCCGAGAAACTCGAGTGCTGCTCCCGGTCGCTGTCCGCGTCGGGATCAGACCACGACGAACGCGCAGGTCGGTCTCCCCGTGACCGCGGTTGCTCACGACGGCTCTTGAGCAGGCGGGCGGCAGCCAACCCGACCAAGAACGCACTGCTGAGAAACATGATCGGACGGCGTCGCGCGAGGTCTTCTGCCTGCCTGGCGAGATGCTCGAAGTCCGTGTCATCGAGGTACTCGGAAAGCCGCTGGACCTGAACGCTCGCTCGCTGCATCAGGCGTGAGGTCTCGTCACCCGACTCGTTGCCCGTCTGGCGCAACGCCCCCGCAAAGGCACTGAGCGTTTCACTGGTGCGCCGTTTCTTCTGGTCAAACTCCTGGCCGGCAAAGTCTCGTACCTGGTCCGCGACGCGCTCACCCCGCTTCGCACCTGCGTCGGAGCTCGAGGGGGGCGGCGAGGATTCGATCCGGCCGCCCGCGAAGGTCCCTTGCGGCCGCTCGCCGGCGATGTGATCGGTCATGATGGGTCTCCTCAGAATGGGCTGGTGGATTTTTCCGGGGACGTTGTCAGTTCCTGCTTCAGTTCCTTCGCCTCACGAGCCACCCAACGCGAATCCTCCCGGAGCGACGCCAGAGTCTGATCGAATGGCAGTCGCCTCAGATCGCGCAGCGCGCGGCGTGAAACGACGGCGGCGCTCACGAGGACCACACCGGCCACCATCAGCGCGGCCAGCCCGTAGCGCTCGCCGAGCACCTGACCGAGCGTCAGCACGACGGCCGCCGACAGGGCAACGAGTCCCACGACGGTGAGGCTTGCCGCCATGCCGAAAACAACCGCGCTGCGCGCGACGTGCGCGCCCGCCTCTCGCGCCTCGGCCTTGGCGAGTGCGAGCTCCAGTCGCACCAGCGTCTCCGCATTGCGACTGAGGTCCCGCACAAGCTCCCCCAATGACGGGTCCGCCGGGGTCTCGCGTCCGTTGGAATCGTGGCGTGCGCTCCGCCCGTCCAACCGTGCTGCATTCAACGGCATGATCACCCCTGCGTCGACGGCGCCTACGCTCCCGTTAGGCATCCGGTCCGCCACGCAATGTAGAGCGTCCCTTTCACGTTTCGCATCGCTCGTCGTGCAGAACACCGGCTCTCCCGTCAGGGGTAGGCACCAGGCCTGTGATGGGTCGCACCACCGGCTCGTGACGGCGAGCGAAAGCCATGCATCGCACGTTAGTATCCGGTGGCACCCGACCACGACCGTTCTCCCGTGAAGCCCTCCGCGCCGCCCTCCCTGGTGGTCTGTTTGATCCCTCGGCTCGTCTTTCGGAGGCGACGGGCGTCAATCGTGATGGGAGCCGTGCTTCTGGCGTTTCCGGACGCGGCGAGGGCGCAGCAGCAGTTTACGCAGCAGATCATCCTGGTTCCGACCTTTCAAGGGCGGGACCGGCGCCTGGCTGATGCGATCGGGGATGCGCTGCCCAGCCGGGTCCAGCAGGCCTATAGGCGCATGGACGTGAGCGTGGTGAGCGAGCGGGGAATCGCGGAGGGGGCCGATGGCGTTTCACGCCAGTACCTGGACGATATGGACCAGCTGGAGCCGATCGTCGCCCAGCAGGTGGCCACGCTCTGCACCGGGCCTTGAGCCCGGAGACAACGCCGCGTCGACCGACGAGCGGCCGCACGCGCTGGTCGGACAGCACCCGCGTGCTCGTCGCCCTCGGGCTCGCGCTCACGCTCGGTACGCTCCTCGCCGCGTCCGGCAACGCGGTTGCCATGAAGGTCGTGGATGACTTCCGACTGGTCGGCACGCTGTGGGTCAATGCCATTCGCATGACGGTGATTCCGCTGGTGGTCTCCCTGCTGATCACCGGCATGGCATCGGTTGCCGATCTCGGGAGCGTGGGACGCCTGGGAGGCCGAACGCTGCTGGTGTTTTGGGCGCTGCTGACCGGCAGTGCGATCGTGTCACTGATCGTGGCACCGCTGTTGTTTGCGATGTATCCGTGGGAGTCGTCAGGACGCCTGGCCCTGCCGGAGGGGGCGGCGGCGGCCGCGAGCGAAGTGGCGGCGAGTGGTGGCGCGGTGAGTATCGTCGAGTGGTTCACGACGCTGATCCCGACCAACCCCATCGCCGCCGCCGCGAGTGGGAACATGATGTCGCTGATTGTCTTCACGTTGCTGCTGGCGTGCGCCGCCGCCCGCAGCTCGCGAGACGCACGCGAGCCACTGGTGCGCTTCTTCGGATCCCTTCGCGACGTCATGCTGCTGCTGGTGCGGTGGATCATCGCGCTGGCGCCCATCGCCGTGTTCGCCCTGGTGCTCCCGCTGGCCGCCCGGAGCGGAGCGTCGCTGGTGGGTGTTGTGGGTTTCTACATTGCAAGCTTCGCCGTTACCTGCGCGGTCGTGACGGCACTCTTCTATCCCGTCGTTCGGATCCTGGGTGAGGTCAGGGTCGGCGCGTTTGCCAGGGCCGCCCTCCCGGCGCAACTGATTGGCATCAGTTCCACCTCTTCGATCGCCACCCTTCCCGCGATGGTCGAGAGTGCGCACGCGTTGCAGATCCCACCACGCGTCAGCGGCTTTGTGCTGCCCCTCGCCGTGTCCGTGTTCAAGCCCGCCGCCCCGGTCGCCTGGATCGTTGGCGTGCTGTTCATCGGACGGTTCTATGGCGTCGACGTGGGTGCGCGCGAGCTGGGGATCGTCGCCGCGGCATCGATCTTTCTGTCGTTTGCCGCTCCGGGGGTGCCACGGGGTGCCTTCCTGATGCTCACTCCGCTCTTTCTGGCGATTGATCTGCCGGCGGAGGGGATCGGCGTTCTGATCGCCGTGGACGCGATTCCCGATGTCTGTGCGACTGTGGTGAACGTGACCGGCGACATCACGGCAACGACGCTTGTCGCCGGGCCGAACCGCGCGGAGGACCGAAACCAGGGCAACGCTTGACAGGCGGCCGGTGTCCGAGGACATATATCGATGTTCGATATACCAGGTCCCGACATACCATGCCTGATCAGCCACCGGCCCCCAGCGACGCGTTCCTCCCTCTTCCGGTCGCCGAGTTCCATATCCTGGTGACCCTGGCAGACGGGTCGCGCCACGGCTACGGGATCATGACCGATGTGGAGCGGCGCACCGCCGGCGGCGTCCGGATCGGCCCAGGGACGCTGTACAGTGCCCTCCGGCGCATGGTGGATCGGGGACTGATCACCGAAGCGTCCACACGTGAGGGCCAGGAGGAGGACCGCCGCCTGTCCTATCGCATAACCGCGTTAGGCAGGGACGTGGTGGTCGCCGAAGCCCGCCGAATGGAAGCGTGCCTGGCCCTGATCCGCGCCACACGGTTGGTGAGTCGGATGGAGAGCGCATGACAGCGCGCGGGCACTGGTTGTCGGGTCTCCTCTGGCTGTTCCCGCGCGGCTTCCGAGAACGCTATGGGCCCGCCTTCGCGGTGGCGGTCCAGCGCCTGGCCGAGGAGCCGCGGTATCGTGGCCTGGGCGGCACGTGGCGCCTGACGCGATTCCTGGTTGCTGACGCCGCGCGAGCGGCACCGCGTGAGTGGAGGGCTGCGGTCGTCGCCGCCTGGCAAGTCGCTCCGCACGACATCTCCTCACCTCGACGACACCGCTCCGCGAGACATCGAATGGACACCCTGCTGCAGGATTTCCGGTTTGCCGTGCGCAGCCTCCGGCGGACCCCCGGCTTCGCCGCCGTGGTCGTGATCTCGCTTGCCCTCGGCATTGGCGCCAACACGCTGGTGTACAGCGTACTCGATGGCATCGTGCTGCACCCGTTTGCGTTCCCGGATCCCGACCGGCTGATGGTCGTCGGGGTGACCTTCCCGAAGATTTCCAGCGATCGACAGTACATCGAAACACTGTCGCCGCCAGAGTACGTCGACATCCGGGACGGCACGCCGTCTCTGGAGCGCGTGTCGGCGTTCGACCTGGGGAATCGCTCGATCTCCGGTGGCGATTATCCGGAGCGCGTGTTCACGGCATTCGTCTGGGGTGATCCGCTGGCCACGTTAGGCCTGGCGCCGGCGTTGGGGCGGAGCTTCCGGCTGGAGGAGACGACCACGCCGGGGCACGCCGTCGCCGTGCTGAGTCACCGCATCTGGGTGTCGCGCTTCGGCGGCGATTCGAGCCTGGTCGGAAAGACCGTCCGAGTGAACGCCCAGCCGATGACGGTGATCGGTGTGCTGCCTCCCGCCGCGCTCCTGTTAGGCACCGACCTCTGGATGCCGATGGGCGTCGATCCCCAGGTGATGCCCCGGCGCGCGCG
>JBQTIW010000015.1:0-3408 GCA_052387735.1 Gemmatimonadaceae bacterium
CGAGTTGCCGATGCCTGACCCCTACTACCAGGCGGCGATGCGGGAGCTCGACAAGGAGATGGAACGCACCTCAGGTCGGTGAGTGACGCGAGTGCGAGACCGACCCCGTGCGGTCGGTGGCATGGACGCGTCACAAGTGTCACGAGAACGTGAGCATCATCTGGGCATTCGCTGGCGCTGTGAGTCGACCAGTTCCCGGATCGCCCCGACCACAAGTTCCGGCTCCTCATGGTGGACGAAGTGACCACTTGCGGTCGCGACGAGGAGTCGCCCGTACGTCGCGGTGCGGACGAGATCCTCCTGCAGCTCGCGACGGAGGGCCTCGCGCCGCTGTCGCTGGTCTGAAGTCCACGAGCGTGGCATCTCGTCTGCGGCGAGCGGCCTGCCGCGCGCAACGACTACGGTCGGGTAGTGGGTCGGGCGAGGGATTCGGCGAAGTTCCCGGAGGACCGCCTCAATGTCCAGGCCTTCAGGGCTCACGGGCCGCATCCCCGCACCTGCCGCGCGCTGCTCGGAGGTGAGGATCTCCGCGATCGCCTCGAACTCGCGCTCGTGTACCGCATCAACGAGCACAAGCCCCACTACCTCGTTAGGGTGCGTCGCAGCGAAGATGCGCACGAAAGCGCCACCAAGGGAGTGCCCGACCAGAACGAACGGTCCCCGCTCGTTCGAAGCGTCCATGAGGACTTCCAGATCGCGCACGACATCGCGGGCGGTGCGCCCAGGGCCACCCCTGGGCGGAGAACCACTTCGGCCGAGCCCAGCGCGGTCGTAGCTACACACTCGCGTAAGTTGCGCAACCTGGCCCTGCACATCTCGCCAGGTCGACGACGACTCGTTGTGGCCAGCTTCCAGGACGACGGTTGGGCGCCCTACGCCGGTGCAGGACAGCCACCACGAGTTCTCGGCGGCCACAACGACGCGACCTTCCATCGCAGGTGCCTGAGCTGCGGCTTGAACGCTCACCGCGAGCAACAGCAAAACGAGATGGCGATGATTCACCAGCTACCTCCCCCGATCAGCGTCGAGCGCGGCCACCTAACGACCTGGGGTTGACCTGCAAAGGCACGCGCCAGGATGGCGCGTGAAGCGCGCCTTCCAAAATGCCTTTGCCAGGTCCACTTCTTGTCAGGCAGCCACTTCGATGTAGGTCGCCGTCGTTCCCCCCGGGCGATCGGTTGTCGATCAGACTGGAGCCCTTCGAGATGAAACTCCATCGCCTCCCTCTTACGCGATGTCACCTGGTTCCGCTGTAGTGGTTCAGCCGAAACCGCACTTTAGGACCGTTTGACGAAGTTACACCTTTCCCTCCACCGGCGAGTGGCCGGACGATCGAGGGAGAGTGCCATGAGCGGGAAGAACGGCAAAGCGAGGCGCCGCCGAAGCGCCGCGGAGAAGGTGAAGATTCTGGAGGAAGGCCGCGCCCCGGGGACCACGGTGGCCGAGGTGCTGCGCCGGTATCAGCTGGACGCGGCGACATTTTATCGCTGGGAGCGGGAAGCGAAGGCCGGGATGCTGGAGGCGTTAGGCGATCAGCCCCGGACCCGCGACGCCAAGGATCGCGAGATCGCGCGGCTGAGTGCCGAAATCGAACGCAAGAGCCGGATCATCGCGGAGGTGGTGGAAGAGAACCTCGCGCTAAAAAAGGGGCTCTGAACGTGGCCACGACCACGCGCTTCGAGGCGTCGGCCAAGGCAGCACTCCTGCGGTGCGTGCGGCAGGCGCGGGACCGCACCGGCTGGAGCGTGCGGCGCATTCTGTCGCACCTCGGGCTGACGAAGGCGCGGTATCGCGAGTGGCTCAAGCGCGAGGCCCGCGACGCGCTCACCGATCGTCCTCCCGTCGCCTGGAATCGCGATGGCATTCTGGAGCGGGAGCGCGACGCGGTGCAGGCCTATGCGCGCGCGCATCCCCGGGACGGCTACCGGCGGTTGACGTGGCAGATGCTCGATGCGGATGTGGCCTGTCTCAGTGAATCGAGCGTGTATCGGATTCTGCGCGAGGCGGACTTGCTGTTCCGGTGGAAGCGGAGCGCGGCGAGTGGACCGCCACCGGCCAAGCCGACGCGGCCCCACCAGCGCTGGCACACGGACCTCATGTACCTGCGGATTGCCGACAGCTGGTACTTCCTGGTGACGGTGCTGGACGCGTACAGCCGGTACGTGGTGCACTGGGAGTTGCTGACGACGATGACGGCGGCCGACGTGCGGCTGGTGATCCAGCAGGCGGTGGAGGCGACCGGCGCCCGGCCGCAGGTGGTCACCGATAGCGGGTCGCAATTCACGTCGGCGGAGTTCAAGGATCTGGTCCGGCGCTTTGCGCTGGAGCACATTCGGATTCGGACGTACCACCCGGAGTCGAACGGCGCCGTGGAACGGTTTCACCGCACCACGCGGGAAGCGTTAGGTGCCACGCCGCTGACCAACCTGGGGCAAGCCCGGGCGATCCTCGGGGAGTGGGTCCGGTACTACAACGAGGAGCGGCTGCACGCGGCCTTGGGGTATCTGCCCCCGGCGGAGTACTATCGGGGCAACCCGACGCAGCGACAAACGGAGCGAGCGGAGAAACTGGAACGGGCACGGCAGGAGCGCAGGCGGGAGAACGACGCGCAGCTCACGCGAGCTGCTTAACCCTGGAGAGGTGTAACTTTCTCACGTCGGCGAAAAGGTCGGAATGCTCTGAAGCACTACAGTGGAGCTGGTGTAGGTGAGAAGCGCGCGGTGAAAGGCACCTTCTTTGATTCGACCTTGGCCACCCGGAGGGTTCTCCGTACTCCAATACCCACGAAGCGTCCAACAGTCAGCTATCACCGTGCGGACGGGAAGCCGTTTGTCGCGATGCTGATAGTCGAAGCCTGGGGACATTCGGGACTAGAGTTCACCGGCACATGCGGGTACGCCGGCCCGCCGAAGGATCGCCCTGACAGCGCAGCTATCAAAGGAGACACGATGTTCGTGACGGTCCGTCTTAAGAAAGAAGAGTGGAAGTAACGAGGGCCGGTGCCGAAGAAAACTCGAACCTCGAGCCTCTAAGCCGTAAGGTGGATCTGGCGAGCCGACGGCCATTAGTCCAATCCAAATAGCTTCAGCTGGGGTCGCGAACTCCCAAGAGAGTTCCTCACGGAATGATCTGACGGTTGATGCAGGAATTCGCTGTGAGGGTCGTGCTGTCGATACCGCGCCCTAGCAAGGGGTGCGTCCCGAAATCAGTTGACATTCAGGTGAGTGCCTCGTGAGGCGGCTCATGCCGCGGCGTGGGTGCCCGGAACGCTGGCGCGCAGAGCTCGCATCAGCAAGGGCAGATGCTTCACGCCTTTCACGCAGCGGAACTGCGTTTCCAGCTGCTGCAGACTGGCCGCACACCAGCGGCGCCGCTGATCACTCGAGCGCCAGCGCGACACGCGACGCG
>JBQTIW010000016.1:0-13559 GCA_052387735.1 Gemmatimonadaceae bacterium
TGGATGTCGTGATGCTGGACGCCCGCTGACAGACGTGCGTCCAGCCAGGCCTCAGGTTGCGAGCGCGCGATGGCGTTGCGTGGCGTGGCCCAATGGCATCGAGGGCGCGCGCCCGGGCCGTAGATCGTGGTCGAGCGCGTCGCGAACAACTGACGGCCCCCAGGGAGCGGCGCGCCTGACATTCCGTGCTTAGGGTTTCCTTCTCTGCTGGGCGATCAGTGTCGTGTCGATCTTGAACGAGAACAGCTGCTGGACGAGCTGTCGTACTTTCTGCGAGTTCATGATCGCGGACCGGAAGCGCATCTGCGGCAGCGTCGCCTTGACCGATTTGGCGAAATCCGCGTGCGTCGTGGACAGCACCACGAAACTCGTGGTGTCGGCACGTCCCGTGGTGTCGACGACGTACTGGACGGCCACGGAGCCTTCGATACGCTTGTCGAGCATCGCGCGAGGATACGGCGGCGCAGCGCTGTCCTCGTAACGAGCCGCGGCCGTGTCGACCTCCAGCACCGTCATGACCTGATCGGCCTCTATTTCAGGGGCTGGCGGTGGCGCCGCGACTTCCTCCGCGAGCTCGTCATCCTGGCTTCCTTTCGGCACCTCGAGCTCCAGCCTCTCGGGCTCTTTAGTGTCCGTCAGGAGTGTGCCCTCGCCGCCCGGCGCGGGTGCATCGAAGTAGGTGAGGTGCTCGCGAACGCCTTCCGAACTCGGCGTGCGATCCTTCGGCAGGAGGAACTTCACCCACTGGAACGACTCGGGGACTTCCGCTGTCGGCGCCTTCGCGGCACTGGGCGCGAAGAACACCCCGAGAATGACGGCATGTGCCAGCACGCTCACGACGTACCCTTCCACCTCGACGAGGATGGACCCGTGCCTCGATTGGGAAAGGTGTCGAAACAGCATAGGGGTGACGTTCGGTGATCCTCGCCCTTCCTCATCGATTATTGCGCATTGTCCTCTGCCGGACAAGCACAGATGGGACGAGCCGCGACATATCGCTCGAAACTGGCCGGTTCCAAGGCTGAGCCGAAGTGCCGGGTCAGCTCCCTATGATGACGGCAGCACCCTGGCGTCGGGGCTCGGCCACCGACCAGCTCGATGAACGAAATCCGCGAATCGCCAGCAATCCGGTCGCTACCACGAAGCAGACGTGCTTGAGCACCGCCTTGAATGCCGCGCCCTCGAATGCAGCTTGCGCCTCCGCCTGGACCGCGCTCCGCAACTGCACGATGTCGAGAAGAAACAAGCCGATCACGATGGTAAACGCCACCGCGACCACGGCGTTGGCAATGGCCACGATCCTGAGGAGACGAACGTGTCCGGCCCAGTACGCCACCAGAAGGGTCAGAACAATGCCTAACAAAGGGGTCAGCACGAACCCCGACAACAGGCCCACGGAGGCGAACCGCCACTCGATGTTGTCGAGGCGGAACGGCAGGATGCTGGTGATGAAATCCAGGACCGGGGTGCCGATGAGGAGCAATGCGACAAAATAGAGCGGGCCGACGAGAGCGTCGGCTCCGTCAAGGCGTCGGGTCGTCATGAGTTGCACATCGATGGAGTGGACGGGCTATACGTCCAATACGATACTCCAACGCCAGAGTCACGCAGGAGATCCATACCCGAAAAAGCGAAAGGAGCCGAGTCACGGACTCTCGGCCCCCCTCGGGATCGCGTAGAAGGGGTTACGCGATCACACCAGTCGTCCACGCTTGATGGCGAACCCGACGACAAGCAACAGGCCGGTTCCCATCAGCACCCAGGTCTCGGGCTCGGGGGTGATGCCGGTGGTCAGAAACTCCTGCGTACCGCCGCCCACCTTTTTTCCCGCAGCGCCAACATCGGTCACGACAGTCCAGCGCGAGAAGTCGAAGTTCTCGGCGCCTGCGTTGTTGTACCAGTTGCTCGCCTTCGCCAGCCAATAGGCCTCCGAACTGTTCACATTCGGGTTGGTCCCTCCGTTCGGCTGCCCGGGATTCAGCAGGTTCCACATCGCCGTCTGAATGCCACCCCACTGACTCGTGGTGATCCCGTCGGACTCGAACATCGAGGCCAAGAACGCGGCCTGCTGGTACTGGGCCGCCTTCGAGTTGCCGTGCCGGGTCAGGCTCAGGTCACCCGCGAGGCTCGAGAAGTTGGCCGTCCAGTTCTTACCGAGCGATATGGTGTTGAAGATGTCAACGCAGTACAGGTCGATCACGGGCTTCGTCGGGTCGGATGTCAGCGTTCCCCAGAACGGGCCGACCAGATACCCGAACGCCGTGACATAGGGGTTCGGTGCAATCTGCTGGAACTTGAGCGTTCCGGAGGTCTGCGCACCTGCCTCAATCGAGGTGGTCGCGACGAGGGCAGCAGCGGCAAGAGAGCGAACAAAACGCATGGTCAGCAGATTGAGGGTGCGCCTGCGACGACGGGCCTCCCGCCAGAGTCGCGCAACATCGGTCCCGGTTTGAACCAGCTGGTGGGCACCCGGAGGCCAACACCGGGGCCGATGTGCGATACCTCACATAGCAGGGCCCGTGCCGTGACGAACTCGGCTACCCGTGGCAGCGAGCCGCCTCTGTACAACAGATTGTCCCATAACGGCTTACGCTGGTCACTGTCCGCGCTGGTTCCGAGCCGGCCCGTAAGAGCGCGTGGACACAAATACCGGTCTCGGGCGGGTGCTGCGGCGAGCACGTGGCGCTCACTAGCCACACTCTGCGAGCTGGTCCGCGCGGACCGAGTGCGCCCGAGGCCAAGGAGTGTGACGCGGCGAGAAAAAAGGGCGCCGGCCCATGCGGACCGGCGCCCTCTCTTGATGGCTCAAGAGGCTGATCAAGCGGCTGCGCCGTACCCCCCGAGACGAAGCGCTTCCATGACTCCTTCGTTGGCGACCTGGGCCGTCTTGACGGCAGCCGTGAACATGCGCCTCGCCACCATCATTTCCACTGTCCCATCAGCCAGCTGGCTTTCCTGATCCTGCACCGCGGAGGCGGCTTCAGGACTCGTTGCGGCCTCGACCGGTGTGCCGGTTGTCGCCCGCGCGATCTTTTCGGCCGCCCTGTCCATCGCCGCCGATTGGCGATGAATGGCCGACAGACCGGATGATACCGAGTTCACCGTCATGCTTCCTTTGCTCCTTGAGGAGGGACTCCCACGCTCCAATCCGGCAGCCTGGATGCGATCTGCGTCACACTTCGGTTTCCGGGTACACCTCCAACGATGAGTCTCGGCAGATGAGCGAAGGACTTTAGCGGGCTCAGCGTATTCGGTGGTTGGGGGATGCTTCGATGAACCTCGCGATCCGATCCCACTGGCGCTCGGCATCCTCCTCGCCGAGGCTGATGAGGCGTCGCAGGTAATCCTCTTGAAACATGACGAGGGACAGAATGTCCGGGACTTCGGTTTTGCGCGTTCCCAGCCCTCTGGTGAGGAACCTGAACAATCCCGGAAGGCGCGGCTCGTATTCTCGAGAGATCCGTCCCAGGTCGCGCGATGGTCTCAACACGAGCATGTCGATCACGCGCAGGCCATTGCGATGCTCGAGAGGCAGGTTCTCGACCAGCCGGTTGATCCGCTCCAGTCGCAGCACGTCCTGATCGATGACGTCGAGGAACACCGCATTGTATAGAACACCAAGGACCTGAGCGGGTGGTGGATAGCCGGCAAGCTGCGGCCGGTCAGCCTCGGCCCGCGAACGATCGTAGCGAGTGGAGATCGTGATGATGCGTGAGGCGCCAAGGTGAAGTGCCGGCGAAAGCGGCGCGGTGAGCCGGATGCCTCCGTCGCCGTACCACTCGTCGCCGACTTTGGCGGCCGGGAAGAGCAGCGGAAGTGCGGTCGACGCCATCACATGGTCCACGGTGAGGCGCGCGTTTTCGCTCTTTCGCTGTGGACGTTCCCACAGCGAGATCTCCCGACCCTGCACCCACGTGACCGATTGGGACGTTGTGTAACTCGTGGCACTCAAGGCAACGGCCTGCAGACTTCCGCGTTCGAGATTGTAGTCGATGCCGGGGAAGGTGCCGTCGGGTGCGCGCTCGATGGCGTTTTCGAGGAACGCGCGCAACGGTGATGTGTCCACCATCGCCGTAAACGACTCGAGGTGTCCGCTTCCGCCGCCGGCGAGTCTCAGCCCCGATCGCATGACGTTCGAGACGAGGGAGGAAGAGTCGACGCGAAACACCTGATCGGGGGTCATGGACAGCCAGTGTTTCACCAGCTCCTCCATGGACTCCTCGAAGGTCCCGCGATGTGAAGCGATCTGGATGGTGTTCACCGCGCCGGCGGAGACGCCGACGAGGATGGGGATCTTGAGGTGCGGATAGCGTCGGGCGACGGCCCGGAGCAATCCGACCTGATACGCTCCCCGTGCTCCGCCGCCGCCCAGAACCATGGCGAGGTCGCTGGTAACAGGAGTTGGGCGGAGCGGCATGAGGGGGTGCGAGACGGCGTGGGTGAGGGATGTCCGCAGTCGCTGCTAAATAGAGTCGTTACCGCATCGTCAGGCAAATGGCGATGCGACTGTGACGTGTGGAGGGAAGGATCAACGCGTTCGCCGCGTGGTGCGGCGACGCTGATCCGGAGAACGACATGTCACACCATCGTTGGGTAGCGCGCGGAGCGGTTGCGGCTCTGCTCATGATCTCCACGGCCGTTCGCGCGCAGCAGGACTCGACACGGCGCGACAGCACGCAGACCCTCCGAACCATCGAAGTCCGAGGGTCGGCGACAGGTCTCGGGCAGGTGCGCACGGGCAACGCGCTCGGCAAGCTCGATCTGCAGCTCACCGCGGCGGGCACCAGCCCCCTGCGCGCCATCGAGCGGCTTCCCGGCGTCAACATGCAGGGCGCGGATCCGTTCGGGCTGTACGAGTGGGCGACGCGAGTGACGATGCGAGGTTTTCAGTCCTCGCAGGTCGGACAAACGTTCGACGGCATCACGCTCGGGGACATGACCTATGGCAACTTCAACGGGCTCAACATCGGCCGCGCGGTAGACGCAGACAATCTCGCCGATGCAACTGTCACCCAAGGTACCGGTGCGTTAGGCACGGCGTCGAGCAACAATCTCGGAGGGGTGGTGCAGTATCAGAGCGACGACCCGGCCAATCAGCGGCGGGTGACGATCCGTCAGATGCTCGGCCAGTCGGCGGCCCGCCGCACCGGCGGTCGCTTTGACACCGGGCATCTCGCGGCCGGAAGCCACGCCTTCAAGGCCTTCATGTCCTTCAGCCGGTACGACACCGACAAATGGAAGGGATCTGGTGAGCGATTCTCTCCCGCCAAGGCGGCCCTGTTCGGACAGGATGGATTCATCGGCGGCGCCGGCGAGCAGTGGATGGACCAGCTCAACCTCAAGGCGCAATACCTGTTTGGCGCGAGCAAGCTTACGGCGTACTACAACTTCGCCGACAAGACCGAGGCCGACTACACCGATCTGACGCTGGCGCGCTTCAACCGTCGCGGGCGCCACTGGGACCAGTTCGCGAGTTGGGACGCGGCCAAAGCAGCGGCGGCGAGTGCCGAACCTGACCAGGCATACTTTCACAGCGCCCAAGGCGCCCGCCGCGACCACCTCGCCTACCTCTCGGCCGACCTCCAGCTCGGCGACCGCGGCCTGCTCTCGATCAAGCCCTATCTGCACACCAACGAGGGCGCCGGCGACTGGCACGCGCCGAACTACGGCTCGACCGCGTTCAGTCCCGATCCCGTGTACTTTCGCCAGACCCAGTACGACAACAACCGCGTAGGTGTCACGCTTCGCGCACGCATGGCCCTTGGGTCGCATGACCTGGAAGCCGGGACCTGGCTGGAGCACAACGAGACGAACATCCGCCGCGTCGCGTGGCGCCTGACGAACTTCGACAGCAGTCCCGAGGTAAACTTCAACGACGTGCTCCGGCTGTTCTTCGACCGGACGGGTGACCTCGGGACGCGCACGTTCTATCTACAGAACACCAGCACGCTCGCCGACCGGAAGCTCAAGGTCACCTACGGCGCCAAGTATCTGCATATCGACGCGGACTTCCGGAACAACGGCAACACAGAGCCAGGGGCTGGCTCGGCGCCGGATGTCGCTCGACCGGACGTCTCCATTCCCACGGACGGTGGGCTGCTGCCGCAAGTGGGTGCGGTATTCGCCCCTAACGAGCAGGTTCAGGTATTCGCGAACTACTCGCAGAACGTAAACGCGTTTCCCTATTCCCCGCAGAGCGGCGTCTACAACACCAATCCACAGGCGTTCGAGTTCTTCAAAGCAAACACCGATCCGGAGAGGGCACAGACCTGCGAGCTCGGGCTACGCGCGCGCACGGCACGGCGGGAGGCATCAACCGCCCTCTACGCCGTCGACTACCGCAATCGACTGGTCGGTGTGGCCGTATGCCCGCTCACGGCGACGTGTGTGAGCTCGTTCGCCAACGTGGGGTCGGTCACCACGCGTGGGATCGAGGGTCTCCTCGCGCTCCGGTTGGCGGAAGGACTCACCTGGAGCACGGCGGCAGCCCTCAACGACTCGAAGATCGACGATGACTACTCCAACGGCTCGGAACGAGTCGCCTCGTCAGGCAAGACGGTCGTGGATGCGCCGAAAGTCCTGGTGAACTCCTCGCTCCGGCTGGCGCGCCACGGGTTCACCGGAACTGTGGGTGCGCGGCACGTCGGCAAGCGGTACTTCAGCATTCTGAACGACATGTCGGTGCCGTCGTACACGACGGTCGACCTGTCGGCGGGCTATGTCTTCACCCGGCTGCGGGGCCTCAGGACGCTGATCGTCCAGCTGAACGCGCTCAACGTGCTGGACGAGAAGTTCATCTCGACGATGGGCACCGGTGGTTTCAGCGTCTCCGGAGATCTGGAGACGTTGCTGGCGGGACAGAAGCGGCTGATGTTCCTCTCTGTCTCGGCGTCGTTCTGAGAGAGAACGAGGGCGACGGCGCGAGAAAAGCGGACGCAGCCGGTCTCGGGCATCCCGTGCGTCTCGTGCTTCGCCCCTCGGGTGGTTGGTCGCTGGTCGCGCCGGTGCTCCGTTCTCGTCGCTGTTTCCTCCTTACACCCGCTGCAGCTTCCACTTCCCTTGCTTGAACAGCACCGCGCTCACGATGGCGAGCGTCGCGTACGCGATCGCCACCGCGAGGTACACCCCGTGCGGTCCCATTCCGGCCTTGAGTGCGAGAAACCAGCCTAACGGTATCTCCCACACCCAGAAGCAGAGGAGATTGATCCACGTCGGGGTCCAGGTGTCGCCCGCACCATTAAATGACTGCGAGATCACCATGCCATAGGCGTAGAACAGGAATCCGGAGGCGATCACGCGCAGCGCATCGATCGCGTTGGTCGCCACCGCCGGATCGCGGGTGAACACGGCGACGATCGCCGGCGCGAACAGCACGAAGATCAGCCCCACAGCGCCGAGGAAGCAGACGTTGTAGAAGCCCGCAATCCAGACCGCGCGCTCGGCCCGCTCCGGCTTGCCGGCGCCTAGCGCCTGCCCGACCATGGTCGCCGCCGCGTTGCTCATGCCCCACGAGGGCAGCAGCGCGAAGATGATGACCCGGATCGCAATGGTGTACCCGGCGATCACCGAGCTGCCGAAGCTGGAGATGATGCGGATGAGCAGCACCCAGCTCGCCGACCCGATGAAGATCTGAAACGTGCCCGACGCCGACAGCTTGACCAGTCGCCACATGATGTCGGGATGGAACGGCAGATGGCGTCTGGCGAGATGGACCCGTGCCCCGGGCCGCAACAGTCGGCTCAGGGCGTACACCGCGCCGGTCGCCCGGCCGGTCGTGGTCGCGATCGCCGCACCGGTGACACCCAGCTCGGGGAACGGGCCGATCCCGAAAATGAGGCACGGACCAAGCGTCATGTTGATCAGGTTCGCCAGCCACAGCGTACGCATGGCGATCGCCGCATCGCCGGCGCCGCGGAAGATGGCGTTGATGAGGAAGAGCATCAGCACGCTGACGTTGCCGCCCAGCATCACCTGGGTGAAGCGCGTTCCGGTGCGCAGCACGCCCTCCTCCGCCCCCATCAGCCGCAGCAGCTGCGGCGCCAGCGCCGCACCAACGATGCCTAACGCAATGGCCACGAACACGCCGATCCACACGGCCTGCATCGCCGCGATCGCTGCGCCTTCCTGGTCCTTCTCCCCGATGCGGCGGGCGACCATGGCCGTGGCGCCGATGCCCAGCCCCATCGCCAGGGTATAGATCATGATCATCAGCGACTCGGTGAGGCCGACGGTCGCCACGGCATCAGCACCGAGTCGCGACACGAAGAACACGTCGACCACCGCGAACACGCTCTCCATGGCCATCTCCAGCACCATGGGGATCGCGAGCAGGATCACCGAACGCCCGATCGCGCCTTCGGTGTAGTCGTGTGTATGTGATCCGTGCACCGCTTCGCGAACCGCAGACCAGAGGGACGACGATTCGGGCGGAGGCGGAGCCGCGACAGCGGCCTCGGACTGCGCGTGATCTGTCATGAAACGAAGCTGTTTATCGTGGGCGCCGCCCTGCAGGGCCGGCGAAGAGCGGACCGTACCGAGAAGCCTTAGGAGGCGTTCGTCACGACGACCGTCATCACGTGGTCTTCCGCAGCGTCAGCGGGAGGCACGGGCGGTCGTACGTATCTCGAGGGGTGAGGTCAGGGGTCCGCATTGGCGCGCTGTTGTGACAGCCCCGGCGCTGGCTGGACGAGTCACTCTACGACAACACTAACGAGCCGCTCCAACTCGCGCCAGCGGCACTGGGATTCGTGGCTTCAGCTGGCGGCGGGGATCACGGCCGTCGCTTCGATCTCGACCTTGGCGCGTGGCTCGAGCAGTGCGGACACGACCACCACAGCCATGACCGGATAGTGCTTGCCGAGGATCTCACGATAGGCGAGCCCGACGCTCTGGCGCGCAGCCAGATACTCGTCACGGTTTGTGACGTACCATGTGAGTCTGACGAGATGCTCAGGACCTGCATCTGCGGCGGAGAGGACGGCCACGATGTTGCGCAGGGTCTGCGCCACTTGCGAGGCGAAGTTGTCGGTTTCGATTTCCTGCGTGATGGGGTTCCAGCCAATCATGCCCGCCGTGACGATGACGCGTCCTGTCGCCAGCATTCCGTTGCTGTAGCCGCTGGCGCGGGGCCAGCCCGGAACGGAAACGGGAGACGGGAGGCGGGAGACCGGCGGTTCGGACCTCGAGTCGCTCATGTGTCGGCTCCGGGATCTCGCAGTCGGAAGCGCTGCAGCTTGCCCGTACTGGTGCGCGGAAGGGTGTCGAGGAATTCCATCGCGCGTGGATACTTGTATGGCGCGAGTTGCTGTTTGACCCAGTCCTGCAGGAGCTTGACCGTCTGCGGTGACCGGTCGTACCCGGGCGCAAGCACGACGAATGCCTTCACGAGCTGGCCTCGTTCCTCGTCAGGTACGCCGACCACGCCGCACTCCCGTACCGCCGGATGCTCCAGCAGCACGCCTTCGACCTCGGGACCGGAGATGTTGTAGCCTGACGAGATGATCATGTCGTCGGTGCGAGCCTGGTACCAGAAGTACCCGTCTGCATCCCGCCTGTACGAGTCCCCGGTCAGATTCCAACCGTCGCGTACGTAGGCGCGTTGCCGTTCGAGGTTGTCGAGATACCGGCAGCCGGTGGGGCCGCGCACCGCCAACCGGCCGATCTCCCCCGCGGAAACGTCGCGCATCTCCTCGTCCACCACCCGCGCCTGATAGCCCGGCACCTCACGCCCGGTGGAGCCGGGGCGTACCTCGGCTTCCGGTGCACTAATGAAAATGTGCAGTAATTCCGTGGCCCCGATGCCGTCGATGACGGTGATCCCCGTGGCGGCCCGCCAGGCGTCGAACGTGGCGCGGGGAAGGGCCTCGCCGGCGGACACGCATTTCCGCAGACTGGCGACGCTGACGTCCTTGAGCATCGGCAGCATCGCGCGATAGGCCGTGGGGGCCGTGAACACGACCGTCGCGCCGTGATCCCGGATGGCCTGGATCAAGACAGGCGGTGTTGCCTGCTCCAGCAGAATCGAGCTGGCCCCGATTCGCATCGGGAAGAGCACCAGGCCGCCGAGGCCGAAGGTGAAGGCAAACGGCGGAGAGCCGATGAAAACGTCGTCGGCCTTCGCCTTGAGCACGTAGCCGGGGAAGCAGTCGCAGATCGCCATGACATCGCGATGGAAGTGCATGGTGCCCTTGCCTTCACCGGTCGTGCCCGAGGTGAACGCAATCAGCGCGACGTCGTCGGCCGCGGTGCGCACATTGTCGAATGTCGTTTCCTTGGAGGCCATGAGGGCTTCGAGTGACGACGCCGCGTCGGGTCCGGTGCCGCCGTATCTCAACACCCTGGCGTGGTCGCGGAGTGTGCCGTCGGCGTGAGTCCGCATCGCCTGATCGCAGTCTTCGGCAAGACGAGCATCAGTGATCGCCAGATGGATCCGTGCCTTGTCGGCTGTGAACACGAGCTCTCGCGTGCGCAGGAGAGGCATCGTGCACACCACCACCCCCCCCGCTTTGAGCACGGCGAACCACAGGGCCACCATCATCGGCGAGTTCGCACCCCGGAGCAGCACGCGATTGCCGGGTACCAGTCCGCAGTCTTCGACCAGAACGCGGGCGATCCGGTTGGCCCGATGCAGCAGCTCGCGATACGTCACCGTCTCCGTCGGCGACCGGAACGCGACCCGGTCGCCCCAGCCGCGGGTGATCGCGCCATCCAGCAGTTCGACCGCGGCGTTGAGGTAGTCCGGGTAGTCCAACTCCGGAATACCGCCAAAGTCCATTTCCGGCCACAGCTCCCGGGGCGGGAGATGATCGTACGCGAAGAGGTCGCGATGCGCCGACGGAACACCCCCCGGAGGGCGGTGCGACGAGCTCGCCGTCATCCGCTGCTCTCCCTGTCCCGCGCAGCCGACGGCATGACCTGCTGCGCGATCACGAGCTGCTGCACTTCGCTGGTTCCTTCGTAGATGCGGAGCGATCGAATCTCTCGATACAGGCGCTCCACCACCGACCCCGTCTGCACCCCGCGCCCGCCGAGCAACTGCACGGCGCTGTCGATGGTGCGTTGCGCCGCTTCCGTCGCGTGCCACTTGGCCATCGCGGCCTCCCGGGTGATGCGCGCGCCGGTGATGTCCCTGGTCCACGCCGCTCGATACACCAGCAGCGCACTCGTGTCGATCGCAGTCGCCATGTGGGCCACACGAGCCTGCGTGAGCTGAAAGTCGGCCAGCGTCTGACCGAACATCGGGCGCTGGGTGGCGTGCCGAACCGCTTCGTCGAGAGCGCGCCGAGCCATGCCCAGTGCCGCAGCGCCGACCGTCGACCGGAAGACGTCGAGCGTGCCTAACGCGACGCGCAGACCCTTGCCTGCGACGCCGATGATCGCGCTACCCGGGAGCCGGCATCCCTCGAGCCGGATGCGCGCCAGGGGATGTGGCGCGATCGTCTCGAGGCGCTCGGCGATGTGAAGTCCCGAAGCCGTGGCGTCGACGAGGAAGGCGGCGAACGACCGCTCACCGCCTTCGGGATATCGCGCAAACACCACGTAGAAGTCCGCGATCCCTCCGTTCGAGATCCACGTCTTCTCTCCGTCGAGTCGCCACCAGCCGTCGGACTCTCGCGTCGCGGTGGTCTGCATGCGCATCACGTCCGACCCGGCGTCGGGTTCGGACAGCGCGAAGGCGGAGATGGCATCACCGCGGCGCACGCGCGGCAGCCACGTCATCCGCTGCTCGTCGGACCCAAACAGGGAAACCGGGCCCGAACCGAGTCCCTGCATGGCGAAGGCAAAGTCCGCCAGTCCGTCGTGACGGGCAAGGATGTCGCGGGCGAGACAGAGCGTGCGCACGTCGAGGCGAGGTGGTTGCTGACCGTTTGTCTCGCCCACGCTGTGCCGAAGCCAACCGGCGTCTCCCAACGTCCGCACGAGCCGGCGGCACGAACCATCGGCATCGTGATGATCGATGCCCACACCCGGCAGCACGCGCTCACACCACGCCTCGAATTCCTCGGCGAAGGCGCGGTGCGAGTCATCGAAAAACGGCCAGGTGAGAAACGTGGAGTCGGGCACGGCTGGAGAATGGAGAATAGAGAATGGAGAACAGAGAAATGGAGAATAGGGCGTCGATTGGGACTCTGGCTTCCCGTGCGCTCGTGCTGCGCGTGCCTCGGGTGCTTTTGTTCTAGTCTCCCTTGAACTCCGGCTTCCCCTTTGCCACAAACGCCCGGTACGCTCGCTCGAAATCATTCGTCAGCATGCAGATCGCCTGCGCCCTGGCTTCGTGCGAGATGGCGTCGTCGATCGACATGGCCCACTCTTCGTGCAGGCAGGCCTTGGTCACACCATGCGCGAAAGCGGGACCACTGGCCAGCGCATTCGCCAGCGCGGCAGCGTCCGCGCCTAACGAGTCCGGCGCGACGATCCGATTGTAGAACCCCCACCGCTCCGCTTCATCCGCGGCCATGAAGCGGCCCGTGTAGAGCAGTTCGGCGGCCCGGCCGTGCCCGATGATGCGGGGCAGCAAGGCGCACGCTCCCATGTCGGCTCCACTGAGGCCCACCTTCGTGAAGAGAAATGCCACACGGCTGCGGGGCGTGCCAAGCCGAAGATCGCTGGCCATCGCCAGGATCGCCCCCGCGCCGGCGCACACGCCATCCACGGCGGCAACGATCGGTTGCGGGCACGCCCGCATGGCCTTCACCAATCCGCCCGTCATGTTCGTGAAACGGAGGACGTCGTCGGTCCGTCCGGCGGCCTTCGCTTCGACCAATGGTCCAATGATCTCGTGTACGTCGCCGCCGCTGCAGAAGTTCTCGCCGGCTCCGGTCAGTATCAGCGCCTTGATCTCGCGCACGTGGATGAGCGCGCGAAAGACCTCGGTGAGCTCGCCGTAGGACTCGAACGTCAGTGGATTCTTCCGCTCCGGCCGATTCAGCGTGATCGTGGCCACGCCTCCGTCAACGGACCACAGAAAATGCCGCGGACGGATACTGCCGAGCGAAATCGCCGGTGAGGTGGGCATCGTCGCGAAAGATGGAGGGCAGCGGTCTGGGGGGAAGGGCTGTAGACGCACTGGGTGAGCGGCACAACGCAATCGCGACGCCGCGATGTATGCCTGCAGCCTCGAGCCACCTTGTGCGCCGTCTCGTCTACCTCAACGGACATCGCCCCGGCACCTACGATCTATCGCCTGTCGCCTGCCGCCTTGTCCCTTTCCACCAACCGCTCGAGCTGCTCTTTCCCCGACCGGTACTGCCACGGCCAGGACTGTTCGGCATAGCCCAACTGAGCGGCGGCATGCAGCGTCCAGTGGGGATCGGCGAGGTGCGGCCGGGCCAGCGCGCAAAGGTCGGCGCGACCCGCGGCCAGGATCGAGTTGATCTGATCGGCCTCGGTGATTGCGCCAACGGCGATGGTCCTGATGCCCAGCTCATTCCGAATGCGATCCGAGAATGGCGTCTGCCACATGCGGCCGTAGACGGGCTTCGCATTCGGTGACGTCTGTCCGGTGGAGATGTGCATGATGTCCGCACCCGCCGCGGTGAAGGCGCGAGCGATCTCCACGC
>JBQTIW010000017.1:0-20019 GCA_052387735.1 Gemmatimonadaceae bacterium
GGATGGGTCGCGGGCCCCTACCTGGGAGCGATGGCGAGCGCGCGCGAGACGCGTCCTCTGGCCGCACAAGCAGGCCTGTGACGAGCTGGTCCGGACATCGTTTACGTGGAGGAGCGTTGCACGGGAGCGTCGAGTTGAGGTTCGTACCCGCCAATCACTTGCGTGCTAGGGCATGAATCTCGCACCCCTCACCGTAGATCACGATGACGGGTTCACTTAGGGACTGTTAATCTCAGCGGTTGCTCTAGCACGCCATCTGCAAGGAGTAGAAGGACACATGACAGGAACCATACTTCGATCGCTGCGACGCCCGCTTCCGCTCCAATTCTGGTTGGTGGCGGCGGCGCTGACGCAGGTTCCCAGCGTGGGGCAGGCGCAGACTGTTTTGGGCACACAGCGGCGGCAAGCCACCAGAGCGGAGCTCGAGCAAGCCATCGCCGCCACAGAGTTGGCCGCCACGAAGGCTGATCCAAAGACGCGGGAGAAGATGGCCGACCACGTCGCCTCTCTGAAACAACGTCTTCGGAACGGCGACTTTGCGCCCGGTGATCGCCTGTACCTGACAGTTCTGAACGACTCCAGCCTCACCGACACCTTCACGGTGAAGACCGATCAGCGGCTGCAGCTGCCGAACATCCCCGACATCTCGATCCGCGGTGTGCTCGACTCCGAGCTCGCCGACCATCTGAAGAAAGAGCTCGCCAAGTACATCAAGGAGCCACAGGTCACCGCGACCGGCCTGATTCGCCTGTCGATCATGGGTGCCATCGGTCGTCCCGGATTCATGACCGTTCCCGTGGACCAGCTTGTGACCGATGTGGTAATGGGAGCGGGTGGTCCGTCACAGGCGGGGAAATTCGACGACGCGTACGTTAAGCGCGCCGACAAGACGTTCCTGAATGACAAACAGTTCGCTGAAGCCGTTCGCTCTGGAAAGAGCGTCGGGGACATCTCGTTGCGCGATGGAGACGAGATCTATATCCCACAGACAAGCACGACAAACTTCTTGCAGGTGTGGATGCCAGTCTTATCTGCCAGCCTGGCCCTTTTCTGGCTTGTTCGCGGCGGACGGGGTCGTCGAACGCCTTGAGCGTGGACAGTTCGGGGGACGAAGGGAGCTTTCAAATGTCATGGCCCGGGGGAGCTGATCAACTCCGCGAGTCACGGGGGCCTACGCAGGCCACCCGGCCACGCGCGCGGCTGCTGGAGGCGCGAACCATCGAGCGACCACGTTCGGTCGAGACGCATCCGAAAGACTCGGACGCTCACGAGGTTTTTCCGCGCGAGCGACACGAGGCAGTCAGCCGCGTGTTGAACCTCGCGATCGCCGGGTTCGGGCTTCTGTTGAGCCTCCCCCTCCTGGTCGCGGTCGCGGCGTTGATCAAGCTGACCTCGCGCGGTCCGATCCTGTACACGCAAACGCGCGTCGGGCTCGACCGGCGGTGGAAGCGGACGCTCGCGATCCGCGAAGCGCGCCTGGAGGACCTCGGCGGCCAGGTCTTCACGATCTACAAGTTGCGCACGATGCGGGTGGATGCGGAGAAAGTGTCCGGCGCCGTGTGGGCCACGGAGAACGACCCGCGCGTCACCAGGCTTGGCAAGTTTCTCCGGCAGTACCGGATCGACGAGATACCGCAACTGTGGAACGTGCTGCAGGGCGATATGAACATGGTGGGTCCGCGCCCCGAACGACCCAGCATCGTCGCGCGGCTGCGCGAAGACATCCCCGCCTACCGATGCCGCCATCGCGTCAAGCCCGGTCTCACGGGGCTGGCGCAGATCAATCAGAAGTATGACGCGTGCCTCGACGATGTTCGGTCGAAGGTGAACTGGGACCTTCGCTACATCGGCGAGCAGGGCTTCTTCCTCGATCTGCGCATCATGCTGAAGACGGTGCCGTCCGTGATTCTCAGGTTCAAGGGTTGGTGAGAAGACACAGGAGCGGGGAGCACGTGACCGACCGAGGCGTGGGATCGCATCACTTCGCCCCAGCCGTTCACCTGGTTAGCCCGCTCTCCGCTTTTGTTACCTGAACGCGAGCTTGTTGTACACCGCCCCGATGACGCGGCCCAGTGCCCACCCGATTACGAAACCGTAGACGAAGCCGATCAGGCTTCCAGCAAAGCTGACGCGATAACCGGGGAAGAAAGCCGAGAGGAGTGCGAGGTGCTTGCCGACCTGCACTCCGCCCTTGATCACCAGGAAGTTCGTCGCCAGGAACAGCCCGCCGCCAAGGAGCAACCCGAAAGAGATGCCCCACGCGCGGGCATTGAGGGCCAGCAGGCCTTCCTGGATCGTTTGTTCGCGCGACGCGGCCATGACTGACGACGGCTAAATGTGGTCGAGGAAGTTTCGGGTCTGCTCGATCTCGGCGCGCGTTCGGATCATGAACGCGCTGATGGCCAGCGCGAGGTTGCGGCAGAAGGCCACGAACCAACCGGCAACGAACGCGACCACGAATCCCCATCCCATCCCCACCAGCAGCCCGGGCCAGCTGACCGAGAACCCCGTGAAGTACTCACTCAGGAGGTCCAACGGGAATCCCCGAGCGCTGGGGCTCACGAGGACGATCAGGGTCAGGGCCCCCATGAACAGTGCACCGGCCACGCCGGTGGCGACACCGAACGCTGCCTTGTGCAGACGCGAGAACGCCAGCTGAAGCGCGGGAAGCATCAGCTCTTCAGTCGTCGGGTGGTGTTCGTCAGGCACCGCCTGGAGATTCGAAGGTGCGTCAGCCATGTCGCTCACGAATCCGCGGTCCAGGTGCTCCGGTTGCGTGCCGGCACGGGCGGCCATCGCTTCACCCCGATCTCGGCGTACGCCTCGATCGTGGGATCCTGGCGCGGGGCGCCGATCAGCTCGTGCAGGAACATGCCGTAGCCGAACGATATTCCGTTGAGAACATAATACAACAGATGAATCGGGATCACGCCGACGGCGAAGAGGATCCCGCGCGTGCGCGCGAACCAGCGGAGGAGCGGGAGGCTGATCAGCGAGGCGGCAGCGAAACAGCCCAGGGCTGTCATAACGAGTCGGAGGTCCCACAGGAGGCCCGCGGCGACCAGGCTCGACATGCCGAGCCACACCAGCACCGTGTTGAGCTTCTCGGTCCACTTCAGGTTGAGGGTGCCGCCCGTCATCATCGCGCCGCGGTGCGCCAGCAGCCGCGCCCACGGAATGCCCCGATCCTTGAGATCCGTGCGCACGACCCCGAAGAACGTCCACCGCTTGAGGTGCGTGACCTGAATCTCGGGCCGGAGCAGGATGCGGTA
This sequence comes from Gemmatimonadaceae bacterium, assembly GCA_052387735.1. Lineage (GTDB taxonomy): Bacteria > Gemmatimonadota > Gemmatimonadetes > Gemmatimonadales > Gemmatimonadaceae > RBC101. Next base: position 3,273 of record JBQTIW010000017.1, read on the forward strand.
CCCCAGCTGGCGAATGCGACCGCCCAGTTCGATGTCCTCGATTTGCGGCCGCGCATAGTGCCACTCGTCGTACATCCCCGCTTCCTCGAACACATCGCGACGCACGGCACCGGCCCCGGCCCAGAAGGTCTCGGCCTCACCCGGGTTTTGCTGGTGCACGTAGTGATGCAGCAAGTTGCGATACTGCGAGAAGAACCCGGGAGCGGCCGGCTGGTTGTCGTAGGAGCCGAAGACCGCACCAACGTCGGTGGCCCCGGCGAGGACTTCGACGAACTTGCGTACGGTGTCGCGGTGCACGACCACGTCGGCATCCAGGAACATCACGATGTGGGCGCCCGACACCTCAAACCCACGATTGCGTGCGTAGGCGGGACCGTAGGCGCGCCCGGGAAGCTTGATGACCGTATCGGCGTAGCGGGCCGCCAGCGTCGCGGTCTCATCGGTCGACGCGTCGTCCACCACGATCAGTTCCCACTGGTCGCGCGGCAGATCGGAGTTGCCCAGGGCGCCTAACGTGCGCGGCAGCATGTGCGCCGCATTCCGTGCCGGCATGATGACCGAACAGAGCGGACGACGGGGGCTCATGCGACGTGGCCCATCGGCGCGAGGGGATTGGTGAGCAACTCGCGCACCCGCCGTCCGCGTGACCGCATCCAGAGCAGCGAGCGGAAGGCCGTGCTGCCCCAACGCTCCAGGAGTCCCGCCGACCTGAGGTAGAACATGTCCAGCCGTGGCAACAGCGCGCGGTCTTCGCCCGCGCGCAGTGCCCGCAACTCCGTGGTGAACGCCGCGGCGAACCGCTCCCGCACCGCCCCTGCACTCGCCTCATCCACGGCGCCGTACGGATACGCGAACAGGTCGGCCTCGACACCGAGCCGGTCGCGGATATGCGCCACGCATCCGTCGAGCTCGTCGGCGCGCCGTGCCGCGCCGATCGAGGGCAGTCGTGGATGCGTCCGGGTGTGTGTGCCGATCGTGTGCCCGCCATCGCGCGCGCGCGCGAGCTGATCCCAGTCCATCAATGGCAGGTGCGGAATGCCCGCCGTCTGCGCCCCCCCCCAATCGTTATGTCCGCCGACGTGGTCGGACACCACGAACACCGTCGCCTGCAGGGCATGACGCTCGAGCTGCGGCGCCGCGTCGCTGAGGAAGTTGGCAAAGCCGTCGTCGAACGTGATCGCCACGGCGTCGGTCTCACCGGGCAACTCGAGAAGCGTCTGCAGCGGCACCACCTGCACCCGCCCGGATCCGAGGAACGCGCAGTGGGCGCGAAACTGCTCGCGACTCACGGAAATCGGAGAGCCGGAATCATCGATCGAGTGATAGGTGAGGACGGCACGCATGGTCGTCAGCCCCTGGCCGCACCGGTCAGCAGTGGGGAGCCGTTCACGCGACCGCGCTGATCCTCCACCACGTCGCGAATGATTTCGTCAAGCGGCGTGCGAGGCCGGAACCCGATCGTCCGCTCGAGCTTGGAGACATCCGGCACCCGCCGCATCATATCCTCGAACCCGGCCGCGTAGGCTTCGCTGTACGGTACGAGCCGAACCTCCGAGCTGCTCCCCGCCGCGTCGCGGACGCGCTCGGCGAGCTCCAGCATCGAGACTTCCGTCGTCGCACCCACGTTGAAGACCTCGCCGACCGCCGCCGCCGTGCCGCTGAGCCGCAGCAGCGCCTCGATCGCGTCCCGCACGTGTCCGAAGCAGCGAGACTGTGTCCCGGTGCCGTAGACTGTAATCGGATCGCCACGCAGCGCCTGCTGCGCGAAGTTTGGTAATACCATACCATAGCGCCCGGTCTGTCGCGGACCCACCGTGTTGAAGAACCGGGTGATGATCACCGGTACGCCTTTCTCCCGGAAATACGCGAGGGCGAGCCACTCGTCGAGCGCCTTCGAGCAGGCGTACGCCCACCGCGAGTGCGAGGTCGGACCGAGCTGCAGGTCCTGGTCCTCACGGAACGGCACCTGCGCCGACTTGCCATACACCTCTGAGGTCGAGGCGACCACGACGGTTTTCTGCTTCTTGGCCGCGGCTCCCAGTACCACCTCGGTCGCGCGAACGTTGGTCTCGATCGTATGCACCGGACGCTCCACGATGAGACGTACGCCCACCGCGGCCGCGAGGTGAAATGTCAGATCGGCCCGGTCGACAAATTCGGACACCAGTGGCACGTCGAGGGCGGAACCGATGCGGTGCTCGAACCCCTTGCGGCCGATCAGGTGCGCGATGTTCTCCATCGCGCCCGTGGACAGGTCATCCAGCACCATCACGCGATCGCCCCGGTCGAGCAGCCGTTCAGCCAGATGCGAACCGATGAACCCGCACCCGCCAGTGATGAAGACGTTCAAGCAGCCTCCGGAAGTGTGAGAAGTGAGGCCGTGCGCGCATTCCCCCCGCGCAACGCGGCTCGCCTGATGATATCGAGATACTGCGGCACGACCACACGTTCCGACCATCGCTCCACGTACGCGCGATAGCCGGCGGCCGCGAGCGAGGCGCGGTACGCCCCGTCATGAGAAAGACGAGTCATCGCTGCCAGGAGTTCTTCCCGGGTGGAAAAGAGCTCCCCGCCCCCTGACGCCTGCACGATCTCCGGGAACGGCCCGAGCCGGCGCGCGATTACCGGAGTGCCCTGACGAAATGCTTCGATCAGAACGATCCCGAAAGTCTCGAAACACTCCGATGGGACAATGAGCGCAATCGCATGCTCATAGTAGCGACCGAGCTCCTCGGGCGCGATGCGCCCGAGGAATTTAACGTTAGGCAGGCCGTCGGCCAGCTGGCGCAGGGTCCCTCCGTACGTTCCGTCGCCCGCCACCAGCAGCTCGGCGTCGGGAAACTCGCGGAACACGGGAATCACGTCGTCGAGGCCCTTGATCCGCTCGAGCCGGCCGGCGAAAAAGAAGTAGGGCCGAGGATTCGGCGCCTCACCGCTCGGCACGGGTCGGCCCGGAGATTCGGGATCGGGAAGAAAGTACGGCAGCACTTCCATCTCCTGGCGCAGGCCGAATTCGCGGTGTTTGGCCCGGCTGAATTCGCTCATGGCGATGATCACATCCACGCGATCGAGCTCGCGATCGAGATACCCCGTATAGCGCCAGAGCTGCGGCGGGCGCTTGTACGCCACTGCGCAGCGGAGGCACTGGCGACCCGTGCACAGCTCGCGACCATGCCGCCAGAGCACGTGCGTCGGACACACCAGCCAGTGCTCGTGTGCCATGTAGGCCGTGACGGCGTCGCCGGCCATACCGAACAGTCCGGGCCCGCCGACCAGCGAGACGTTGTGGAAGTTGACGACGTCGTATCGTCCCCCATCGATGATGCCCTGCAGGCGTGACGCGTTCATCACTGGGCGCCCCGTCTGTTGCGTCAGCAGCGTGGAAAGCACGGGAGACCGTGTGGAGAGCCGAATCACCTCGACGCCCTCGTCGTCGTCGTGGTCCGGCACGTCAGGCAGCTTCCCCTGCTGCAGCACTCGATAGGCATCGCTGTCATGAACCACCGTGACATGGTGGCCAAGCTTCACGAGCCCACGCGACAATCGCTGGATGCCCACCGCGTCACCGCCAAAGGAGTGCGGCGGATAGAACGTGGTGAGCATCAGGAACCGCGCGCTCATGCCGCCGCCTCGCGCAGCGCGGCATAGGCCAATGCCGCGCTGTTCGTCCACGAGAGTGCGCGCGCCTGGGTGAAGGCGACCGCCCCCATCTCACGTCGTTGGGCCGGAAAGTCGAGCAGTGTACGCATCGCGGTCGCGACCTCATCGACGTTCCCCGGGGAAACGAAGATCCCGCCCTTGGCGAGGAGCTCCGGAAGTGGGCTCTCCCGGGTGGCAATGACGGGCGCGCCGCAGGCGGCGCCTTCCACCGCGGGAAGCCCGAAGCCCTCGGACTCCGACGCGAGCACGACGGCGGTAGCGCCCGAGTGCAGATGTCGCAGCTCCTCGTCAGGCACGAATCCGGTCCAATGCACCAGGGGCTCCGTCCCGGATTCCCGGATCATAGCGCGCAACCGATCCACTTCGCCATGAAACACATCACCCGATACCCGGCCCACCAGCAGGAGGTGCGGTGCTACCCTCCTCGATTCCCGCGCAACCTCGGCATGGGCGCGGATGACGACATCCACCCGTTTGTGCGGATTGAAGCCCCCGACATAGACAAAGTACGGGGCCCCTCCCAGCTGCTGCGCTGATCGGGCACAAGCGATCTCGGCCTCGGTGCTGGGTTCGTAGATCTCGGCAGGTGCCTCGACGGCAACACGCAACCTGCGACGTGGCACTCCGAGCACCCGTTCGATCTCCCCGGCCGCGTAGTTGCTGACGGTGAGGATCAGGTTGGCCTGCCGAAGCGCCAGCTGAACCTTGAGTTTCCAGAACAGGCGGGACCGGGCGGACGGGAGCGTGAGGTGCGGGAAGCGCTCGGCAATCGCGTCGTGGACGGTCACCACGGCTCGCTGGCCCAACGGAAGCGGAAAATAGGTGTACACGCTGGGCGAAAAGAACACCCGCGTCCGGGCCGCCTTCACGGCCCGGGTCAGCGACCACATGTCGCGAATGGAGCGATTGCCGTCCGCCGCCGCGGCCACGGTTGGCGACTCCGATAGCCGCACCTCGTGAAACTCCACGTTAGGCGCATCGAGCGGAAGCGCGTCCAGGGACACACGATCGCCGATGCAGACGAAACGGTCCTCCGGCGCGTGGGCGACGAGGGGGCGCATGAGCTCCCGGGCGAAGCGGCCGTACCCGCGCTTATTGGCCCAGCAGGTGGCGTCGACGCCTATCCGCACAGAGCAGCTAGGCGCCCACCGAAGCCCGCGGGCGCCGCGACGACAGTTTGTCGCCGACCTGCTCGTCGAGCGACTTCATGTCGAGCTTTTGCTCTTCGTGGTATTCGAAGTCTGTGTTCACCGACCAGACGTCATGCGACGCACCGCGCATGTTGGCCACTGCCATCATCGCGGTGAGCATGGAGTGGTCCTGATTGTTGTACTTGTGCATGCCATTGCGCCCGACCGTGTGGAAATTGGAGAGCGCGTCGATGCACGTCCGCACCGTGCTGAGGTGTCCGGCGTACACAGAATCGTAGACCGGATAGGCCTTCCGCATCCGGACGACTGTCCCGTCGACAACCTTGGCCGGATCCGCGAGCCCGAGTTGCGCGATTTCGCGTTTGGCCAGCTCGATGAGATCCTCGTCCCGGCTGTTCCAGAGACCGTCGCCCTCGAAGCAGAAGTACTCCATTCCCAGGCAGGTTCGTCCGGCGTCGGGCACCATGGCGCGCGACCAGTTGTTGAAATTCTGGATGCGGCCCACCTTCACCCCGGGTGTGTGGATGTAGATCCAGTTGTCGGGGAAGAGCTTGTCCTGTTCGATGATCAGCGCGACGGTGAGGAAGTCTCGGTAGCTCAACCCCTCGCCGGCTTCACGAATCTCCGCTGGCGGCGCGGGATCAAGCGATCGTACGAGATTGCGGATCGCCATCGTCGAGATGAAGTGATCACCCTCGATGCGGCGGACGCCGACCGGGGTCTTGGCCCGCACCGCGACGACCTTGCCCTCGCGCGTCTCGAGCGCGTCCACCTCGTGATGCATCAGCACTTCGCCGCCGAACTCCCGGATCTTCGCGGTCGCCATTTCCCACATCTGCCCGGGGCCAAGCCGCGGATACTGGAACTCGTTGATCAGTGTCTTGATCGAGTCGCCGCGACGCTGCAGCGCGGCGGCATGGAGGATGGCCTTGGCCAGCGACAAGCCCTGAATGCGCTGCGCCGCCCATTCGGCGCGAATCTCCGTGCACGGAATGCCCCATACCTTCTCCGTGTAGGTCTTGAAGAAGATCTTGTACAGCCGCTTGCCGAAACGGTTGGACACCCACTGCTCGAAGTTCTCTTCGACCGGAAAGGGCCGTACATGCGACCAGAGGTAGCTCAACACCATGAGCGTCGCGTTCCACACCCCGAGACCGCTCAGCGCATTCATCGCTTTGAGCGGATAGTCGAAGTACTTCCCGCCGTAGTGAATTCGCGACAGGCGCGGGACCGAGATGAACTCCTTCCCCAGGATCTCGTGCCAGAGGTGCTCGACCGGGGCGATCTTGGTGAAGAACCGGTGCCCGCCGATGTCGAACCGGTAGCCGTTGTACTGCGCCGTTCGGGAGATGCCACCGACGACGCTATCGCCCTCGAGCACGGTGACCCGAACGCCATCTTTGGCGAGCAGATATCCAGCGGTGAGCCCGGCCGGTCCTGCGCCGATGATAACGACGTGCTCGCCATCCTTCAGTTGTGCCACCCTTCGCGACGCGTTCCCAGTCATTCGGTTCCTGGACGGACTTTGCTAGTTCGAGTTCTCGCATCGGCGAGGGGCTCCAACCACTCCCCTGCTCCCTTAGCGACGACGAACAAAGTGAGTGACGGCAACGAGATAAGCGCCCAAAAGTCCCTACAAGGCAAACCCCACGGTTTGCGAACCGCAGCCCGCGGATTCGGGGTGTGGTGCGACCCATACAACTGGAGTGCGCAATCCTTTCAGCAAAGGGCGCGCCGCAGTCACGCGACGGCGCAACCTGCAGAGGCTACACGCTTTGGCCGCCGTTCCCCTCAGCGTCAGGTCCTCGCAACTGGCGGTGCCCCACGGCCATCCCAGGCACCGGCTGCCGACACTGCCGAGGCCATGCCACGGTCTGCGGCCCGCTGGTGTCACAACCCTCCCCACGCAGCCGCACGCGATGGCAGCTTTCCCGCGTAACCGCGTGTAGTCAACTTGCTTGCCCGGCGATGCTTGGCAAGCACCGGTGCGGCACCGTCTCGCCGAATCGTACACCGGTCAACATCCTGACAACACTCTCGATCCACATGCACCGGGTAACGGCGGCGGGAACGGCATCGTGACCGCGACGCCGCTCGCCCAGCTTGGCAGAAGGTTCGCGACCCTCGGTTTCGCCGAGATTGGCGCCCGGCTGATCGCCTTTGTGGCGACCGCCTACGTGTCGCAGGTCGTGGGCGCCGCGAATTTCGGCGTCATCAGCTTCGCCCTCGCTGCGCTCCTGTACGCGCAGCGCGTGGTGAGCTGGGAGCTCGAAGCCGTGGGCGTGATCGAAGTGGCGGAGGTTGGAGAGCCGGGTGATCGGGCCGTAGGTACCCTGCTCGGGGCGCGCGCGGCTTGTGCCATTGTGGTCATGATCCTCACGGCGATGCTGGCACGCTGGGTCCTCCCTTCGCCGGATGGTTCAGTCCTGCTCCTGTATACGGCCGGTCTCGTCTTCGTCGCGCTCAACGTGCGGTTCGTGTACCTCATGCGCCATGCAGCAGGTCGGCCGGCGATGGCGCGACTGCTGGCAGAGGGAGTGAGCGCGGCCTTCGTGATTTCGCTGGTGCACTCGGCCGCCGACATCCACCGGATCCCCCTCGGCTTCATCATCGGCGAAGGACTGGCCGCGGCGTTCCTGCTGGCCAGCGTCGGCTTCTGGCGTGGCATTCGCGACTTCGATTTTGCGTTTGCACGCACGACGGCACGGGCGGCCTCTCCTCTCGTGCTGTCCTCCCTGCTCGGGCTGCTGGTGTTCAACTTCGACCTGATCCTGCTCCGCTTCAGCTGGGGCAGCGAAACGGCGGGTTATTACGCCGCGGCGTACGCCATCGTCAGTCTGCTGCTCAATCTTGGAGTGACGTTCTACTCCAACTTGCTGCCGGGGTTGAGCCGGCTGCGGGACGACCGCGGTGCTTTTCAGGCGCTGTACGGCGACGCGAGCGTCCTGCTCACCGTGCTCATGCTGCCCTTCGTCGTGGGCGGCGCGATCCTCGCGCGTCCGCTGATCGAACTGGTTTTTGGCGCAGGCTACGCACCCTCGGCCGCGCCCCTCGTCCCACTGCTCGTGGCCGGCGCACTGACCCTCAGCCGCTTCGTTCCACTCGCGGCAGTCGTCGCACTGGGGCGCCGGCGCGAGGCGCTGTGGATCAACGGGAGCGGGGCCCTGGTGAACGTGGTGCTCAACGTGGTTCTCATCCCGCGGCTGGGCCTGATGGGAGCGGCGTCAGCCACGGTCTGCACCGATGTCGTCAGGCTGGCGGTGGCGCTCGCACTCAGCCACCGCGCCGGGCTGGTGCAGCCTCACGTCAGTCGCGTCGGGCGTCCAGTTCTCGCGGCCGTGGCGATGGGAGTCGTGGTCTGGTGGTTCCGCGAGCGCGCGATCGGGCTCACCGTCCCGCTGGGAGGGATCGTCTACATTGCCACGTTAGGCGCACTCGGCGTGGTGCGAGTCGAGCGCGGATTCAGAGTGCGCCTGAAGGATTGAGGATGAGACGTGAAGCGCACATCGCTCCCGCCGATCGCCCTATCGCCTATCGCCTATCGCCCGCACGGAACAGCCAGCCGACCGATTCGCGGGCAATCGGTGTCAGCCCTGGCACAGTCGCGAATCGCTCGGGACCGTGTCTCGCGTTGACGAACACGAAGTGCGCCCCGGATGTGGCCAGCAACGGCGGCATGAGCGCGGGATCGTCGAGCCCGGCGCGTAGCGCGCCCACCTTGGCAGAGAAACCGACGGTGAGGAAGAAGTGGCCCACGTACAAGCGACCGGGGAATGTGGGCGCAAGCCAGAGCAGGTCCGGTGTATCCGCGAGTAAAATGTGACTCGTATCGGCGCGAGCGTTGAGCGCGGCCTGAGCGGCGCGGTGCGACGCATTCACGTACTGGAACGGCGCGTCCGTTCGAAACCCACTGAAGTGCCACGTTCGTGCGGCGAGCCAGAGCGGTGTGGCACCACACACGGCAACCAGAACAGCCGCCTGCCTGAGGCTCACCGTCCTCCAGCGGGCAAAGAAAATCATCGCAGCGATGATGAACAGCGGCACCTGCATCGTCAGGGTGCCGCGATCGGGATAAGGGAAGAAGGGCCCCGACAGCGTGACCATCGTGCAACCGAGCGCCCAACCGAACAGGAAGCGCTCGCGGAGCCCGGCGCGACGCCAGAGAGCGAGCCCGCCCCACCCCATCAGCGCCCAGGCGACCGGATACGCCATCAGGAGCGTCGTCACCAGGATGTTGATGGCCCGCCACTCCGGCAACGGCAGCCCTGAACGCGAGAAGAGCGCGCCCAGTGCGACATAACAGATGACAACACTCAGTGTGCATGCCGAGAGGAGCACCGCGAGCCCCCGCCGATTCCCGCTCAACGGCCAGCAGCACAGCACGACGCCACCGGCGATCGCCAGGAGCGTAATTCCCTCGTACACGTGCATCACCGTCATGAGCGCGAACATCATCGCGGCCAGGACGATTCGTCGAAGTGAGGTCCGCTCCATGGCAAACCACAACGCCATCACCGCGCCGAGCCCAACGATCCACAGCATGATGGAGTGGGTGTCGAGCAACGCCTTGACGATGAAATGGCTCCGATAGTCCTCGAAGGGTGGATATGCTTCCAGAGGGATCGCGACCAGCCGCGTGAACGAGTCGCTCTGGCCGATCCCTGGGACTTGCGCAAGAATCTTGAAATGCCCTCCCAGACCGCCAGCCACAAAGAGCGGCACCACGACCCACCACGTCTGTCGCGCATCGGGCAGGAAATGGCGCACCGTGGCGAACGTGAGAAGGGCGAGCAGTGCGGCCAGGACCGATCCGGCGTAGGCGTACACGCGTTCTGGTGAGGTGCCCAGCGCTGACGCGGCTTTGCCGATCCCCCAGAAAAAGAAGATCGGGAGATGCGCACGGTTGGGCTCCGTGGTGAAGCGGTTGGTGACGATGGGTCCTTCGCGCTGACTCTGGCGCGTCCACACCCGGTACTGCATGTGGTCCGGCGAGATCGTCAGGTTGTCGGTAAACGTCCAGCCATCGCGTTGGCTCAACTGCGCACGCCAGAACGGAGCGATGTGTACGACGGCCACGACAAGGGCGAGTACCCACGCGGCCCGCGGGAGGCTTCCCAGGAATCGACGAGCAGTCGTCGACCCGGGTACGTCAGCGGGGATCGGGGCTGCGCCGGAGACGGGCAACGAGTTGGTCGTCACGCGGAAGCTGGATGCGATGTCGCGCGTCGGAGAAGTCTTGCGGGGACGTGACTTGGTTCGGATCTGCGGCGTAACATAGTGTCGCTCCGTTTACCGCACTGTGGTCCCGCGAAGGCGGGAACAGACTGTTGTCGCTGGAGTCACGGCGTGCCCTCGCAGTGACGCTGCATCGAATTCGAATCCGGTCTACCAGGAGATTGACATGGCGTTCGTTGTGGACGGCTGGTTGGAGTTGGTGTGCCCCGTCTGCAAGGGAGACCTCCGGCTAGCCGGTCCGTCAGAGGTGCTGAGGTGTGAACCCTGTCCTCGAGACTACGCGATCGTCCACGGCATCCCTGACCTGCGCGTCTTTGCCGACCCGTACATCTCGGCCACCGGCGATGTTGCCAAGGCCAGGTTGCTGCATGCCGAGTTTGAGGAGCGGGACCTGGCGGGCATCATCGCTCTCTACTACGCCGTGACCCCCGAAGTACCGGAGGACCAGGTGCGGCTTAACACGTCGCGCATGCTCGGTGGTGTGGCGCGCGCCGAAGTAGCGCTCGATTCGTGGGAGCTGGAGTTTGGAAAGCTCGAGGGCGCGAGGCGCCTGCTCGACATCGGCTGTGGCGAAGCTCCACTCGTGGTCGCCGCGTCGCGCCGGGTGGCTCAGGTTGCCGGCATCGACATCGGGTTCCGGCATATCACGATGGGAAAGAAGCAGCTCGCGCAGGAGGGAGTGCGGGCGCCGCTCGTTGCTGCTTGCGCCGAGGCGCTGCCGTTCCGCGAGGGAACGTTTGACGTCGTGACGATTCAGCACGCTGTGGAACTGTTCAAGGACCAACCCGCGGCGCTCGCCGAAGCGAATCGAGTGCTGCGTGGTGGTGGGCGCCTGCTCGTGAGTGCGCCTAACAGGTTGAGCCTCGGACCCGATCCACATATCGGTGTCCCCGGCGGCGGGCTGCTGCCAAAGGGGATCGTGAGCGTCATCGCCAGACTCAAGATGTCCCGCCCACCCCACCGGCGCCTCCTGACGGCCGGGTCGCTTCGACGGCGCCTGGAGTCAGCCGGCTTTTCCGGCGTTCGGGTCGGCATTCCCGGGTTGTCCGATTCGCAGCGCGCCCAATTCTCGGGAGTCGCGCGCGTGATCGCCGACGGATACGAGCGTCTCCGTGAGCGGCCCGGGGTGAAGCAGCTGCTGCGGGTGCTCGGACCGTTACTGCAGGCCACGGGCACAAAGCGCTGAGCGCGTCCCCGATCGCCAATGCCTCAGGTCAGCTCACGGCCTCCGTGGCATCTGCCCGCCGGCGAGGCGCACTCGGGAACCGGCCAACGGCGCGCTCCACGCTGGGGCGACCCGTGGCGCGATCGTCCGAGATCTCGATCTCCACGGCCGAATCGGCGGTGCGGACGACATCGCGGGTCATTCCCACGCTGCGCGCGAAAGCGCTGAGCCAGTCGCCATCTTGGACTCTGACGTCGTCTCGCACGGCAACGATATCCCCGGTGGCGAGCCGCATTCCGGCATCCGTGAGGTACGCGCGCCCGCTACCAGGATCGGCGAACGTAAAGGCGCAGCGATGTTGCTGCGCGAGACGCTGAACCCGATCGCGACCGACCCCCTGGGCTTCCTCGCGAACGATCACGAGCTGGCCGCTGAGCGCAAACACCGCATCTCTTACCGAGAGCACCGCGCGCTCGAGCTCCTCTTGGTCACCGGTCGAGAGCAGCACGACGGACAGCCGCGCCCGCGCACCCTGCTCCTGAGGAACGGCCACCGCCCCCTCGTCCATGCGTACGGAACCACTATCCATGCCCGGCACCGTGACAAGAATCGAGCCAGTTTCTAAGAAAGTCTCAACGTCGGTTCCTGGGTGCTTCACAACTGAAGCGATTCCTGCGTTAGTGCATAGATTCTGGTCGGCCTGGTCGGGGATTCAGTGGTGCGCTTACAACAGATTGTGGAGATTCCGTGACCCGCTTGCGCCGACGCCACAGACGTTCTCGAGCGTCACCTCAGGGTTGCGCTGGACTTTCTGTCCCCTTTTGTCGATGAGACGCTACATGGCTGACACGGCTGAGAACGGCGCGACGGGAAACCTCGCCGCTGGGTCGAGCCGATAGAAGAGCTCACTCCCCGCCCACTGACTGTCTGCTACCTTGGGGCGAGAATCTTGCCCACTCGAGACGGGCGGGCCGCAGCTTGCATGACCAGTTCCCTATCAACATGGCGAGTCCAGGTACCGACATAACGGCCAACGACGCTTCTCCAGCCGCGCTTGTGAGGAACGCGAGCCCGCGCGCCTGGGTGAGGCTGGTTCGACCACAGCAATGGGTAAAGAACTTCTTCGTGCTCACCCCACTGCTGTTCTCAGGAAAAGCGCTGGTGCCGAGCGCGCAGTGGTCTGGCTTTCTGGCCTTCGTCGTCTTCTGCCTGCTGGCCAGCGCTGTGTACGTAATCAACGACGTCATCGATCGCGATTCGGACCGGGCGCACCCCACCAAACGTCGCCGGCCGATCGCATCGGGTGAGATCACTGTTCAGGCAGCGCTTCTCGCAGCAGCGACGCTCCTCGTCGCGAGCATTGGAGCAGCGTACTCCATTGGCCCGAGGTTGCTCGCGTGTGCTGTCGCTTACCTGCTGCTGAATCTCGTCTATAGCATGTGGCTCAAGCACGTGGTGATTCTCGACGTGTTCGCCATCTCAGCGTTCTTTGTCCTGCGCCTGCTCGCTGGAGCGGCGGCGGTGGATGTCAGACCGTCCGTCTGGCTGGTCCTGTGCGGCGGGCTCCTGGCCCTCTACCTTGGCTTTGCCAAGCGCCGCCACGAGCTGGTGTTGCTGGGCCAGGGGTCTGCGGAGCACCGCGCGGTGCTTAGCCAGTACTCGACGGCCTTTCTCGATCAGCTCTCGGTGGTGCTGCTGTCCGTAACCATCGTGTCGTACATCATGTACACGCTCGAGTCGGAGACGGCGCGGCTGGTGGGCGGCGAGGCGCTCTCGTACAGCACGGTCTTCGTGCTCTACGGCGTGCTGCGATATCTCTACCTGGTCCACCGTCGCCTCGACGGCAATCCGACGGAAACGCTGCTCACCGACAAGGGGCTGCTCCTGGCGGTGACGCTCTGGGTGATCTACTGCGGGGCCGTCATATACGGGCTGTAGACGGGCCCGTCTCGTCGAGTACGCGTGGCGTAGGCACCGGCAAGATGAATCGACCTCCGGCGGCACGGAACCCCGCCTGTTCGCCGACGATTTCGTCCGTGAGGTTCCAGGCCAGCAGCAACATGTGCGAGGGCGGGTCGACGGCAATGCGCTCAGGACCTACCACAGGAATGTCGACACCGGGAATGAACGCCCCCTGCTTGTCTCTGTTCTTGTCCACCACGTAGGCGATCTGTGCAGCGGACAGGTCGCAGTAGTTGAGCAGCACCGTCGCCTTCGCCGGCGCGCCGTAGGCGGCAACGTACCCGCCGCTGGCCTGAATCGCCTGCAGCAGTGGGTGCAGGTCGCGGCGGATCCGTTCCGCCCCGTGCGCGAAACGGCGACTCGCCGCCTCCCCAGTGAACGGACGCTCCGCTACGATTCTTGCCGCCACGCGGTCAGGGCGGGCGAGCGCATGCCCCTTCCGCCCGATGATCGCCCGCAGTGATCCGCCGTGCGTGGCGACGCGATCGACGTCGAGCAGCTCCAGCCCTTCTCTGTCGCACATGCGCGCCAGCGGAGACGTGGCGTAGTACGTCAGGTGCTCATGGTACGTCATGTCGAAGGCGAGACTCGCGACGGTATCAGCGAACGACTGCACCTCCACGAGGAAGATGCCGTCGGGCGTCAGCACGTCGAACGCCGCGCGCATGAAGCCGCGGATGTCGTCGACGTGAGCAAAGACATTGGTCGCGCACACGAGTGACGCGTGGCCCGCCTGCGCGATTCGCCGCGCCGCCTCTGTGCTGAAGAACGTGCACACGGTCGGAATGCCACTCTCCGACGCGCGCCTGGCGAGATTCTCGGCGGGTTCGACCCCGAGCACGCGAACACCATGCTTCTTGAAACTGGAGAGGAGCAATCCATCGTTGCTCCCGATGTCCACCACCAGGTCATCGGCACCGAGCTTCAACGTATCGATTGCCTCTGCCGCGAGTGCGTCGAAGTGCGCGTGCATGGTGCTCGACGTCGATGGCACGTAAGCATAGTCCGCAAACAGCAGGGCCGGGTCCACCACTTCGCGCAGTTGCACCAGCTCGCATTCCGTGCACCGGCACAGCGTAAGCGGATACCGTGGCACCACCGGTGATTCGTCGGCCTTGCGCAATCGGTTGGCAAGCGGCTGCTGCCCGAGCGAGAGAAAGTCGTTGAGCGCCCCATCGCACCCACGACACGACTCGCGCCGGAAGTACTGGGGGCCCATGCGTCCATGCGCCTGTGGGTCAATCCCCCCGTCCACCCGCGCGCCCGTGCGCCCGACGTTCATGCCTTGACTCCGATCGGCAGATACTCGCAATGCGCCGACCACAACGCGGGATCCAATCCACGGCGGGCGTCGAGCACCAGCGGTCGCCGCATCAGCGACTTCACGTGCAGCGGATCGAGCGCGACGAAGGTCGGCCACGCCGTGGCGAGAATGGCCGCGTCGGCATCGCGCAACGCCGTATCGGCGTCGCTGGTGACGGTCGCTGCATCGCCTAACAACTCGGCGCCCTGCTTGGCCGCCACGGGGTCGCAGGCGCGCACCTGCGCGCCGGCGGTCTTGAGCAGCCGGACGAGGTCCAGCGACCGCGACTCGCGCAGATCGTCCGTCTCCGGCTTGAACGCGAGTCCGAGCACCGCCACCTGTGCCCCGTCGAGTCGAAGTCGTGAGCGCAGCAGGGCGAGCACCCGCTCCGGGCGCTCCGCATTCACCTTGCGCACCGCGTCGAGAATCGGCGTCTCCATGGCACGCTGCTTCGCCCAGACCGTCAGGGCTTCGGTGTCTTTCGGAAAGCAGCTTCCGCCGTAGCCGAGTCCGGGGAGCAGATAGCTCACAATGCTGCTGGGTGCGTGAGGCCGGGCTGCCGATGCCTTGAACCGACGATCGGCGTGCACGGCGCGCAGGACCTGGTCCGCGTCGGCGCCCTCGACCCCTTCGCACAGCGCCGCGATCTCGTTGGAGAACGACACGAGCGTGGAGAGGAGGGCGTTGGACGCGTATTTCGCCATCTCCGCGCCGGTCGGCGTGGTGAAAACCAGGGGCGCGTCGAACGGTTTGTACATCTCCCCCAGGCGCTCACGGGCCCGCGCGTCCCCGGCCCCGATCACCACCCGATCGGGCGTGCGCATGTCCTCCACCGCCACGCCCTCACGCAGAAACTCCGGGTTCATGCCGATGCCTAACGACTCGGCGCCCAGGCCGGAATGTTCGCGGAGGATCGGTTCGACTTCTTGTGAGGTTGTCCCCGGCGGAACGGTGCTCTTCACGGCAACAGCACGGTAGCCGTCCTGGTTGCGGAGCGCCGTCCCGATGTCGCGACTCGCGGCCCGCAGCGCCGTGAGATCGGCCCCATTGCCGGTGGAGGGCGTCCCGACGCAGATGAGAATCACGTCCGCGTCGGCCGCCACCGGCGCGATCGAGCGCGTGACCGTGAGCTGGCCCCGTTCGACAACGTCACGGAGCATCGAGGCGAGACCCGGCTCGTGAAACGGCGGGTCCCCCTTTGCGATCAGGTCGGCGCGCGCGGGGTCGATCTCGACCAGGCGCACCGCATGGCCCACGCTCGCCAGAACCGCTCCGCTGACGAGGCCAACGGGCCCGCCGCCGATGACGACAACGCGCATCAGATCCCGCCCTCCCGTGCCCACTGCAGCGTGCGGCGAAGCCCTTCTTCCAGCGACGTGTGAGGCGTGTACCCGAGATGTTCCCGCGATTTGGTGAGGTCGGGACAGCGACGTTGCGGATTGTCGGTGAGATAATGCGGATCGGTGCTCGGCTCGAAGGTCACCGGCGTCCCGCTCATCGTCGCGACCAGGTCGGCGACGTGCCGTATGCTGACTTCGTGATCATTCCCGATGTTGTACGCCTCCCCGGCCCGGCCTTTCAGCAGAGCGCGATAGAATCCAGCGGTAGCATCGCTGATATAGCAGAACGAGCGTGTGGCCCGGCCGTCGGAGTGTAGGACGAGCGGCGTCCCGTTCGTTGCCGCGCGCATCAGGTCAGGAATGATGCGACCATCGTCGATCCGCTGGCCCGCGCCGAACACGTTGAACGGCCGCACGCTGCGCACGGGAAAGCCGAACTCCTGGTGGTAGACGACCGCGAGCGTCTCGCCAAAGCGCTTGGACTCATCGTAACAGGCGCGAGGCCCCGTACACGACACGTAGCCCCGATAGTCTTCGCGTGTGGGAATGTGCGCCGGGTCAGGATCGCCGTAGATCTCACTGGTACTGAAAAAGAGAAAGCCCCGGAGATCCTGCTGCTTGCGCGCGAGCTCCAGCATCCGGCGCATCCCCCAGACGTTTACATCGGCAGTCTGCAGCGGCTTTGCCCTGTACACGATTGGTGACGCGATCCCTGCGGCGTGAATCGCGTACTGAAACTCCGTCGCGATCTCGATGTCGCGCGAAATGTCGGCGCTGATCATTTCGACGTTGTCGTCCGCGGCCAGGCTCCGCAGCCGCTCCGGCACGCCGGTGACGAAATTGTCTACCACGACCGCTTTGGCAGGTCGGGTGAAACGGGTCCGGTTCAGGTGGATGAGAACGTCGACCATCGCGGCCCCCAGGAAGCCGG
>JBQTIW010000018.1:0-25066 GCA_052387735.1 Gemmatimonadaceae bacterium
CGATCCCAGTCGGGCCCGATCGTCACCTGCGTCCACGTGCGACCGTCGGACGAGCGCATCCACACGTCGCCTTCGACGGACGCCAGGAGCCTTCCATCTGGTGCGAAGCTGATATCGCGCACGGGAAGGCGTGGCGCCGACTCCTGCCCGTCGGCCGGCCATGTGAGGGCAAGCGCGCCGAGGGCGGCGAGGACAGCGAGTGGGCGCGAGGTCATGCGAGCCGGGAGACGGGAGACGGGAGACGAGACGGGGGCCGACAATTCAATTTGCGTACGGTGCGGGGTGGCGCCAGCGTTTCGCGCCCATGGCGCGGTGAACCGCTGGGCCGGATCGTTCACCGACGTCTCTGTTTCTCACATCCGACAGGCTATCCAATGGACGAGATCGATCTGAAGCAATTCGTGGAAGGCGGCGACGGTATCCATGTCATCCGCGGGAGCACGGACATCCGAGGGTGGAACGGGATCCGGTACGCCGCCGGACTCTCGGCCAAGAACGTTCCGGCGAAGCAGCTGTCGATGAATCTGGCGCGCATCCCTCCAGGCGGTATCGCGTACGCGCATGTGCACGTGGGGTTCGAAGTGATGCTGTACATCCTGCAAGGTCGCGTCAGGCATGAGTACGGCGATCGGCTGCGTCAAAGCATCGAGAACAGCGCCGGCGACTTCATCTACATCGAACCGGGTGTGCCGCACGAGGTGTTCAACGTCAGCGACAGCGAGCCGGTCCTCGCGGTCGTGGCGCGGTCGGACGCGAGCGAGTGGGCGCACATCGTTGTCTACGATCGGAAGACAGGACTGGTCGGGGAGGGACTGGAGGGGGAGTAGGCGATGGGTGATGGGCGATGGACGATTGTTGGAGCAGCGACCGTCTCCACTCGTGTATCGCCCATTGCCCATCGCCTATCGGTTATCGCCTATCGCCCTATCGCCTATCGCCCTATCGTCCTATCGCCCCCGCATGATCCGCTCGATCTCGTCCGCCCGCTTCGGAACCGACGCCGAGAGATTCTCATGGCCCTCGCGTGTCACCAGGATCATGTCCTCGATCATGATCGCGATGTTCTTCTCCGGGATGTAGATCTTGGGCTCGATGGTGAATACCATCCCGGCCTCCAGCGGCATTGTGTAGTCGCGCGAGTCCTGCACCTCGAGCCCGATGTGGTGGCCGAGGTCGCGTACGCCACGTCCAAACGAGTTGTATCGAACGATGCCGGCGTTGCGCGTGAGGTAGTGCGTTGGCGAGGGCATGATGCCCCACACGTTGTCCACGCCCATCGTTGCGACGTCCTCAAACCGCTCCAGGCCGTGCTTCTGAAAGACGCGCGCCGCGGCCCGGATCACATCGACCATCATGACGCCGGGACGGATCGCGGCGATCGCCGCTTCCTGCGCCTCGAGCACGATGTCGTAGTATTTCCGTTGTTCCAGCGTGAACCGCCCCGACACGGGCCACGTGCGGCACAGATCAGCCGTATACGTCATGACCTCGGCCGCGCCGTAGTCCACAAACACCAGGTCACCGGCGTTCATGACGCGATCCACGGCGTTGTAGTTCTCGCGGAGCAGGGAGAAGAAGGTCAGTGCGTTCCCGCCTGACGAGACGATTGGTGGAAACGCGGCACGTGGCGACCCTTCCAGCTTCCAGTGGTACTCCATGAGGCCGGCGAGGGCGCGATCGTTCATGCCGGGCCTGAGGGCGCGCAGTCCCGCCAGCATTCCCTTCCCCGAGATCTCGGCCGCCTGACGCAGCGCGGCGATCTCGTAGCGGTCCTTCCGCAGCCGCATGCGCTCGACCACCGGGGTGAGGTCGCGCAGGTGCACGTTAGGCGCGAGACTGCGTACGGACTCCCGGAACTGCCGGCGGAAATCGGCGGCAGCGGGAAGTCCTGGCGGGGCATACAGCGAGTCGCCGAACGGGATGACGAGATCGCCACCGCCCCGCGTGGCCCGACGCAAGCGCTCGGTGAAATCGCGCAGGGAGTAGGCCGCCTGGACCCCGGTCGCTGACGCGGCTCCGGCTCCCGGCGCGAGTCGCCGACGCGGACGATTCCAGATCGCCCGGCGAAACGCCGGCTCGTCCATCGGGAACTGCCCGCCGGCGAACTGCAGCGAATCGGGGAGAAAGAGGTACGCGTCGTGCCCGGCGCGGCGGCCGCGGGGTACCATGAGCAGTACGGCATACGGGGACTCGACACCGGTAAGGTACCAGAAATCGGGATCCTGTTTGACGAGGTGGTCCCCGGGGTTGATCAGGTAATCTCCGGCGATCACCACGACGGCGTCACCGATTGTCGACGAGAGCGCGGCACGACGATCTCCGTACACGTGGCTCGGGAACGCGACGTCGCTCTGCGCGCCGGCTGGCCTCGTGGGGAGTGAGCAGAGCGTGCAGAGGACGAGCAGTCCCCGCACCATCATGCCCTGCATCCAGTGACGGGACCGGGAGACGGATCGTTCAGCGAATCCCGACTCGCGCTCACGGTTCATGGGCACGTCAGCGGATGCGGGCCAACCACGTCGCGTACAGCGAGGCGCCATGGATCAGCAGCGCGCCAATGGTGGAGCCGGCAGCGGCAAGGCGGCGCGCCCGGAGCGAGGAGCCCGATCCCAGGGCCTGGAACGCCGCAAACAGCATGGCAGATCCCAGGAAGGCCCAAACGACAAAATGGATCGCGAGGCCGAGCGCCCACTGTGCGATCGAGGGACCCGCGCCCGAGCGCATGTAGAGGATCACCGCGACCAGTGAGGTGAGGATCATGAGGACGCTGGCAGCCAGCACCGCGCCATTGAGCGCCACCGACTCGGGCGCGACGAGTCCATGCCGTTTCGGGAGGAAGAGACGCAGCGCCATCACCACGAACGGCAGGACCTCGACCCACAGAACGACGTACCACGCGTACCACCAGGCGCTGCTGCCGCCCTCGGCGAACAGAAGCTGATTCAGCATATTTGTGTCCTGACGGGCCGCGGCAGATTGCGCAGGTACTGACCGGGGCGTTCCGTCGTGGGGCGGCAGTTGCGGGCTGACCACCTCCGGTGGCTCTTCACCCTGCCAAGGCACCTCATGGTTGTGTTCTACCCCTTCATGCGCTGACGGCATGTCGTCCTCAACCTGCCTCGACGGATCGCGACGTGCCAGATGGTTTGCGCGCGCATCGGCGTTCGCCCTTTTCTGCGGCGCGGGGGCTTGGGATGAAATTGGCGCACAGGGGCGCGACCCGCAGATGCCATGGACGCCAGCGGCGGGGTCACCAACGCGACGCGGGATTCTCGCTGCCGTTCGCCAGCATGTGGGCACCACGGCCACATTCAAAGTGGCCCACCTCGTGGTCATGGGCGACTATGCCTTTGTGCGCGCGGGTGAAGTCGTTCGCGACGGTGACGATCTGCAGGAGACCGACCTGTTCATCGAAGCGCTGCTGCAGCGTCGCAATCCGCGAGCGGCTCAATGGAGAGCCGTTGAACTGTGGAACCTCAGCACAGAGAGCGGCACCGAGCATGATGCCTTTCTGCAGCGTGTGCACCGGAAAGTGCGCGACGGCGTGATCCCCGCGGCGCTCCTGCCTGACGATCTGCGGCCGCCAGGTCCACCGGGCATGTGAAGACGCGGGACCGGATCTCCCGGGCGGTCCCGGCCGAATTGCGGAGCACGCTGACGCCGCTCGAACGTTTGCACCTGGACGTGGCGCTCCGGATGAACCGGGAACCGTTCAAGGGCTTCTGGACGCAGTGCCAGCGATTCATCGGAGCGTTGGCCGTGCGGTTCCTGACGAGGAACGTGGTCCGCGACCACGGCTTTGCGCACGTGGCGGACGCCTTCCGTCGGGGTGCGATCCTGTTCGTGGCCAACCACCGGACGTACTTCGACATGTTCATCGTGTCGTCACTCGTCCACCGGCGGCTTCCCGGACGCAAGCGCCTGTTCTTTCCGGTGATCGGCCAGTACTACTATCAGTCGTTGGGGGGAATGGCGCTCAACCAACTGTTCGCCTTCTGGTCGATGTTCCCGCCGCTGTTCGCATTGCCGTCGCACGCGGACGTCGATCGTTATGCGCTGGACCTGTTGTGCGATCTGTGCGCGCGGGGCCCGGGGTACGTGCTGGGAATACACCCCGAAGGCGGCCGCAACCTCGATCCCGATCCCTACTCGTTCATGCGCTTCCAGCCTGGGGCGGGACGGATCATCCACGCCGCGCGACCGATCGTCATTCCCGTCTTCCTCGCCGGGATGCACACCAATGTCGGTGTGCAGGTTCGCCGCAACTGGAGTGGTGGCGAGCCAGTGCGCGTGTGGTTTGGGGCTCCGGTGGACCTGGATGCACACTACGCGCTCCCCGCCAAGGGAAGCACCTACAAGCGGATCGTGGACGACGTGATGGAGCGCGTGCGCGCGTTAGGCGAGGAGGATCGGTCGCACTACGGCAGGTAGTCCGTGATGGGTAGTGGGTAGTCACTCCCCACTCCGCACTACCTGGTACCGGCTCTCTTCCTCCTCGACCCCTCCGTATCATACGCCGCATCCGGTGGTGCATCGCCTCGAGGCCAGTCCTTTTCCTTGCCCTTGAAGTCGGGGCGCGGCTGGGAGTTCACGTAGCGCGCGAGGTCGAAGGCTTCCTGGGGCGTGAGGACCCCGGCCGAGTCTTGCGGCATGCGCGCTCTGATGAACGCCGCAGCGGTGCGGACGCGGGCCATTCCCGCGCCGATGTTGTACGAGTCACGGCCCCAGAGCGGCGGAGCGACGACGGTGCCTTCGCCTTTCGCCCCGTGACAGCGGATGCAGCGCGTCTTGAACAGCGCGTGGCCGCGCGTGGAGTCCGCGTTGAGCGGTTGGAGTGGCGGCGTCCCCTGGCCATCGACTTCGGCGCCAATCGGATAGCCCAAAGAGAGGAAAGCCATGTACGCGATGATGTCGCGCATATCACGGCTTTCCGGGACCAGGGCTGATCCGTCCATCGAGCGCTTGAAGCAGTCATTGATCCGATCCTCGATGATGTTCGTGGAACCGGACCGGCTGCGGTACTGCGGAAAGCGGGCATAGACGCCGACATAAGGCATCCCCCACTTCACGGTGCCCTCGTTCTGGTGGCAGGAGTTGCAGGTGAGCATGTTGCCGACATGGCGCGGAAGCGAATCGCGGGTGTGCTTCATGATTGCCCGACCACGCCGTACCGACGCCAGAATCACGGAGTCGGTGATCTCCGATTCGTTAGGCACCCGGAACGCCACTCGCTTGACGGGCGTGGGATCGGGAAGCGTCGCCACGTCGCCCGTCGCAGTCGTGTCGGAGAGCAGCTCCCTGCGCTCGACGCGGCAGCCGCCAAGACTTGTCATGGTCATCGCCGCCGCGGTAGCGACGCTGAACGGCGCGGACATCCGGAAGAACAGAATTGAGGAGCGCACGAGGCTGGACGATGACGGGTGTGTGAGCACACTATCCTTTGCTGGAACATGCGAGGGAGACCGCCATGACTTCAATACGCCTGATCGTGACCGGCTGCCTGATGGCGGCCGGGTCGCTCACCGCCGGAGCCCAGGCCCAGCCTGTGCTCGTGACTGCCAAGTGGCTCGAGGGTCGCCTGGCCGACCCGCGAATCGCCGTGGTGCACGTCGCGGGCGGGAGAGCCGAGTACGATGCGGGCCACCTCGTGGGCGCGCGGTTTCTGCCCTTGAGCTCAGTGAGTGTGCAATCCGACGGGTTGAGCGCGCAACTGGCCCCGATCGCGCAGATCGATTCTGTGCTCGAGGCGACGGGCATCTCCGATGGACAACACGTGGTACTCTATGGTCAGGCACTGACCGTCGCGAGAGCGTTCGTTACGCTGGAACGAGTCGGACTGCAGGGGCGCGTGTCGGTGCTCGACGGCGGTCTGGACTTCTGGCGCGAGTCGGGACGACAGGTCTCGCGTGAGCCCGTGTCGTTGACCAGGGGCAGCTTCACGCCTCGAACCGAAGCGATGGTCGTGGACGCCCCGTGGATCCAGAACAGCGCTGATAACCCCCGGATCAAGGTACTGGACGCCCGTGTCCCGGAGTTCTTTCTGGGCGTCAGCGCGGGGCAGACGGCGAGGGCCGGTCATATTCCCGGCGCCCGCAACGTGCCATTCTCGTCGTTGACCGGCGAGCTGACGACCATGCGGGAACCGGGGAAGATCAAACGCCTGTTCGAGCAGGCGGGCGTGGCCAAGGGCGACACGGTGGTCACGTATTGCCACATCGGGATGCAGGCCAGCCTCCTGTATCTCGCCGCTCGCTCGTTAGGCTACCCGGCCAGGATCTATGATGGCTCGTACGAAGATTGGGCCAAGCGACCGGAGCTGCCAGTGGTGGTAAGGAAGTAAGGACTGGGGACTGGAGATTCGGGATTGGGGGAGGCTGACCGCGCCTGCGTTGCACGGGAGGAGTCGCAGTACGCGGTGCCTGCCCCAATCCCTGGTCCAACCCAATCCTCGATCCCGAACTAGAACCCCAGATTCAGCCCCACGGTAAACGCCCAGTTGTGCGTCGTCCTGGTGTTGAGGTCGAGGCGAGTGGCCTCCTTGAGGTCGAGCTTACCAACGTAGTCTTTGGCCATCGCCCGGACGCCGAGGGAACGGCCCAGCTGCAGGTCAACGCCGGCCCCGTAGTTCACAGCAAAGCTGGTGGACTTGGTCTGGAGCGATCCCACGCCGATCTCCGTGCGCATCGCGCCCGCGCCGCCCTCCACAAAGGGCACCGCACCCATACCTAACGAGGCGGCCACCGGCAGGCGCAACTGGAGGCCCGCGTCGTACATCAGGACCTTCGTGTCGGCCAGGTCGAACCCGCCGATGATCGGCACACCGACTTCGAGGTTGCTCGCCGAGTATCCCACGTTGCCGACGAATGCGAGGTTCTCAGTGAGGTCCACGCCCAGCTGAGCGCCGTAGACCGGGGCGGCAGCGTTCCGCACGCTCGTCCCCAGCGGGCCATCGACATAGCTGCCAAACGACATGTAGCCGACGTACGGCGTGACACGCGCGACCGACGGCGACGAGCGACGCTGCGCCTCGGCGCTGACCGACAGCGACAGGTACGCGAGCACGGCAAGACTGACGAAACGAGTGTTCATGTGATCTCCTGGCAGGTGCGAGGTTGCAGATACCAGGAGGGCAGGGACTGGGCCAGCAGGGTCGCTCGCGCTAACGTCTTGCTGTGTGGGTGGTTACGACATTACCCGTTTCTCGGATGTCCACCAGATCGGACGGAGATTTGTCCGCATCTCAGGCCCCTGTGCGTCACGCGGTGGAAGGGCCGTGGCGCACTGGGGGCGGAACGGGCAGCACGCGGCGCGGAAGCACGAGAGCCCGGGACTCCTACCCGGCACCCAGCTCCTCCCACAGCCCCGCGGCCGCCTGCATCCCCTTCTCGAAGTTCTCGTCGCTGATCCACTCGTTAGGGGCGTGCGCATTCTCCCCAGGCAAGCCAAACCCCATCAGCAGCACCGGGGCACCGAGGACGCGGACGAAGTCGTGGACCACCGGGATCGACCCTCCCTCACCCACGATCACCGGCGCACGACCGAACGCGCGCTCCAGCGCCGCGCGGCCCGCGCTGAACAGCGGACCCGCAAGGGTCCCTCGCCACGGCATGCCGCCATGCAGCGCCCGAATCGTCACGCGCACACCGGGCGGTGTCACACCCGCCACATGGCTGCGGATGAGTCTGGCGATCTCGTCGGGCGTCTGATCGGACACCAGGCGGCAGCTTACCTTGGCCATTGCCTTGGCGGGGAGCACCGTCTTGGCCCCCTCGCCCGTATAACCACTGAGCAAACCGTTCACCTCACACGTCGGCCTGCTCCAGATCCGTTCGAGCGTGGAGTAACCCGCCTCGCCACTCAACGCGTCGGTGCCCACTTCGGCACGGAACCGCTCGTCGTCAAAGGGCAACGCGCGGATCTGCGAGCGGACGTCGGATTCCCACTCGCGGACCGCGTCATAGAACCCTGGAATTGCCACGCGCCCGTTCGCGTCGTGGAAGGTCGCCAGGATGCGTGCAAGCGCCATTGCCGGGTTCACCACGGCGCCGCCATAGCTGCCGGAGTGCAGGTCACCAGCCGGCCCCTCCACGTCGATCTGGAAATACGCAAGGCCACGCAGCGACGACAGGATGGACGGCAACCCAGGTGCGAACATCGCCGAGTCGGAGATGACGATCCCGCTGCAGGCGAGCAGGGCCTTGTTCGATTCGACGAACTCAGCCAGGTGCTCGCTCCCGACTTCTTCTTCCCCTTCAGCAAGGACGATGACATTGCATGGAAGCTTCTGGCGCGTTGCGAGGTGCGCCTCGATCGCCTTCACGTGCAGAAAGAGTTGGCCTTTGTCGTCGACCGACCCGCGCGCGAAGATCTTGCCATCGCGGAGGACGGGCTCGAACGGCGCGCTCGTCCACAACTCGAGGGGCTCGGCCGGCTGCACGTCGTAATGGCCGTACACGAGTATGGTCGGCGCAGTCGCACCCGCACCTCTCCACTCGCCGAGTACGATCGGATGGCCTCTGGTCTCATGTATCGTTGTGACCAGCCCAGCCTGCTCCATGTTGGACCGGAGCCACGCGGCCGCCCTTGCCACATCGGCATCGTGCTCCCTGCGCGCGCTTACGGAAGGGATGCGGAGGAACTCGAACAGTTCGTCGTGAGCGCGTCGGCTGTTGGCGGTGAGGTAATCCGAGGGGGACGGCATCGAGACGGGAGACGGGAGACGGGAGACGGGAGACGGGACCGTTAATAGCTTCCTGCTCTCGATCGTGCCAACTGTTTCTGCACCAGCGCCCACGGCGATGCGATGCATATTCTGCGTGGTGATGGCCTGGCGAGTCGTGTGGCGGCTGTCCGAACCCTTCCCCATACCTAACGCATAGGTCTCTCTGCCGGTTACCCGGCGACCGCCCCCTGCGTATCCGTGCTTTCCGTCTCCAAGACCGTGCCCAATCGCCTCGCCCAGGAAACGTCGCCCTACCTGTTGCAGCACGCGAACAACCCCGTGGACTGGTTTCCGTGGGGCAGCGAGGCCCTCGAGCGCGCGCGACGGGAAGACAAGCCGATCCTCCTGTCCATTGGGTATGCGGCGTGTCACTGGTGCCACGTGATGGAGCATGAATCGTTCGAGAACGCCGAGATCGCGGCGCTGATGAACGCGCTGTTCGTCAACATCAAGGTCGATCGGGAGGAGCGCCCGGACCTCGACGGCATCTACATGCAGGCGGTGCAGGCGATGACGGGCCACGGGGGATGGCCGATGACGGTGTTCCTCTCACCTAACGGCGAACCGTTCTACGGCGGCACGTATTTTCCTCCGACCGATCGGCATGGGACGCCGGGCTTCCCGCGCGTCCTGCGCGCGCTGGCCGACGCATACCGTGAGGATCGCGATGCCGTGGTGCGCACAGGCGCGCGGCTGAGGGAGATCTACGACACCGCCATGCGTCCCCCGCCGGCGAGCGGCGACATCACGCATACAACCCTCGATCACGCCTATCGCGGTTTCGCGCAGCAGTTCGACGAGCGGCACGCCGGCTTTGGTGGCGCCCCCAAGTTCCCGCCCACGATGGGGCTCGACTTCCTGCTCCGATACTGGGCGCGGACCGGCGCACCGCAAGCGCTGGACATGGTCACGCGCACCTTTCGTGCGATGAGCCGCGGCGGGATCTACGATCAGGTCGGAGGTGGACTCCATCGCTACAGCGTGGACGAGCGGTGGCTGGTGCCACACTTCGAGAAGATGCTGTACGACAACGCCCTCCTCGTCAGGCTCGGCGCTCATCTCTATCAGGCGACCGGTGACGCCGAAGTGCGGCGCGTCTCCGAGGCAACGATCCAGTGGCTGGACCGCGAGATGACGTCGCCGGAGGGCGGTTTCTACTCCTCCCTCGATGCGGACAGCGAGGGCCATGAAGGGAGGTTCTACGTCTGGACCGAGGCCGAGCTCGATGCGGCGCTCGGGAAGGACACCGCGCTGGTGAAGGCTGCGTGGGGCGTATCGAAGGAGGGAAACTTCGAGGGGCAGAACATCCTCAGCGTGCCTCACGCACTGTCAGCGGTTGCGGCGCGAAACGAAATCCCGGTGTTCGAGCTCGAGGCCGCGCTCGAGCGCGCGTGCAACACACTCTACCGCGTTCGTGCATCACGTATCTGGCCTGCTCGAGACGACAAGGTGCTGGCCTCGTGGAACGCGCTGATGCTTCGCGCCGTGTGCGAGGCCGCGCGTGCGTTCAATAGCACGACGGCTCGAACACTGGCGATCCGAAATGGCGAGTTTCTCCGCGACACCCTCGTGCGCGACGATCGCGTACTTCGCTCCTGGCGTGGAGGCAGAGTCCAGTCCGTCGGGTTTCTGGAAGACCATGCGGCGGTCGCGTTGGCATTTCTCGATCTGTTCGCTCTCACCTCCGATCCCTCCTGGTTGCACTCGGCCCGTCGGATCACGGATCGGACCGTGGACGCCTTCCGCGAGCCAGGTCTCGGACTCTTCTTCGACACCGCGCGCGACCACGAGGCTCTTGTCACTCGACCGCGCGACATCACCGACAACGCGCTTCCTTCGGGCACATCGCTGATGGCGGAGCTCCTCGTCAGGCTCGCCGTTCTGGATGAACATGGCGAGTATGCCGCGCTCGGGGCGGCTATGGTCCAGGGGTTGGCGGACGTGCTCGCAAAGCATCCGTCGGCGTTCGGCCACCTGTTGGGTGTGGCTGACATGCTGGTGCACGGCACGGTGGAGGTCGCCATTACCGGGACGGCGCAGTCCACGGCACGGCGCAGTCTCGAGGAGTCGTTAGGGTCGACGTACGTACCTTCCCTCCTTTTCGCCACCGTCGACAGGTCAGAGGTCGCTCTCACCGCGCTGACGCGGGGAAAGGGAAGCGCTTCC
This sequence comes from Gemmatimonadaceae bacterium, assembly GCA_052387735.1. Lineage (GTDB taxonomy): Bacteria > Gemmatimonadota > Gemmatimonadetes > Gemmatimonadales > Gemmatimonadaceae > RBC101. The sequence continues at coordinate 10,889 of JBQTIW010000018.1, forward strand.
GCCGAGGCGACGGCCTATGTGTGCCGGCGGCATGTCTGCGATGCCCCGACGTCCGACCCGGCTGAGCTGCGGGCACAACTGGTGGCCGCGCGCCGCGGTTCCTAGGGTCGATCGGCGATTTCGCTCGTCCGCAACGCGAGGCACGTCCCTTGCCCCCGAGGTTTCGGGGTCACTGGTCAGTCGTCCTTTATCGGGCCCGACCCCCGGGTCAAATTGACTGATTGTGGCTAGTTTGCGGGGATCGGGGCTTTGCCGCCTCCCCGGTGTCGGCCTGTCTACGGGCCTCAGCAGCCGAGGACATCCTCGGCGCCATTTCGTGTTCACGCCAAGGATATGTATCGAATTCGCAAGGAGTTGGGAGCAATCATCGAGTCGGCATCGGTGCGCCTTCGGCGCGGACTCCTGTTGGCGGGGTGCCTCACCGCTGTCGTCGCTGTGGCCTGCACGACAAATCTCGATCCAGTTACCGCCGGTTCGCTCGCCTTCGCCATCCCGTCCGATTCTCAACTGATCGGAAGGACATATCAGCTCAGTGTCATCGTGAGGGACGTCAACGGAGTCGAGATCTCCGGACGCACCATCCGGTACGAATCTCTGAACCCTGACATCGCCGAGGCCGATACGAAGGGCCTCGTCACGACCAAGCATGTTGGCACGGCGACCTTCCGGGCCACGGTTGACGGGCGGAGCACCAGCGCACAGCTCCGGGTCCTCGATCTCGCCAGGAACGTCGTTGTTACGCCGCTCACGGATAACCTGCCGATCGGCCAATCGCGACAGATGGTCGTGACCGTGACATCGGCATCGGGGCAGAGCATCGGTGGTCGCGTCATTGCCTGGCGATCGACCAACCCCACCGTCGCATCGGTCAACGCGCAGGGGATCGTGTCGGCAGTGACCGAAGGTACGACCATCATCGAAGCCAGCGTCGATCTCGACCAGGTCGTCGGCAGAGCGACGATCAACGTCATCAAGGTGCCGGTGGTCTCGATCAGCATGTCACCGGTAGGGACGACGATCGTGCGCCTCGGGAACTTTTTGCAGGTGACGGCTACTCCTCGCGACGCCAACAACAACGCGCTCACCGGCCGCACGATCACCTGGTCATCGTCCAATCCGGGTATCGCCACGGTGACGCAGTCGGGTCTGGTCACCGCCATCGCGTTAGGCTCGGTGACGATTACCGCGGAATGTGAGGGCCGGACCGGCAGTATCGGCGTTCAGGTCTTTGACATCCCGATCAAGTCGGTAACCCTCGCTCCCGACACGCTGCCTCTGCCGAGCGGTTCCACGCGCCAGCTCGTGCCCATTGTGATCGATTCGCTCAACCGGCCCGTCAACTCGCTTGCTGGACGAGCCGTCCTCTGGACATCGCAGAATCCGGCCGCGGCAACTGTCAGCTCCTCTGGCGTCCTGACTGCACTCGCCGGAGGCACGGCGCGGGTCAACGTGACCATCGACAACGTGCGGTCGAATGACATCGTCGTCATCGTGACCGATCAGGTACAGACGATTCGCCTCGCACCGATCCTCCCCCAGATCATGCGGGTCGGCAACACCCTGCAGGTGACGGCAACGCCGCTCAACAACCAGGGCCTGCCGATCACCGGAAAGACGATCACGTGGGCGACGTCGAACCCCGCGATAGCGACTGTCTCGCAGACGGGTGTGGTGACGGCGATTCAACCCGGGACCATTGTCATCATCGCCGAGAGCGAAGGAAAAACCGCGAGCCTCGGCGTGACGGTCACTCCGGTTCCGGTTTCCACCATTGTGTTCAGCCCGGACGCTGAAACCCTTCCCAGGGGCACACAAAAGCAATACAACCCCGTGGTGACCGACAGCGCGGGCAAGATCGTGACCTCGTTCTTCGGGCGCACGGTGAGCTGGCTGAGTGACAACGTTCCAGTTGCCAGCGTCAGCCCACAGGGACTTGGCGGCGTTGTCGGTGCAAGCCAGAACAACAGCGGCCTGGCCAACATCACTGTGACCATCGATGGTGTGGTGTCGAACGTCCTGAAGATCACCGTGCCGTAGCTGTAGCGTACAAGAGATCACCACCAGTCTGGTGGCGTCGCGGCGAGTCGTGAGGCAATCTGTCCCCACGACTCGCCTTCGTTTTGCGGGGTTTCCTTCTGACAGTCGGTCCGATCCCATGTCTGATCCCCTTCCCTCGTTCACGCGCGGGCTCTTCGCCGGTGCAGTGCACGACGCGCTGCTGTTTCCCTATCCCGCGACGCTCGACAGACAGCGGCCAGAGGAGGCAGCGCTCGTCAGGCGCATGGTCGCGGAGCTGCGCGCGCTGGTGGGAGATCTCATCGACCCCGCAGCGATCGACGCGCAGGAGACCGTTCCCGAGCCCGTCATCCACGCACTCGCCCGCATCGGCCTGCTGGGCCTGACGATCCCTCGCGAGTACGGCGGGTCTGGCCTCTCCGCGTCCGCATATGCCAGGGTCTTCGGCGAGATCTCACGGGTCGACCCGTCGCTGGCCGTGCTGGTAGGGGTGCACTGCGGACTGGGTTCGAAGGCGATCGTCCTGTTTGGAAGCGACGCGCAGAAGGCGATGTATCTCCCCCGTCTGGCCCGTGGTGAAACGCTCGCGGCCTACGCGCTGACCGAGCCGGATGTCGGATCCGACGCGCAGAACATCAAGACGACCGCCGCGGCCAACGCAGACGGCAGTTGGACGCTCAACGGCCGCAAGATCTGGATCGGCAACGGACACCGCGCCGGTGTGATCGCGACCTTTGCGCAGACAGCGATCCGGCGCAACGGCGAAACGCTGCGGCGGCCGACGGCATTCATCATCCGGCCGGACATGCCCGGCTTCCGTATGCTCGGGACGGTTCAGAAGCTCGGCATCCGCGGCTCGACTCAGGCCGAGCTGTCGTATGAGAATCTGCGAGTTCCCGCCGATCACGTGTTAGGCACCGTGGGCAAAGGATTTGCCGTGGCCGTGCACGTACTCAACGGCGGGCGGCTCACGCTCGCCGCGGGCTGCACGGCCGGCAGCAAGACCGTGCTGGCACAGATGGCGGATTTCGCCGAGAAGCGTGTGCAGTTCGGACGGTCGATCGCGGGCTTCGAGATCACCCAGCGCAAGCTGGCGACGCTCGCGTCGGAGACCTACGCAGCAGATGCGATGCTCGGCGTACTCGCGTCGCTGGTGGACCGCCAGGACGCGGACTACTCGCTCGAGGCGGCGTGCGCCAAGGTGTTCGCTTCGGAGCTGATCTGGCGCGCAGCCGATGAGATGGTACAGGTCGCCGGCGGTCGTGGCTTCGTGAAACCGTATCCGTATGAACGCACCCTGCGCGACGCCCGGATCAACCGGATCTTCGAGGGAACGAACGAGATTCTGCGCCTGTTCATCGCGCTGAACGGCGTGCAGGGTCCGGCCGAGCGGCTCAAGGAGGTCGGATCCGCGCTGAGAAAACCGCTGCAGAACTGGGGCCTGCTCTCCGGCTATGCCGCCTCACGCATTCGCTCGGTGCTCGGCGCCACCGACACCATCGACGCGCCGCTCCATTCGAGGCTCGGAGAACACCGGACGTACTTCGAGAAGCACGTGGCGGAACTGCGCGACCGAACGGAGAAGGCGATCCTCAAACACCGGAAAGAGATCATCGAGCGCCAGTTCGTGCTGGAGCGGCTCGCGAACATGGCGATCGAACTCTTCGCGACAGCGTGCGTGCTGGCGCGCACCCAGCAGCTCCTCGAGCAGAGCGGCGTCGCGGGAGGGACCCACGAGCTCGCGTTGTGCGATCTGTTTTGTGTGGAGGCCGGGCGACGATTCCGGGACGCGCGCACTGCCCTCGACTCACGCGAGGATGAGGTCGACGACCGCCGGCGCGTCGTGGCTGATGGCGTGCGCCGCGGCAATGGCTATGTAGTGCGCGACGCGATTCTGGAGGTATGAGGCAAGAGCAGGTCAGAGGTCCGAACAGCTTCGAACGATCGTGCGGCAGTTGCGGCAAATGGTCTTGCAACGGACTTCAACCAGCGCCGTCGAGTTGCAGACCGGACACCGCTCTGCCTCAGCGGCGGGGACGGGTGGCGGCGGTTCGGGGGCGTCGGCTTCAGCGTTCATAGGCTCCTGCGGCCTGCGAAATATGACGTGAGTCCCTAATCCCGATTGACTTCATCGGAATTGGTTCCTACGTTGTCCAGCACCACAGGGCGTGCGCCCTCGCGGCCTCCAACAACCAAATCCTACTTCACGTGTCCGGACCTTTTGTGACGCGGGCGCTGGTGCTCGCGCTGTCGTTCCCCGTTGCGGCGTTCGGCCAGGCAGCGTCCCACGCGACGGGTGCGGTGGGCACCATCATTGTGGCACACGGCGGCGGGCCGGAGTGGAATTCGCTCGTGCGCGAGGTGGCGCTCGAAGCCCGACTCGGCGGCCCCGTTGAAGTGTCGTTCTTGATGGGCCCCGAGGCCGCGACCACGCGCTTTCAGGATCTGGCGCGGCGCATGGATTCGCAAGGCGTCTCACAGATTGTCGTGGTGCCGCTTCTGGTGTCGTCGCACAGCGAGCACTATCAGCAGATCCGCTATCTCGCCGGGCTCACGGATTCCATCAACCACGCGCTGCATTCGCAGATGGGTCACAGCGGGCTGGAGCCGGTCAAGGTCCGCACGCCCATCCGCGTCACGCCCGCGCTCGACGACTCTCCGATCCTCGCGGAGATCCTGGCCGAGCGTGCCCGCGCCCTCGCCACAGATCGTAAGCACCAAGCTGTCTTTCTGGTCGGGCACGGGCCTAACGGGGCGGAGGACTACGCCCGTTGGATGGAGAACTTGCGTCCGGTGGCGGAATCGGTGCGACGAGTCGCCGGGTTTGCGGATGTGCGCGTGGACCTTGTGCGCGACGATGCGCCGGCGCACGTGCGCGCCGAGGCGGTGCGGCGCGTGCGCGAGCTGATCGAGCTGCAGCATCGCATCACCGGGCTCCCGGTGGTCGTGGTGCCCGTGCTGCTGTCGCGCGGACGCGTGAGCCGCGAGACGTTCCTTGCCGACCTGGCCGGCCTGCCGGTCACCTACACGGGTGACCCGATCCTGCCCTACCGCGGTCTCGCGCGCTGGATCGAGGAGCGCGTCGCCAGCGCACGTCCCGGCGCAACGGGTACCCACGAGACACGTTCGAACGTTCGTTAGGCGCGACTCCTATTCGAAGTCGAGGGCGAGGTTCATGGCTGGCGGGGAGTGGGTGAGGGCGCCCACCGAGATGTAGTCGACGCCCGTCGCGGCGATCGCGCGCACCGTGTCGAGCGTTACGCCTCCTGACGCTTCGAGCTTGGCGCGCCCGGCCACGAGGGCCACGCTGGCCAGGAGCTCGTCGACCGACATGTTGTCGAGCAGGATGATGTCGGCGCCGGCGTCCACTGCACGCTGCACCTGCTCGGCCGAGTCGCACTCCACTTCGACGATGGCCTCCAGCTCGGCAAGCTCACGCGAGCGCTTGATCGCTCGGGCGATATCCCCCTCGACGGCCATCAGATGGTTGTCCTTGATCAGGACCGCCGACGCGAGATCGAGCCGGTGATTGGTGCCGCCGCCACAACGCACACCATACTTCTCCAGGGACCGCCACCCCGGCGTGGTCTTGCGGGTGTCGAGGATCTGCGCGCGCGTACCGCGGACCGCGTCCACATAACGCGCCGTCAGCGTGGCAATCCCCGAGAGACGTTGCAGGAAGTTGACGGCCACGCGTTCGGCGGAGAGCAGGCCACGCGCGTGTCCGGAAATGAACAGGACTGCGTCGCCCTTCTTCACCGACGTCCCGTCTTCGACGTCGACGCGGATCATGCACTTGTCGTCGAGGGCCTGGAACGCGGAAATCGCAAACGGAATGCCGCACACCACGCCTGCCTGACGAGCCACGAGCCGCGCCCGCGCGCGACGGTCGCTCTGTACCGTGGCTATCGTCGTGACGTCTTCGAACGCCCGGTCTTCGAGCAGGGCGTCGTGCACACGCAACGCGAGTTCCGCTTTGGTGAGGGGGAACCGCAGTTTCGTGTAGGCCGCGTCCTCCGCCGGGGCGGCTGGCGGACACGAGCGACAGCGGCGCTCAGGATCGACCGGTGACATATCGTGCCTCCTGCATCGAGAACCCCGGCGTAGACCGGATTCCGTCTGGTGTCAGGGTCAGTAGCATCGGGCTCCGGCCGCATTCCGGCGCCGGAACGACGGATAATCCTGCTTACTACTCGCCTCGGCCGATCCCGTTCACTCTCCGGGATCGAACGCGGGGGCGCGCGACGGGGTCGATCCCCCGATCGCCACCATACGCTCCAGCGCGAGCCGTGCACGCGCCGCGACGTCGGCTGGTACCGTGATTCGATGCTGCATCTGCTCGAGGGAGCGCAGCACCTTGGGAAGCGTCGTCAGCTTCATGTATTGGCACTCCGCCCGATCGCTCGCGGCAAAGAACGTCTTCCCGGGATTCGCGCGCCGGAGACGATGCAGGATGCCGGTCTCAGTGGCAATGATGAAGGTGTCGGCGCCTGATACTCCCGGCCGTTTGATCATGCCTTCCGTGGAGAGCACGTGCACGCCCTCCTTCGGAATCGCACCTGCCGAGATCGCTTCCACGACGTTCGTGGCGCATCCGCACTCGGGATGTACGAGGACTTCGGCGCCGGGGTGTTGGGCGCGCTGACTGGAGAGGCTCTGCGGCGTGATGCCGGCATGCACGTGACACTCTCCGAGCCACACGTCGATGTTCGACCGTCCGGTCATGCGACGTACATGCGCCCCGAGGAAGAAATCGGGCAGGAAGAGGATGTCCCTGTCGGCGGGGATGGCCTCAATGACTTCGACCGCGTTGCCGGACGTGCAGCAGTAGTCGCTCTCGGCCTTTACGGCGGCCGTGGTGTTCACATAGGCGACGACGACAGCGCCAGGGTGCTCGGCCTTCCAGGCGCGGAGCTGATCGGCGTTGATCGTGTCGGCGAGGGAGCAGCCCGCCGCGAGGTCGGGAAGCAGCACGGTTTTCTGCGGCGAGAGCATCGCGGCCGTTTCTGCCATGAAGTGCACGCCGCAGAAGACGATCACCTCGGCGTCCGTCCGAGCGGCTTCGCGGCTCAGGCCTAACGAATCACCAACGAAATCGGCGACGTCCTGTACTTCGGGCCGTTCGTAGTTGTGGGCCAGGATGACGGCGCGCCGTTCGCGGGCGAGGGTGCGGATGGCGGCCGCAAGGTCGGGAGCGGGCATGGTGGAAATCTAGGCGATCGGCGATAGGCGATAGGCCATAGAAGCCCCAGCGGTCGGGCGCCGGAGGCTGCCCCTTCGCCGTGCACCATCACCTACCGCCCATCGCCTAGAACTCGATATGCCTCCCCCTCCACTCCCCTTTCGCCTTCGGAAAATCGCTGCGGTAGTGCCCACCACGAGACTCACGGCGCGCCAGGGCGGCGGCGGCGATGAGACGCGCAGTGTCGCACATGTTCCGCTCTTCCGTCATGCCGGCCGTGAGACGCGAGCGGAGCTCATCGAGCTCGCGCAAACACGCGCGAAGCCCCCGCGCATTGCGGTCGATCGCCGCGCAGTCCCACATGAGCGCGCGGATGGCATCGGCAGCGACCTGCGCCGCTCCGCGATCGGCGAGCGGCGGGACTGCGAAGTCGGCGGCGCGACGGGGAACCGGACAACGGTCCACCGAGGCAAGCTCGCGCGCCACGCGTTCAGCGAATACGAGACCCTCGAGCAGGGAGTTCGACGCGAGGCGGTTGGCCCCGTGAACGCCGGTGCAGGCGACCTCTCCGCAGGCGTAGAGGTCAGGGAGCGAGCTGCGTCCACGCAGATCGGTCACGATTCCACCCATCATGTAGTGCGCGGCCGGCGTCACGGGGATAGGCTCGCGCCGCGGGTCGATGCCGCGCGCCATGCAGAGCGCGAAGATCCCGGGAAAGCGGGTGGCGAACCCCGCACCTAACGAGGAGGCATCGAGGGTCACGCCACCGGTGCGCTTCTGCTCGCGAAAAATCTCGCGGGCCACGACGTCGCGCGGTGCCAGATCGGCCAGCTTGTGCCGCCCCGCCATGAATCCGTGACCCTTCGAGTTGCGCAGCACGGCCCCCTCGCCGCGCACCGCTTCGGAGACGAGCGCCAGCGGATTCTCCGGCGTATCGAGCGCCGTGGGGTGAAACTGTACGAACTCCATGTCGGCAAGCGTCACGCCGGCTCGATGCGCGATCGCATAGCCATCGCCCGTGGCCACCACGGGATTGGTGGTGTAGCGATACACCTGGCCGCATCCACCGGTGGCGAGCACCGTCGCGTCGGCACGGATCTCCACAGGCTGCCCGAGCACGCTTGCCCGCACGCCGGCGCAACGCCCACGTTCGACGATCAGCTCCAGCACGCGGGCGTTCTCCAGCACCGAGGTCCGACGCCCCGACTGCACGCGATCGACGAGCGTCCGCGCCACCTCTGCTCCGGTGCGATCGCCATGTGCATGGACGATCCGTCGTCGCGAGTGGGCGGCTTCCCTACCTAACTTGAGCTTGCCGTCGGAGCCGAGGTCGAACTTCGCGCCGGCCAGCTGGAGCTCGCGCACGCGCGCCGGGCCTTCCTCCACCAGCACCTCCACGGCCTCCTGATCGCAGAGGGCTGCGCCCGCGGCGAGGGTGTCCCTCCGATGCAACTCGGGTGTGTCCCCCGCTCCCAGGGCGGCGGCGATGCCGCCCTGCGCGTACGCCGTCGCCGAGTCGTAGAGCGTGCGTTTGGTGGTGACCAGCACCTCCCCGTGCTGGGACGCGCGCCACGCGGTGTGCAGCCCGGCCACGCCGCTGCCGACCACGAGAAACCGGGTGCGAAGGAGGGAGGACACTCGAGTGGTGAGTGGAGAGTGGGCAGTGGGCAGTGGGTAGTAACTAGCTGGCAGTACGCGGTGTGTGGTAGGTAGAGGGCTGGCGAGCGTGTTTTCGCCACCCACTACCCACTACCCACTACCCACTACCCACTACCCGCTAAACTTCCCCCATGCCTCGCCTCCTGCTCGTCACCGCCGCGCTCGCGCTGCCAGCCTCGTCTGCTTTCGCGCAATGGAAGGCCCTGGCCAGCGGTACGACGGCGTCATTGCGCGGACTGTCGGTCGTGGATGCGCAGACGGTGTGGGCCAGTGGGTCGCGGGGGACAGTGATTCACTCCTCGGATGGTGGCGAGACCTGGCGGGTGGATACGGTACCGGGGGCAGCACGGCTCGACTTACGCGCCATCCATGGCCGGAGCCGTTCCGTGGCTCACGTTGCGGCAACCGCGGGGCGGATCTGGCGCACCACGGATGGTGGACGGACGTGGACCCTGCGCTACCAGGCGACGGACACCAGTGTGTTCCTCGACGCCATCGATTTCTGGGACGACCGAAACGGCGTCGCGTTAGGCGATCCCATGGACGGCCGGGTCCTGATCCTGACGACTACCGACGGGGGCGAGACGTGGCGTGAGACGCCGGTGGACCAGCGGCCAGTCGCGCGCGAAGGAGAAGCGTTCTTTGCCGCATCGGGCTCCTCGATGATCGCGTCGGGGAGTGGAGATCTGTGGCTGGGCAGCGGAGGACTCACCTCGCGGCTCTTCCACTCCTCGGATCGGGGCAAGACGTGGCAGGTCTTCGGGTCCGCACATCCCCAGGGCAAAGCCAGTGGCGGAACGTTTGCCATCGCGGTCACGCTGGACCGGGTCCACACCGTGGGTGGCGACTACGCGCAGCCGGACTCCACGCGGATGATCGCGGGAAGCTATCCGCTCATCAACGGGAAGCCCGGGCCAGTTCGCTCGAGCGTCAAAGGCCCCCCGGATTTCGCTCAGGCGTGGCGGCGGCCGGCGCGGGATCCGGAATCATTCTCATTGCGGTGGGCACCAACGGCAGCGACATCTCCCGCGACGGGGGTGTCACGTGGACGCCCTTTGACCCCGCCGGCTTTCACGCCGTGCGCGCATCGCGCGATGGAGCCTTCTTCGCAAGCGGCAGCGAAGGACGCGTTGCGGTGTATCATGCCGCGGTTGGCAGATAAAAAGGGGATTGGGGATTCGGGATTCGGGAGTGGACAACCACCGGCCACGATCAGCCGCCACTCCCCACTCCCCCACTCTCCCATCCCAATCCCCAATCCCCACTCCCCGTCCTCGCGCATGCTCCGTGTTCTTGCCAGCATAGTAATCCTCGCCACCGTCGCCGGCTGCGAATCGAGAGAAGTCTCCGAAACCGGGCTTCCACGTGACCCGACCAGCCAGGAACGGGCGCCTAACGTGTTCCGCGTCCGGTTCGAAACGAGCAAGGGTCCATTCGTGGTCGAGGTACACCGGCCATGGGCGCCGCTGGGCGCCGATCGCTTTCATCAGCTCGTGAAGAGCGGCTTCTTCGACAACACACGATTCTTCCGCGTGATGACGAGCTTCATGGCGCAGTTCGGCGCCCACGGCGATCCGGCGGTCAATGCGGCGTGGGAGAAGCTTCCCATACCCGACGATTCGGTGCGCCAAAGCAACAAGCGCGGCTTCATCAGTTTCGCCAGCGCCGGTCCCGATACGCGCACCACGCAGGTGTTCATCAACCTGGTCGACAACACCAACCTCGACGGGATGGGGTTTGCGCCGTTCGGCCAGGTCGTCGAAGGAATGGCGGTGGTCGACTCGCTCCATGCCGACTACGGCGACGGTCCGCCTGGCGGCTTCGGCCCCGATCAGGCGCGCATCATGTCTGAAGGGAATGCCTACCTGGAGCGCGCCTTCCCCAAGCTCGACTTCGTGCGCACGGCGCGTATCGTGGGCGACTCGACCGCTGCTGCACCTCCCGACAGCACGAAGTGAGTGTGCTCGATGCGTGTGGCGCGCGATCGATCGCGCTTGTCGTCGCCGCCGCCGTGCCCCACATGCTGTCGGCACAGCACGATCAGCACCCCGCTGATTCGACGCGGCGGCTGACGATTGGGGCCATGGCTGTGGCGCTGTACTCGCGCGCCACTCCTGGTGTGCTGAAGCAGCCGGTCTCGGAAGGCTATCTCACCCAACCGATGGGAGTGGTGGCCGCCCGCACCTTCAACGGGCGGCTGGTGGCGTATCTGTCGATCAACGCCGAGGGAGCCACGCTGGACCGCGGGGAAATCAATCCCGGCGTCTACGGTGAGGGCTATGCCGATCGACGTCATCCGCACACCTGGCTGCACGAGGCAATGCTTGGCGTCACGGGGCGCAGCGGCGCCGTCGCGGGGGCGCTGTTCGCGGGCAAGGGGTTCGTCCCGTACGGCAGCGACGACCCGATGGGGCGTCCGTTCGTGAAGTACCCCGTGAACCACCATCACGCGCAGATCCTCGAGCGACTGATGGTCGCGGCCACCCTGCGCGTCAACGACCTGTCGATCGAAGTCGCGAGCTTCAACGGTGATGAACCGGAGTCTCCCAGCGATTGGCCTAACGCGGATCGCGCGTTCGACTCATGGTCGGCGCGGGCATCCTGGACGCCGGCCCGCGTGTTCGAGCTGTCGGCGAGCCTGGCGGACGTGCAGTCGCCCGAGTTCGCGCGCGGGGATGGACTGGACCAGAAGAAACACAGCGTGTCGATGCGCCTGCACCGTGTGGAGGGGGCATGGCGCTACGGACTGGTGGAGTACGCGCGAACCCGCGAGTTCAGCGATGGCCGCCAGGCGTTCGAGTTCTCGGCTGTGCTGGCTGAAGGTGAGCTCCGTGTGTCCTCCCTGTCGTTCGCGGCTCGATTCGAGCGCACGACGCGCCCCGAGGAAGAACGCACGACGTCGTTCTACCGGACGATCCGTCCCCTGCTCGACTTCAACATCCTCGGCCGGACCCGGTGGACCAACGTAACGGTGAATCTCAGCCCTATGGGGTGGGGTACCGGGTTGGTGACGGGTCGCCCCTTTGTAGAGGTCGGATATCATGTTCCTCGGGCCACCCTTCGCCCTTCACCTTTCGACCCGGTCGAGGTGTTCGGAGATGATCAGATTTGGATGGTATCGCTCGGCGTCAGGTTACACGCCGGGAGCATGCGTCGGCGATTCGGCCGTTACGGACTGGGTGCGTAGCGGTCAAGGACGGAACAGCCGTCGCGTGAGCGCTACTTCAGTAACGCGCCTTCGCCGAGTGACGGGTACACAGTGAGCTGCATGAGGTCTTCGTCCCGCCTTTTTCTGTCAATCCTCGCGGCAGCCGCGTGCAGCGATGACGACGGCGTGTCACCCTCACCGGCGACGAACGTGCCGTCGATCCCCGTCAACCTGACGGTGTCGGGTCGTGGGCCCCTGTCCGCGCGATTCATGGGTGAGGTGTGGGTGCACGGCAGCTATGCCTACACGTCCACGTGGGGGAGCCGTACCGTGGCGGGCGTCGCCACGACCGGCAATACGGTCTACATCTGGGACATTCGCGGCGCGCCCGCCCTCGTGGATTCGGTCACGGTGCCGGGCGCCGGCACCGTCGGTGACGTGCAGGTGTCCACCGACGGCAGGTACATGGTCGTGCCCACCGAGCCGGGGCCAGGGTCGATCGTCACCTACGACATGACAAACCCGATAAAGCCGCAACAGCTGTCGGTGTTCACGTCGGACAAGATCACCCGTGGTGTTCACACCTGCGAGATCCAGACAATCGGCGGGCGGCTCTACGCATTTCTGGCCGTCAACTCTGCGTCGAGTGCGCCGGCGCGCCTGATGATCGTGGATCTGGGTGATCCCCTGGCGCCTCGCGAGGTGTTTACCCTCGACATCAACGGATCGTTTGTCCACGATGTCTTCGTGCGCGATGGCATCCTGTTCACCGCGCAGTGGAGCCACGGGCTGGTGATATTCGACATCGGCGGCGGCGGACGCGGTGGCTCCATCTCGCGACCCGTGGAGATCGGCCGTGTGGCCACCGTGGGCGGCAAGGTGCACAACGTCTGGTGGTTCCACGACCCGTCGACCGGGGCCAAGCAGTATGCGTTCGTCGGCGAGGAAGGCCCGGCCAGTCTCTTCACATCGGCATCGGGCGACGTGCACGTCGTGGACCTGTCCACCATGAGTGCACCGATCGAGGTCGCGTTCCTCAACGTACCCGGCGCAGGTGCGCACAACTTCTCGGTGGACGAGACCAGCGGCTTCCTCTACGCCGCGTACTATAACGCCGGTGTGCAGGTGCTCGACGTGCGCGGGAATCTGGGCGGGTGCACCGCAGCACAGAAGGCCTCCGACGGGCGGTGTGACCTCAAGGCGATGGGACGACTCAAGGCTATCGGTCTTGTCGATCAGGGGATGCCAACCTTCGTGTGGGGCGTGCATTTCGCGGCTGGCGCCGTCTACGCCTCCGACATGATCAACGGGCTCTGGAAGCTGGCGCCCGCCACGCGTTGACACGACGTTTGGCGTATGGCAGTTCCCTTCGGATGTCGCTTCGGCGTTCCACACCTCGTCGCGTTGGCGATCTCGCTGGGGTGCGCGAGCGGTTCAGCCGCTCCGCGAGCCGGCCCTGACCTCGCCCCAACTCGATCGAGTGACGTGATCACGCGTGAAGACCTCGAGAAGGCGCAAGGGCTCACGACGGCGATGGACGCCGTCCAGCGCCTTCGCCCCCGGTTTCTGCGCGACGGCGGAACGCGAAGCATCCGCTCCATCGATTCCGGGCCAGTCGTCCGGGTGGACAACGAGATGACCGGTGGCGTGGAGGCGTTGCGCACGGTACCCATCAGCGAGATCAACGAAATCCGGTACTACAGCGCGGTCGACGCGACCGCCCGGTTTGGCGGTGCGACCGGGCGACCGGTCATTCATATCACGCGACGGGGAGCGAGGAGGTAGGGCGCCTCTACCCACCTTCGGGCCCGCGCGGTACCCTAGGGCTCTGATGTCCCCTCATCGCCCACACGAGCCCTCGGGTGCAGACCCCGTACGTACCGCGGCGTCCGACGCGGACCGGCGCGCACTGGACGAGATCTTCAGTGAGGCCTACGAGGAGTTGCGGCGGCTGGCTTCGTCCGTGCGGCAGGACGATCCCGGCGCGACTTTGAGTCCGACCGCGCTGGTCAACGAAGCGTGGCTCAAGCTCGCAGATTCACCCCGGGTGGCTCGGACGTCGCGCCTGCACTTCAAGCGCATCGCCGCGCGGGCGATGCGACAGGTGCTCATCGAAGCCGCTCGTCGTCGCAATGCGGACAAACGTGGCGGCGGTGCCGCGTTCGTCACCTTC